>JARXAJ010000030.1 GCA_029865965.1 Aquabacterium sp.
CTGCTGAGCGACGCCCGCGCCAACATCGCCCGCAACGGCGCACCTGGCCGTGACCTGGCCATCGCCGACGCGCTGGCCAGCGCACGCGGGCTGCGCGCCTTGGGCCTGGGCATGCTGGTGGTCGACACCGCGCCCGGCGCCAGCCGGGCTGTGGCCAATGCCGGGCCCACGGTGGCCCGCCAGTTGTCGGACGCGCTCAATGCGCGCTATCTGCCGCTGCCGCAGATGGATGCGGCACTGTTGTCACGCGCCGCCCGCACCCTGTCGCCGGACGCCGGACGGCGACAGGGCTGACCGGGGCGATCTCAGGCCGCTCGCCGGGGCGGATGGCGCAGTGCGCCTGCCAGGCCGTGCGCGGCCAGCACATCGGCCACGCGCTGCGGCGCTTCTTCATGGGCCAGGTGGCCCAGGCCGTCGAGCAACTGCACCCGGGTGGGCGGCAGCCGCAGCCGCAGCCGCTGGGCCTGGGCCGGCGGCACCGTGCCGTCCTGCCCGCCCACCAGCAGCGTCAATGGCACGCCCAGTTGGGGCAGGTCGGCCCACAGGCGGTCCAGGTCCCAGTCGGCCATCATGGCCAGCGCACCCGCCACATGGGCCGGGCTGCGCATCAGGCGGCCATACAGCGCCAGGCCCTGTGCGTCCAGCGTCGAGCCGGTGGCCGCCACCAAGCGCTGCACTGCGGCGGTGTCGCGGGCGCTGCGGGCAAACAGCCAGGGCACCCAGGCCTGGCGGGCCATCAGCCGGGCCATCGGGCCGAACACCCGGCCGGCCAGACCCTCGAACGGAAGCAGGGCCGCATTGATGCCCACCAGCTGGGCCGGCGCCATCAGCCCGTCCAGCGTTGCGCGCACCGCCAGGGCCGCGCCTGCCGAATGGCCCAGCATCAGCGCGGGCGGCAAGGCCAGGGTCTCGGCCAGCGCGGCCAGCGCCCGGGCCATGGCCGGCAGGGACACCTGCGGCAGCGGCCCGCTGAAACCGTGGCCGGGCAGATCAGGCACCACCAGCGTGGCATGCGGCGACAGCAGGTCCATCAGCGCACGCCAGGAATGGCCGGCCGCGCCGGTGCCATGCAGCAGCCACACCACCGGCTGGCACGGCGTGCCCCGCAGCACCTGCACATGCCAGGTGCAACCGCCCGCATCGACAAACCGGCTGGCACTGCGGTGGGGCCAGTGGGCGCCGTCACGCGACCAGTCCAGGGCCGCGCTCATGGGGCGGCCTCTACAATGCCGGCCCGGGCAGGCCACCCCTGCCTTCCCGCTGCAGCGGAAAGGCACACATGAGCACGGGTCTGGCGAAGCGTCTGCGTGAAGGCACCTGGCCACTGCATGCGGCGGCTGAACGCGCCGGTGTGATGCCGGCCATGCTGCGCGGTGCGCTGCCGGCCCTCGGCTTCTGGCAGATGCAGCGCAACCTGCTGCTGGTCTACCAGGCGCTGGAAGACGGCCTGGCGCAGCAGGCCAGCCACCCGCTGCTGGCGCCGCTGCAACTCGGCCCATTGGCCCGCTGCGCCGCATTGCAGGCCGACCTGGCCGACGGCGCCGGCCCCGATTGGCACACCGCGCTGCCGCCAGGCGGTGCTGCGGCCACCGCCTATGCCAACCGGCTGCAGGCACTGGCCCGGCACCAGCCATCGGCGCTGGCCGCGCATGCCTATGTGCGCTACCTGGGTGATCTGGCCGGCGGGCAGGCACTGCGCCGGGTGGCACAGAAAGCCTATGGCCTGCATGGTGAAGCCGGCACCCGCTTCTTCGACTTCGGCCCGCCGGCCGAGGTGGCACGCCTTGGCCAGGGCCTGCGTACCGCGCTGGACAGCCTGCCGCTGGACGACACCGCCCAGCAAGCCCTGGTGGCCGAGGCGCAGTGGGCATTCGCGCAGCATGCGCTGCTGTTCGAAGAACTGGCCGGGCCTTAGTGCAATGTCAGACGCCACAGCGCGCATCACCCTGTGCCTTTGCCGCCATGGCGTCGTTGCAGGCCACCGTGATGCCACTGCGCAGCGCCCTGATTCACGCCTGGCCGGGACGCCAGATCCAACGGTTGCCTGAAGTGCTGCACAGCGCGAAAGGTTGCGCTAGCCCAGCTGCCGGATGCGGGCATACAGCCCCGCCGCGCGCCGCGCCGATGCCTCCACCTCTTCGAGCAGGGGCGCCACGCGCGGCCCGCTGCTGCTGTCGGCAATGTCCATCGCCGCCAGGCTGGCATTGGTCAGAATGGCGTTGATCACCTGGTCGGCCGGCATGCCCGGGGTGTGGGCGCTGCTGTCGGTCCGGCCACCGCGGCTGGCTTGCTGCAGGGCGTCTTCCAGATGGCGGCGGGCCGCGTCGGCCCGGTGGTTGTCGCGCAGGTCGCTCAACACCAGGATGTAGCCCAGCACCTGGCCGTCGCGCCCGGGCACCAGTTCGATGCGCAGCCCCACGGGCAAGGCTGCGTCGGTGCCGTCGCCGCGCCGCAGGCTGAGTTCACCGCGCCAGGCCTGGTGCAGGCGGCGCACGGCGTCCAGCCCGGCCCGCAGCTGTCCGGGGTCGGTGAAGGCGGTGGCCAGCATGTCCAGGCTGTCAATGGCGCAACCCAACAGGCTGGCAAAGGCCGGGTTGGCAAACAGGAACTGGCCGTTGCCGTCGGCAATGGCCACCGGCTCCCGCGAGCTTTGCACTGTGGTGCGCACGCCGGCGAGCTGGTGCTCGGCCACCAGCAGGCGCACCGCATTGACCTGCACGATGATGTCGACCAATGAGGCACCGATGGCCCGGCCCAACGCCAGTTCGGCCGCACTCCAGGGCAGCGCGGTGCCGCGCACGATTTCGCTCCAGGCGGCAAACGAGCGGCGTGGCGACAGTGTCAGCGGGTCGTCGTCCACCGTGGGCTTGACCGGGTCACCGGCCCAGGTGACGGTGTGCAGCTGCTCCTTGCGGAACCACATCAGGTAATCGGGCCGCTGGTTCGACAGCTTGACCGCCAGCACGCCGCTGGCCACCGGCGTCAGTGCATCCAGCAGCGGGTCGTCCTTGCCCACCGAGGCGGTGGCGAACGGCGCATCCGCATAACGGCCATCCACCCACAGCAGCAACTCGCGCAGCTCGGCCGTGGACGGCACCTCGCCGGTGGTGAGCCATTCACCGTCATGGAACAGCGCGGCGCCGGTGGCTTCCAGCGGCTGCAACAGGGCACGCGGATTGCGGAACAGCGCCAGGCGCCAGTCGCCCTCGGTGGACGTGGCCTCGACCAGCCGCTGCTCGAGCCGGCGCACCATCACCGCGATCTGGGCATGGGCGTAGTTCTCGATCGCGGCGATGCGGGTGGCGGCCACCTCGGCCAATAGGTCGCAGGCCGCACGCAGCGCCGGGCTGATGGCACGCGGGCTGTCGTGGTGGGCAGCGATCAGGCCCCACAGCTGGCCTTCACGCACCAGTGACACCACCAGCGTGCCGCACACGCCCATGTTCTTCAGGTACTGCAGGTGCAGCGGCGACATGCTGCGCAGTGCGCACATCGACATGTCCAGCGGGTCGGCAGACGGGCGGCCGCCCTGCGGGTCGGCCGGCAGCTGCAGCGGCACCAGCGGCGCGGCTTGGTCATGCACGTCCACCAGCACCCGCACCCGGTTGGCCAGGTACAGCGCACGGGCCCGCTGCGGGATGTCGGTGGACGGGTATTGGTGGCCCAGCAGCGTCTCCATCCTGGGGTGGCGGGCCTCGGCAATGATCTTGCCGTGGCCGTCGGGGTCGAACTTGTAGACCATGACCCGGTCATAGCCGGTCAGGTCGCGCACGCAGCGCACCATTCCGTCGCACAGCACGCCAATGCTGGCGGCCTGGCCGAAGCGCTGCACTGCGTCAGACAAGCGGTGCATCAGGTTCGGCTGATCGGCCACCACGGCGCCGTCGGGGCCGCCGCCGCCGGGCGCTTCCAGCTCCAGCACCAGCACACCTTGCCCGGGCACCCGGTGCAGCACAGCCGACCATTCCAGCGGCACGGCACCCACCTGGGTATGGGCCTGCAGCGGCATCGGGTCGGCCAGGTCAGGCATTGCAGACATCAGCTGCACCCGTGCCTCCAGGTCGCCGCCCAGCACCGAAAGCGGCCGGTTCAGCAGCCGATCAACCGGCAGGCCCAGCAAGTCGGGACAGTTGTCCGACACCTGCACCACCAGACCGTCACGCTCACGCATGACCAGCAAAGCGCCATGTGGCTGGATCGAGCCAGCAAGGTGGATGGGCTCTCGCTCGCAATTGCTGAGGTCGGCCTGGCCGAAGGCGGGGCTGTATTCCACGGGGCGGAGATTACCCCAGTGCGCTGCCAGCGCGACAGCGGCAATCCCGGGCTTGCGCTGTTGCCGCGGCTGGTGTCAGTTCAGCAGCGGTGGCGTGTCGCCATCGGCGGCCAGGCCGTGCCGCATCAGCCGCAGGGACAGGCTTTCGGGCGTGATGCCCAGCCAGTCAGCCGCCGTCGGCGCATGGCCGCGGGCGCGTTCCAGCGCGCTGCGGACCAAATGCCGCTCGGCCAGGTGGGTGGCTTCCTGCATCAGCTCAGGCAAGGACACCCGCCCCAGTTGCGCCGCCAGGTTCTCGATGGCCACGGCCAGGCCGTCAACCGGCTGCAGCGGCAGGTCGTGCCGGGGGGCAAGGCGGCGCAGGATGAAGCCGATGCATTCCTGGTCGCCTTCGGGCAGCAGCGCTGCAGACACCTCGACTTCTTCAGGCCGGCCAGCGGCCCAGATGCCGCGCAGCCCGCCGATGGGCGCCCGCACCTGGGTGGCAATGCCATTGCGCCGCACCTCGGCCACCAGTGACGCCAGGCGGTGGCCCGGGTCGCCCAGCAGGTCAGACAGGGTGCGGCCCTTGGTTTGGCTGTCAGTCGCGCCGCTCGGGCACAGCGCCAGGAAGGCCGGGTTGGCGCTTTGCAGGCGGCCGTTGCTGTCGGTGATGACCACGGCGTCGGGCGAATGCTCGACAAAATCAGCCAGGCGGCGGGCGGCGTCGCTGCTGCGGCGCTCGGTGCTGCGCACCCGCACCAGCAGCAGGAGCTGGCTGCTGCCATCAGAGGTGGCGCGAAACGGCGTGGCCGACACATCCACCAGCGCCACACCCGGCTGCCCGCCCTGCGCGCCCAGGCGTGCCCGGATCTCGGCCGGCTTGCCGCTGGCGCGGGTGGCGTTGAGCAGTTCCTCGACCGCAGGGCGCGAGGCGCTGTCGATGCTGGCTGCCACATGCTGGCCGGCCATCTGCCCCGGTGCGCAGCCGAACAGCTCGGCCGCAGCGCGGTTGGCTTCAATGATGGTGAGCGTGGCGGCGTCGACCACCAGCACAGCGTCGGTGGCCACCTGGAACAGCAGGCGGTAGCGCGCCTCGGTCTGGCGCTGGCGCCAGTAGTCGCGCTCCAGCTCCTGCTGGGCAACGAGGAAGCGCTGCTGGATCGCGGCGATCGCGCGCAGATCGCGCCCCACTGCCAGCACCGGGCCGTTGACGCCCAGCCGGATGGCGGCAAACGCCACCGGAATGTTGGCGCCGCCCACGCCAGCCAGGTTGACCTCGCGCCGACGCGATACGCCGGTGCTGAGCACATCCCGCAGCAGCAGCTCGACCTTGCTGCGGGTGTCCTGGGTGACGGTGTCGATGAACTGGCAGCCGACCCACTGGTCGGCGCGGCGGCCGATCGCGGCTTCGCCCAGGGCCACATTGCGGATCACGCCGTTGACATCGATCACCAGCGCGATGTCGCTGGCAATCGTGGCGAATGTGTTCGCCAGCTCGGGCGCTAACCCGGCCAATGCGCCCAGATCCGTCAGATCAGGAGGGCTCGGACTCATGCCAGTGTCGCTTTTCCATGGGTCAAGGCCACCAAGACTCCTTTTTGGGTGGCGCCAAAGGCGCACCAGGAGCATGGACTTTGCCGCCTCCCACCCCGCAGACTAACTGGCGGGGTGGGAGGACGGCAAACTTGATTGTCAACTAAAACTGACACTGGCGCTATCCATAAATAATGACACTATTGGCGACTGGCCGGTGCGGCCGATGGACAGACGCCGGCAAAAGGCCTGAAGCCGGTGCAGGGACACCTGGGCGTAGCAGCAGAGTGACAACCAGAGTTGACGCTTCCGGTGCAGATGTCTATCCTGCGTGACACATTAGATTGTCATTGTTCGGTGACATGGGCGCTGCGCCCGAGGTCGATCGGACATCCGCCGGAGCATCCATGAACCCTACACAACGCATCGAGCAGACCCTGTCAGCCGCACTGTCCGGCACCGAACTGCCTGGCGGCCCGCCGCGCCTGGCCGCCGCCGTGCGGCGCGCGGTCTTCCCGGGCGGTGCCCGCGTGCGGCCACGCCTGTGCGTGGCCGTGGCGCTGGCCTGTGGCGACAGCGACCCCGGGTTGAGCAATGCTGCGGCGGCATCGATCGAGTTGCTGCACTGCGCCTCACTGGTGCATGACGATTTGCCCTGCTTCGACGACGCCGCCACCCGCCGGGGGTTGCCCACGGTGCATGTGGAATTCGGCGAGCGGCTGGCCATCCTGGCCGGCGACGCGCTGATCGTCCTGGCATTCCAGGTGCTGGGTGCTGCCAACCCGGCGCAAGCCGCAAGGCTGCCGACCGTGCTGGGCCTGATCGCCAGGGGCGTAGGGCAGCCGCACGGCATCGTTGCCGGGCAGGCCTGGGAGTGCGAGCCCCAGTTGTCGCTGCGCGACTACCAGCGCGCCAAGACCGGGGCCCTGTTCTCTGCGGCGACGATGGCCGGCGCGGCGGCTGCGGGCGCCCCTTGCGAACCCTGGTGCGCCCTGGGCGAATGGCTGGGCGAGGCCTACCAGGTGGCCGACGACATCCGCGACGTGCTGGCCGATCCGGCCTTGCTTGGCAAGCCGACCGGGCGTGACCAGGCACTGGGCCGGCCCAGTGCGGCGGCCACCCACGGCTTGCTGGGGGCGGTCGAGCACTTCCACAGCCTGATCCAGAACGCCGCCGATGCGGTGCCCGACTGCCGGGGCGACAGGCAGCTGCGGGCACTGGTGCGCGCGGAGTCCGAGCGCCTGGTGCCGGCAGCCTGGTGCGACCAGCTGGCCCGCAACGCGGCCTGACGCTTGCGCACCGAGAACCGGCACATGCACGCACTTCCCGTCCCGACACCTGTGGAACCGGACATCCCCTTGTCAATGCTGGAGCGCCTGCTCGAGCGCTGGTATGGCTGGCGCGACCGGCGTATCGCCAGCCCCGAGTTCCGGCGCTGGGCTGCCAGGTTTCCATTGACCCGGCCCCTGACCCGCCGGCGTGCGGGCGAGCTGTTCGACCTGGTGGCCGGCTTCACTTACAGCCAGGTGCTGCTGGCCTGTGTGCGCCTGCGGCTGTTCGACCGGCTGGCCAAGGGCCCGGCCAGTGCCGAAGCCCTGGCGCCGCAACTCTCCTTGCCTCTGGACGCCTGCATGCGCCTGCTGGACGCGGCAGTGGCCCTGCGCCTGCTGGTGCGGCGCGAGCGCCGCCACGCACCGGACGGACGACCGGTCTACGCCCTGGGGCCGCTGGGCGCGCCCATGGTCGACAACCAGGCGCTGACGGCGATGGTCGAACACCACACGGTGCTGTACGCCGACATGGCCGACCCCCTGGCGCTGCTGCGCGCGCCGCTGGGCGATGCGGCATTGGCACGGTACTGGGCCTATGCCCGCAGCCCGCAGCCCCACGCGCTCGACAGCGACCAGGTGGCGCCCTATTCGGCCTTGATGGCCGCGTCCCAGCCTTTGGTGACCCAGGAAATTCTCAACGCCTACGACATGCGGCGACACCGCCGCCTGCTCGATGTGGGCGGCGGCGAAGGTGTGTTTGCCAGTGCCGTGGCGCAACGTTGGCCGCACCTGCAGGTGACGGTGTTCGATCTGCCCGAAGTTGCCAAGCGCGCCCAGGCGCGCTTTGACAGCCTCGGGCTGGGCCAGCGGGCGCAGGCCGTGGGCGGCGACTTCGTGGCCACCGTGCTGCCCGGCGGTGCCGATGTCGTGAGCCTGGTGCGCGTGGTCCACGACCACGACGACGCCAAGGTGCTGGCCTTGCTGCACGCCGTGCGCCGTGTGCTGCCTGACGACGGCGTGCTGTTGCTGGCCGAGCCCATGGCGGGCACCCCGGGCGCGCAGGCGATGGGCGACGCCTACTTCGGCATGTACCTGTGGGCCATGGGCAGCGGCCGACCACGGCGGGTGGCAGACCTGGCAGCGCTGCTGCACCAGTGCGGCTTCGAAGCGCCGCAGCACTTGCCGAACGCGACCCCGCTGCAGACCCAGGTCCTGGTGGCCCGGGTGCGCAAACAGGCCTGAAAACCTGCGGGTCACGGGGAAGTCCTTATGTCACTTTATCTTGACACTTTTGTAAGTCACGTTAGAGTGACAGTCATAGCAAGTCACCACGCAAACCACCCGCCTCTTCCCGCTTGAACAGCCACCCGCCCATGAACACAACCGCCGTCTTGTTGGATCGACCGCAGCACTTGCGTGTGGTTGAACTGGCGCTGACCGAGCCGAGCGCTGACGACGTGGTGGTCGAGGTGCACTGGAGCGGCATCTCGACAGGCACGGAACGCTTGTTGTTCGACGGCAGCATGCCCGCCTTCCCCGGCATGGGCTATCCGCTGGTGCCGGGCTACGAGTCGGTGGGCCAGGTGATCGTTGCCGGCGATGCCAGCGGTCACCAGGTGGGTGACCTGGTCTTCGTGCCGGGCGCCAACTGTTTCGGTCCGCTGGGCGGCCAGCCGGTGCGCGGCTTGTTCGGCGGCACGGCATCGCACCTGGTGGTGCCGGGCCGGCGGGCCATGCAGGTCGATGCGGCCCTGGGCAATCAGTCGGTTCTGCTCGCACTGGCCGCAACGGCTTACCACGCAGTGGCACGCGGAGGCCGTGTGGCCCATCCGCAACCGCCGCAGCTGATCGTCGGCCACGGCGTGCTGGGCAGACTGCTGGCCCGCCTGAACGTGGCAGCAGGTTGCAAGTCCACCGTGGTCTGGGAGACCCAGCCTGCGCGCTGTGGCGGCGCTGAGGGCTACACCGTCATCGCCCCCAAGGCCGACCCCCGCCGCGACTATGACGTGATCTGCGATGTCAGCGGTGATGCCAGCATGCTCGACACGCTGATCAGCCACCTGGCGCCCGATGGCGAGATCGTGCTGGCGGGTTTCTACAACCAGCCGCTTCAATTCAACTTTGCGCCGGCTTTCATGCGCGAAGCACGCATCCGCATGGCCGCTGAGTGGCAACGGCCCGACCTGTTGGCAGTGCAAGCGCTGATTGCGGGCGGCCACTTGTCCCTGGATGGATTGATCACCCACGAAACCGTGCCCGACCGGGCAGAACAAGGCTACCGCACAGCCTTCGAAGACACCCAATGTCTGAAGATGGTTCTCGACTGGAGACACTGAACATGAGCAACAGCAACCAAGCCACCACGGCCCCCATCCAGATCCTGCGCGACCTGCAACTGCGCGCCGAGGCTGCCATCGAACCCGATCCTGTGGCCACCGGTGCGGTGACCAAGGAAACCCAGATCATCGCGATCTACGGCAAGGGCGGCATCGGCAAGAGCTTCACGCTGGCCAACCTCAGCTACATGATGGCGCAGCAGGGCAAGAAGGTGCTGCTGATCGGCTGCGACCCCAAGAGCGACACCACCAGCCTGCTGTTCGGTGGCCGCGCCTGCCCGACCATCATCGAGACCAGCAGCAAGAAGAAGCTCGCTGGTGAAGCGGTGGCCATCGGTGATGTGTGCTTCAAGCGCGACGGCGTGTATGCCATGGAACTCGGCGGCCCCGAGGTCGGACGTGGCTGCGGCGGGCGCGGCATCATCCACGGCTTCGAGCTGCTGGAAAAGCTGGGCTTCCACGACTGGGGCTTCGACTACGTGCTGCTCGACTTCCTTGGCGACGTGGTGTGCGGCGGCTTCGGCCTGCCGATTGCCCGCGACATGTGCCAGAAGGTCATCGTCGTCGCCAGCAACGACCTGCAATCGCTGTACGTGGCCAACAACGTCTGCAGCGCGGTCGAGTACTTCCGCAAGCTCGGCGGCAACGTGGGCGTGGCCGGCATGGTCATCAACCGCGACGACGGCACCGGCGAAGCCGCTGCCTTTGCCCAGCAGGTCGGCATCCCGGTGCTGTCGACCATCCCGGCCAACGAAGACATCCGCCGCAAGAGCGCCAGCTACGAAATCATCGGCCGCCCGGATTCCCCCTGGGGCCCGATGTTCGCCGAGCTGGCAGAGAACGTGGGCACCTCCACCCCCATGCGCCCGCGCCCCATGACGCAAGACCAGCTGCTGGGCCTGTTCTCGGCCGCATCGGTGGGCCGCGACGTGGTGCTGGAGCCCGCCACCCAGTTCGACATGTGCGGCAAGAAGGAAGTCGTCAAGACCACGCTCGAAGTGATCTACGACGAGGTCTGAAGCCATGAACCATCCCGTCATTCCCATCGTCGACGCTGGCAGCGTGCCAGCAGCAGGCGCCATGACCACCGCCATCCAGGGCGATGGCATGGGCTGCCATGCAGGCGGTGAAACACTGCTGGCCGCAGCGCGCTCCGCAGGCAAGTCAGAGGTGTTGGACCAGTACGCCAAAGACTACCCGCAGGCTGCGGACCGCGGCCCGCATGATCAGCCGCAAAGCATGTGTCCGGCCTTCGGATCGCTGCGGGTTGGGCTGCGCATGCGGCGCACCATGACGATCCTGTCGGGCTCGGCATGCTGCGTGTACGGACTGACGTTCACCTCGCATTTCTACGGCGCGCGCCGCAGCGTGGGCTATGTGCCCTTCAACAGCGAAAGCCTGGTCACCGGCAAGCTGTTCGAGGACATCCGCGAAGCCGTGCACGCCCAGGCCGACCCGGCCAAGCTTGACGCGATCGTGGTGATCAACCTGTGCGTGCCCACTGCCAGCGGCGTGCCGCTGCAGATCCTGCCCAAGGACATCAACGGCGTGCGCATCATCGGCATCGACGTGCCGGGATTCGGCGTGCCCACACATGCCGAGGCCAAAGACGTGCTGGCCGGCGCGATGCTGCGCTATGCCCGCAGCGAGGCCATGGCCGGCCCCGTGCAGGCGCCACGCGCCGGGCGGACAGCCAAACCCACCATTGCCCTGCTGGGCGAGATGTTCCCGGCCGACCCGATGATCATCGGCATGTTGCTGGACCCGATGGGGTTGGCGGCTGGCCCGGTGGTGCCCACCCGCGAATGGCGCGAGCTGTATGCCGCACTCGACTGCACGGCCGTGGCAGCACTGCATCCGTTCTACACCGCCAGCGTGCGGGAGTTCGAAACCGCCGGTCGCAGCGTGGTGGGCTCGGCACCCGTGGGACATGACGGCACCGAGGCCTGGCTGCAAGCCATCGGCCAGGCCACCGGCACGGCCCAGCACCTGATCGACGCGGCCAAGAACCGCTTCCTGCCCATCATCCGGGCGTCGATTGCCAAGAGCCCGATCCGTGGCCGCATCACGCTCAGCGGCTACGAAGGATCTGAACTGCTGGTCGGACGCCTGCTGGTCGAGAGCGGCGCCGATCTGCGCTACGTCGGCAGCGCCTGCCCGGCTACGCCCTGGAACAAGGACGACTGCGACTGGCTGCAGGCCCGCGGTGTCCAGGTTCAGTTCCGGGCCTCCCTGGAGCAGGATCTGGCGGCCATGCATGAGTACCAGCCGGACCTGGCCATCGGCACCACACCAGTGGTGCAGGCAGCCAAGGAACTGCGTCGGCCCGCGCTGTACTTCACCAACCTGATCTCGGCCCGCCCGTTGATGGGCCCGGCCGGTGCCGGCTCACTGGCGGCCGTGATCAATGCCGCGATCGGCAACAAGTCGCGCTTTGATGCGATGAGCGACTTCTTCGGCAGCACCGGCACAGGCCATGCAGCCGGTGTCTGGGAGGCCAGCCACGGCGTACCGCAAGACCGGCCCGAATTCAAGAGCGAGCAGCGCCGCCAGGCCTTGCGGATGGCCAAGAAGCGCAAAGCGGAGGAAATGGTATGAACTGCCAGCTTCGCTGCATGCCGTGCCAGACGGGGGGGCACTGAGATGCTGGTGCTCGACCATGACCGTGCTGGCGGCTACTGGGGTGCGGTGTACGTGTTCACCGCCATCAAGGGCCTGCAAGTGGTGATCGACGGCCCGGTGGGCTGCGAGAACCTGCCCGTGACCAGCGTGCTGCACTACACCGACGCCCTGCCACCGCATGAGCTGCCGATCGTGGTGACGGGCCTGGCCGAAGAGCAACTGGGCCGCGAAGGCACCGAGGGCGCGATGCGGCGGGCGCATGCCGCACTCGACCCTGATCTGCCGGCCGTGGTGGTCACCGGGTCGATCGCCGAAATGATCGGCGGCGGTGTCACGCCCTCTGGCACCAATTTGCAACGCTTCCTGCCGCGCACCATCGACGAAGACCAGTGGCAATGCGCCAACCGGGCGATGTTCTGGCTGTGGAGCGAATACGGTTTGAAGAAGGTGCCGCAACGCAAGCCGATGGCTGAGCGCCCGGCTGGTGAGCGGCCCCGCGTCAACATCATCGGCCCCAGCTACGGCACCTTCAATGCGCCCAGCGATCTGGCCGAGATCCGTCGCCTGGTGCAGGGCATCGGCGCCGACATCAACATGGTGTTCCCGCTGGGCAGCCACCTGGCGGATGTGTCGCGGCTGGTGGAAGCCGACGTCAACATCTGCATGTACCGCGAGTTCGGCCGCATGCTCTGCGAAGCGTTGGAGCGGCCCTACCTGCAGGCGCCGATCGGCCTGCACAGCACCACGAAGTTCCTGCGCCAACTCGGCGAGTTGCTGGGCCTGGACCCCGAGCCCTTCATCGAGCGCGAGAAGCACAGCACCATCAAGCCGATCTGGGACCTGTGGCGCTCAGTGACGCAAGACTTCTTTGCCACCGCCAGCTTCGGCGTGGTGGCCAACGAGACCTACACCCGCGGCATCCGCCACTTCCTGGAAGACGAGCTGGGCCTGCCCTGCAACTTTGCGATCGCCCGCCGCCCGGGCGAGAAGACAGACAACGACGCCGTTCGGCAGCTGGTGCACACCAAGACTCCCCTGGTGCTGTACGGCAGCTACAACGAGCGCATCTACCTGGCCGAGCAGGCCGCTGCAGGCACTGCAGGCCCCGGGCCGAAGGCCAGCTTCATTCCCGCCTCGTTTCCGCTGCCGATCATCCGGCGCCACACGGGCACGCCGTTCATGGGGTATGCAGGCGCCACCTATCTGGTGCAGGAATTCTGCAACGCACTGTTCGACGCACTGTTCCACATCCTGCCGCTGGGCACCGAGCTCGACAAGATCGAGGCCACGCCCAGCCGCGCACCGCGCGACGAAAGCCTGCCCTGGACACCCGAGGCCCAAACCCTGCTGGCCGAGTTGATTGGTGCGCAGCCGGTGCTGGTGCAGATCTCGGCGGCCAAACGCATGCGCGATGCGGCCGAGCGCGAGGCGCGCGAGCGCGGCGCGCAACTGGTGGAGGCCAGCCTGGTGGAGCGGCTCTTCGGCCATCCCGAGGTGGTGACGACATGACAGCAAACAACGACGACCTGCCACCTGGCAGGCCATCAAGAAAACGCCCGGTTTGTTCGGGTGCTCATCCGAGGTGGCCATCAGGCCGCATCGGTCTCACGCGTGCCGCCCGCGGCACGTTTTCCGCCGAAAGGCTTGTCTGGAGGAATTGCAAATGGCTGCAACCGTGAATCCGTCGGGGCTGACGGACGAAGAGTGCCAAGAGTTCCACAAGTACTACATCTCAGGGTACTTGTTGTGGGCGGTTGGTGCGTTCTTTGCCCACAGCCTGGTGTGGATCTGGCGTCCCTGGTTCTAACTTGATTGACAGGAGTCCAACATGGCACTCGAAATGACTGAAGCCCACTTTGCGGTACGAAAGGGCTCTCTCCAGGGCTCGCAAAGCACGTTTGTGGTGATCTTCATCGCTTTCTTGCTGACCGCCATGGTGGCCCTGTTGTTGGGTCAGAACTGGCGCGATCTTCTGCCAGGGGCAGAAGGAGAACAGTCGGTGCTGGGCGGCGTGAAGTCTGCTGTCTACACCGTCATGTCCGAACTTGTCTAGAAAGGAATTGAACATGTGGCGTTTTTGGCGAGTCATCGATCCCCGCAAGGCGATCATCCTGACGGGGCTCTTGATTGCCTTCGTTTCTACGAGCATCCATCTGATCCAGGTCAGCGGAGATCGTTACAACATCAACACCTGGCACCCCGACACGGTGAAAGCCGCCAAGGCTGCACAGAACGCGGCAATGCCCGCGAAGTAAGAGCGGACACAGTCTGCTCCCCGGGTTGTGGTGCCGATACAGCGGCACCACAACCATCACCCAAATCACCTGAATCCTGCCGCGCTCTTGCTCCGCAATCCGCGAGCCGGTTGAAGGACACCCCATGGCCATGCTGAGCTTTGAACGCAAATACCGCATCCGGGGTGGCACCCTGGTGGGTGGCGACCTGTTCGACTTCTGGGTCGGCCCTTTCTATGTCGGTTTCTTTGGCGTCACCACCGCCTTTTTTGCCCTTCTGGGTACCGCCATGATTCTCTGGGGCGCGGCCATGGGCCCGACCTGGAACGTGTGGCAGATCAACATCGCCCCGCCCGACCTGTCCTACGGCCTGCGCTTCGCGCCGATGATGGAAGGCGGGCTCTGGCAGATCATCACCGTCTGTGCACTGGGCGCCTTCGGCTCCTGGGCGCTGCGAGAGGTGGAAATCTGTCGCAAGCTGGGCATGGGCCTGCATGTGCCGGTCGCCTTTAGCTTCGCGATCCTGGCCTATGTCACCCTGCAGATCATCCGCCCCGTGCTGATGGGCGCCTGGGGGCATGCATTCCCCTACGGCATCTACAGCCACCTGGACTGGGTCAGCAACACGGCCTACCAGTATCTGCACTTCCACTACAACCCGTGGCACATGATCGCGGTGACGCTGTTCTTCGCGACCACGCTTGCGCTGTCCATGCACGGCGGACTGGTGCTGTCGGCCACCAACCCCGGACGGGGTGAAGTGGTGAAGACGCCGGAGCATGAAGACACCTTCTTCCGCGACTTCATCGGCTACTCGGTCGGCACACTGGGCATCCACCGCGTGGGTTTGTTCCTGGCGCTGGCTGCGGTGTGGTTTGCCGCAATGTGCATCGTGGTCAGCGGGCCGTTCTGGACCGGATCATGGCCAGAGTGGTGGGGCTGGTGGCTGAACCTGCCCATCTGGATGTAACACCAAGACGAGGAGAACAAAAATGGCGGAGTACCAAAACCTCTTCACCACCGTGCAGCCGGTCGGCCCGCTGCATGATGGCATCGCACTGCCGCGCGGCGACTGGCGGCGCAGCGGCCAACCGTTTCTCGTGCACCTGCTCGGGCGGATTGGCAATGCCCAGGTCGGCCCGATCTATCTTGGCGGGCTGGGCGTGGCCTCGCTGCTGTTCGGCACGCTGGCGTTCAACATCATCGGCTTCAACATGCTGGCGTCGGTGGGCTGGAACCCATTGCAGTTGATCAAGCAGCTGTTCTGGCTGGCGCTGGAGCCACCGCCACCGTCGTTCGGCCTGAGCATTCCCCCACTGGCACAGGGCGGCTGGTGGTTGATGACCGGCTTCCTGCTGACGACATCGCTGCTGCTGTGGTGGGCGCGGACCTACCGTCGCGCCCGGCAGCTCGGCTTGGGCACCCACGTCGCCTGGGCCTTCGCAGCAGCGATCTGGCTGTTCCTGGTGTGCGGCTTCTTCCGCCCGATCATGATGGGCAGCTGGGCAGAAGCCGTCCCCTTCGGCATCTTCCCGCACCTGGACTGGACCACGGCGATATCACTGCGCTACGGCAACCTGTTCTACAACCCGTTCCACGCGCTGTCGATCGTCTTCCTCTACGGCTCGGTGCTGCTGTTTGCAATGCACGGCGCCACGATCCTGGCGGTCACCCGGTACGGCGGCGAACGCGAAATTGAGCAGATCGTCGACCGCGGCACCGCCAGTGAACGCGCTGCCTTGTTCTGGCGCTGGACCATGGGCTTCAACGCCACGATGGAGTCGATCCATCGATGGGCCTGGTGGTTCGCTGTGCTGTGCCCGCTGGTCGGTGGTATCGGCATCCTGCTGACCGGAACCGTCGTCGACAACTGGTACCTGTGGTCGGTCAAGCACCACGTGGTGCCAAGCTATCCCTCGGTGATGCCCATGCCTGTTGACCCGGCCCTGCTGATCGGAGCCAAGCCATGATCACAACATCCAGACTCTTTCGCGGCTTGATGGCCGTGGTGGCCGCCGGCTTGCTGGCGGGCTGCGAACGGCCTCCCATCGACACTGTGCAGACAGGCTATCGGGGCACGGCCATGGAGCAGGTCTACAACCCGCGCCTGCTGGCCAAGGAGGCCGCCCTCAATGCGGCGCCTGCAGCACTCGAACCCGCATCGAACGAGGGGCCCCGGGCCAGGGACATCTACAAGAACGTGCAGGTGCTGGGCGATCTGAGCGTCGGCGCGTTCACCCGCCACATGACGTCGATCACCCAGTGGGTGGCACCTGGCGAGGGCTGCGGCTACTGCCACAACCTGGCCAATCTGGCGGACGACAGCAAGTACACCAAGGTGGTGGCGCGCAAGATGATCCAGATGACGCAGGCGATCAATTCCAACTGGAAGACACACGTGGCCGAGACGGGTGTCACCTGCTACACCTGCCACCGGGGCAACAACGTGCCCGCCAACGTCTGGTACAGCCCCAAGGACCGCAACAACGCCAACTCGCTGCTGGGTGACACGGCGGGCCAGAACATGGGCATGAAGACGGTCGCCTACAGCTCGCTGCCTTTCGACCCCTTCACGCCGTACTTGTTGGGTGCGCAGGACATCCGGGTCAACGGCCTGGAGGCCATGGCACAGTCTGGCGACAAGGCCAACCGCCATTCCACCAAGCAGGCCGAGCACACCTTCGCGCTGATGGTGCACATGTCGAAGTCGCTGGGGGTCAACTGCACCTACTGCCACAACACCCGGGACATCCAGTCCTGGGAGCGGCCGCAGCGCACCACCTCCTGGTACGGCATCCGCATGGCGCGTGAGCTCAACAACGAGCACATGGTGCCGCTGACAGCCACGTTCCCGGCAAACCGGCTCGGGCCCAAGGGTGATGTGGCCAAGGTCAACTGCACGACTTGCCACCAGGGTGCCTACAAGCCGCTGTATGGCGCAGCCATGGCCAAGGACCACCCCGAGCTGTTGAGCCTGGCCAAGCCACAAGCCGGCCTGCCGGCACCGCTGAGCGAAGCGATGCGCTCGGTGTTGTACTTCGGCGTCGGCGCCAGCGTGCTGGATACCGAGCAGGCCAAGGGACTGGCGCAGCTGATCGCAACCATGGCCGCCACGCCCACCGCCAAGGTGGCCATCTCTGGCTACCACTCGGCCAGCGGCGACCCCGCTGCCAACCAGGAACTGGCCAAGGCCAGGGCCATGCAGGTGCGTGACTCATTGACTGCAGCAGGCATCGCGGTTGACCGGGTGGTCCTGGAAAAGCCGATGCAGGCCGAAGCCAATCTGGCTGGCGAAGACCCCGCAGCCCGCCGGGTCGAAGCCAAGATCAACTGACCGGCCCATTCACATCCGGTCCACTTGATCTGCCCTGCGCAGCGCCCAGGCCCGCAACCCCCACCAGCGTCGGTTTGACCAGACCATGACCCAGCAGCCCGAATCCGTCGGGTCCAGCCTGCGCCAGCCCAGCACCACGGTGCTGCTGGCGCAACCACGAGGCTTCTGCGCCGGGGTGGTCCGGGCCATCGAGATCGTCGAGCGTGCGATCGAACTGCACGGAGCGCCGGTCTACGTCTTCCACGAGATCGTCCACAACGGCCATGTGGTGGATGGCCTGCGCCAACGCGGCGCCGTGTTTGTCGATGATCTCGACCTGGTCCCTCCGGGATCTGTCACTGTGTTCAGTGCGCATGGCGTGTCGTTGGCTGTCGACCGCCAGGCGCAGCAACGCGGGCTGCAGGTCATCGATGCAACCTGCCCCCTGGTTGCCAAGGTGCACCTGCAGGCCCAGCGCCACGCCAAGGCCGGCCGCCAGATCATCGTGATCGGCCATGCCGGCCATGAGGAAGTGGTGGGCACCATGGGCCGGGTAGAGGTGCCGGTGCACCTGGTCAGTGATGTGGCTGCGGTGGCCATGTTGCCGCTGCAAGCCAACCCGCCGCTGGGCTATGTGACGCAGACCACACTGAGCCTGGACGACACCCGCGAGATCATCGCGGCCCTGCAGGCGCGCTTTCCCGACATCGTCGGCGCTGACACCGACGACATCTGCTACGCCACACAGAACCGGCAGAACGCCGTGCGCGCGCTGGCGCAGCAGGCTGATCTGCTGCTGGTGGTGGGCGCCAGCAATAGCTCCAACTGCCAACGGCTGCGCGAGGTGGCGGCGCAACAGGGTGTCGCTGCCCATCTGGTGCGCGACGCCGATGACATCGACCCGCAGTGGCTGCAGGGCGTGCGCTGCATCGGCGTGAGCGCTGGCGCATCCACACCCGAGGTGTTGGTGCAGCAGGTGGCCCTGCGCCTGCGTGAGCTGGGTGCAGACGATGTGCGCCAGGCCGACGGCCTGGTCGAGAACGTGGTGTTCCGCCTGCCCTTGTCGCTGTTGCGGCGGGCAGCTTGAGCCCCGCGCCCGCGGCGGAGCCCGGTATGGCCACACTCCGCAGCCCCGCCGGAGACAGCCAGGCGCAGCAAGCGCTGCGCGACCGGCCGGCACCGGCGCCATCACCATCACCATCGCAGCACACCAGCCCCCAATCTGAGCAGGCGCAAACGCAGACGGTCGGGCCAGCCCCGGCCGGCCTGGTGGTCGTGATGCTGCTGGCCGACATCGCGCCGGGCAACACGCTCTGGGGCTGGTCACGGCTGGTGCTGCAGAAGCTGCCCTTGCGGCAGGTTCCCGGGCTGCGGTTCGCCAAAGTGCTGGGCAGCGGCCACAACGGCGGCTTCGGGCTGCGGCCCAGCCGCAGCCGCCAGGGCCTGTTCCTGGCGTTCGACGACGAAGCCTTTGCGCGCCAGTTCATCGACAGCTCACCCGTGCTGGCGGGTTACCGCGCCAGATCGGCCGAATTGCTGGTGGCCCTGCTGCGCGCCTGCAGCAGCAAGGGCAGCTGGTCGGGCCAGCAGATCAGCCCCACCGCCAGCGCGCCGACGGACGGACCGGTGGCCGTACTGACGCGGGCGTCGATCCGCCCGCAGCGTGCCCGGGCGTTCTGGCGCATCCAGCCAGGCACCGAGCGCGCACTGGCCGGTGTCCCTGGCTGCCTGCTGGCCGCCGGTGTGGGCGAGGCACCTTTGCTGCGCCAGGCCACGTTCACGGTCTGGCAGAGTGCGGCGGCCATGGACGCCTATGCCCGCTCAGGCGCCCATGGCGATGCCATCCGCACCGCCTACCAGGGCAACTTCTTTTCCGAGACGATGTTCCTGCGCTTTGCGCCCCTGCTGATCCAGGGGCGTTGGCTGGGGGTGGACCATGGCTGAAGCCCAGGCCGACCGCCATGTGCTGGTGGTGGGTGCCGGTGTTGGCGGCCTGGTCAGCGCCTTGCTGCTGGCCCACCAGGGCGTGCGTGTCACCTTGCTCGAAGCTGCGGCCACGCCGGGCGGCAAGATGCGCCGCCTGCAGGTGGGCGGTGGGGG
>JARXAJ010000072.1 GCA_029865965.1 Aquabacterium sp.
GCGGCTTGGGCGGGGCGATCCCCCTGGGGGATGGCGGGCCGGCCTGGGGCGGCCCGGCGCTCGGCCCGCCAGCCCCTCGACAGCCAGCAGAGATGTCGCACGCGTTCGCTGCGGGCGTGCTGGCACTGCTGATGGGCCTGCAGCCTGTCACCACCGACCTGATGCTGCCCGCGCTGCCCGCGCTGGCGGCCGATCTGCAGGCGCCGATGGCGCCGGTGCAGCTGACGATGTCGGCGCTGATCCTGGCCTTCGGCCTGACCCAGCTGGTGTGGGGCCCGGTGGCCGACCGCTTCGGCCGCCGGCCGGTGTTGCTGCTGGGCCTGGCGCTGTACACCCTGGCCAGCCTGGGCGCGGCGCTGGCCGGCAGCGTGGCGGCGGTGGTGCTGGGCCGGGTGCTGCAGGGCGCCGCGCTGTCGGCCGTGGTGGTGTGTGGCCGCGCCATGGTGCGCGACCTGTACGAGCCGCAGCAAGGCGGCATGGTGATGGCACGCGCCCTCACCGGCCTGGGCATGGTGGCCATCATCGGCCCGCTGGCCGGCGGCGCCCTGGTGGCGGGCCTGGGCTGGCGCGCGGCGGTGGCCGCCATGGGCGTGGTGGGCGCGGCCACCGGCGTGTTCATCGCCTTGAAGCTGCCCGAGACCGCACGCCACCGCCGGCCCGAGGCCACCCAGCGCGGCCCGCTGTTGCGGCAGATCAACGCCACGCTGCGCCACCCGGCCTTCCGCGCCTGGGCCGCGCTGGTGGCCTGCACCTACGGCGGGCTGTTTGTCTTCCTGGCCAGCTCGGGCTTCGTGCTGATCGGCGCGCTGGGCCTGCCGCCGCTGCAGGCCGGCGCGGTGATGAGCACCTGCGCCATGGCCTACATCGCCGGCACCCTGCTGTGCCGCCGCTGGATCCCGCGGCTGGGCCTGGCCGGATCGGTGGGCCGGGCGGCCTGGATCACGCTGGCGGCCTGCGCGGCCCTGGTGCTGCTGGCACGGCAGAGCAATCCTTCGGTGCTGGCGGTGATGGCGCCGGTGTGGCTGTATGCGCTGGGCCACGGCGTGCACATGCCCTGTGGCCAGGCCGGCGTGGTGGGGCCCTTCCCCAAAGCGGCGGGGCTGGTGTCGGCACTGGCCGGCTTTGCAATGTCGGTCATGGCCTTCGGCATCGGCTGGTGGCTGGGCCGGACGCTCGCGCCGGGGGTGGCCGGCGCAGCCGGCACGGTGCAGGCATTCGCGCTGGGCATGGCCGCTGCGGCGCTGGCTACGGTGGCGGTGGCCTGGACCCTGGTGCGCCGGCATGGCGACCAGCTTCAGGCCACATGACAGCGCCGCGGGCCATCGGCATCGCCGGCCCCACCGCCAGCGGCAAGAGTGCGCTGGCCCTGGCGGCGGCACAGCGCTGGCCGGTGGAGATCATCAGCGTCGATTCGGCCCTGGTCTACCGGGGCATGGACATCGGCACCGCCAAGCCCAGCGCAGCCGAGCTGGCCGCCGTGCCGCACCACCTGGTCGACACCACCGACCCCACGGCCGCCTACTCGGCCGCCCAGTTCGTGGCCGACGCCACCCGGCTGGTGGCCGACATCCACGCCCGCGGCCGCGTGGCGCTGCTGGTGGGCGGCACGATGCTGTACTTCAAGGCCCTGGCCGACGGCCTGGACGCGATGCCGCCGGCCGATGCCGGCGTGCGCGCCGCCCTGGATGCCCGCGCTGCGGCCGTCGGCTGGCCCGCCCTGCATGCCGAGCTGGCCCGGGTGGACCCGGCCACCGCCGCGCGCCTGCCACCGGGCGACACCCAGCGCATCCAGCGTGCGCTGGAGGTCTGGCAGCTCACCGGCCGGCCGATCTCGGCCTTCCACGGCAGCGCGCGCACCGCCCCACTGCCCATCCCGCTGCTGGCGCTGGAGCCGCTGGACCGCGCCTGGCTGCATGCCCGCATCGCCCGGCGCTTCGATGCGATGCTGGGCAGCGGCCTGGTCGATGAGCTGCGCCGCCTGCGCGCCCGCGGCAACCTGCACCCCGATCTGCCCGCGATGCGCTGCGTGGGCTACCGCCAGGCCTGGGCGGCCCTGGACGCGGCAGGCGATGCCCTGACCCCCGGCACACCCGCCTGGGACAATCTGCGCGCCCAGGGCACGGCCGCCACCCGCCAGCTGGCCAAGCGGCAGCTGACCTGGCTGCGCGGCATGGCCCGCAGCGTCGTGGCCTGTGATGCGCCCGACACCACCGCCCAGGGCCTGGCCGCGCTGGCTGCGCTCATCGAGACCCCCGCATGACGGCAGCCCTGCAGATCAGCGGCCTGGCACGGCGCTATGGCGACACGCCGGTGTTCCAGGGCGTCGACCTGACATTGCACCGCGGTGAGTTCGTCGCGCTGTTGGGCGAATCGGGCGTGGGCAAGAGCACGCTGCTGAACTGCATCGCCGGGCTGGACGAGGCCGATGCCGGGCAGATCCTGCTGGCCGGCCAGGCTGTGCGTGGCCTGGCCGAGCCCGACCGCGCCCGGTTGCGGCGCGAACACCTGGGCTTCGTCTTCCAGGCCTTCCACCTGCTGCCGCACCTGAACGTGGCCGAAAACGTGGCCCTGCCGCTGCTGCTGCTGGGCCGGCCCGACGAGACGCGGGTGCAGGCCTTGCTGGCGGCCGTGGGCCTGGGCGGGCTGGGCGCGCGCAGCCCGGCGCAGCTGTCGGGCGGGCAGTTGCAGCGGGTGGCGCTGGCACGTGCGCTGGTGCACAAGCCGGCGCTGATCCTGGCCGACGAGCCCACCGGCAACCTCGACCCCGGCACCGCCGACCGCATGCTCGACGTGCTGGTGGCGCAGGTGCGCAGCGAAGGCGCGGCCTGCCTGCTGGTCACCCATTCAGCCGCCGCCGCAGCGCGTGCCGACCGGGTGTTGAGGCTCACGGCCAACGGCATCGTGGCCGGCTGAGCCTGCCCCCCAGTTGGGTGGGCTGCACAGCACCGTGCGAAGGTATAGTTTTGCTGGTTTGAGCCAGATTGCAACAGCACTGACTGCGGGTTGACCTGGCGCCACACCCCTGCAGCGGCTGGTCTTCGCGTCTTCGCTGCCTACACAACGCACCTTGATGACCAGCCCACCGTCGCACGCGCAAGTCCTGATCGTGGATCTGACCGCGGGCACGGGCCTCCATGCACTTCGCAGCCTGCGGCCGGGGCTGGCAACCAATGGCCCCTGGCGCGGGCTGCCGCTGACCGGCATGCCAGGCGACCTGCAACTCGACTGGCACCGGCCCGCCACCGCAGCAGACCTGCAACTCGACGGCCCGCCGCCCCTGGGGGTGTATGTCATCGTCGGCCCCGGCGTCGCCCCGATGCTGCCGGCCATCCTGGCCAAGCTGGCCCACAGCGGCGCGGCCGAGACAGGGTTCCTGCTGTCACCCAATGCGTTGATGGAGTCCATCCACCTGCGCGGCCACCTGGCGCGTGTGCCGCCTGAGGACCACTGCGTGTTGCTGCAGCTGCCGACCAGTGACGCCCAGGCGCTGTGGATGATCCTGCTCGAGCAGATCGACAGCCTGATGCGGCGCACGCACACCGATTTCCGACGCGATCAACCCAACAACACCGGAGAGCCCATGGCTTCGAATCTCAAACAGTCGATGGAGCAGGCCATGGCCATCGAAGGCGCCGTCGCCGTCGCCCTGGTCGACCACCGCAGCGGCATGTGCCTGGCAGAAGCCGGCGGCGGCATGAACATGGAGGTGGCCGCAGCGGGCAACAGCGAGGTCGTTCGCGCCAAATTGCGCACCATCGAGATGCTGGGCCTGCGCAATTCGATCGAGGACATCCTGATCACGCTGCAGCACCAGTACCACCTGATCCGGCTGATCCCGCTCAACAGCGGCCTGTTCCTGTATCTGGCGCTCGACCGCCAGCGTGGCAATCTGGCGCTGGCCCGCTACAAGCTCACCGAGATCGAGCGAAACCTGCAGATCTGACCCGGGCGCCACGGCGGCGCGGCGCGGCGCTGGTCACCATCCCTGCATCCGCCAAGGGCAGAGACACCGCCATGACCGTCAAGACACTGGGGTTCCACGTCGCTTTGTCGGCGACACGCTGTTCTTCAGCCAAGACCGGCTCGACTTCGTGCGCGAGGCGCTCACCCAGGCTTGAGCACGATCGCAAACCGGGCAAGGCCACCGGCCGCGTCGTCGGCTGTTCTGGCGGTCAGGGCAGCACCAGCTTGTAGGCCGCGTAGAAGTTGGCGTAATCGCGGCCTGCCGCGTCACGCGCCCACAAGCTCAGGCCGTCGGCCACGGCACCGCTGGCGAATGCGCCGGTCGTGGGGTTGCTGCAGTGCAGATCGGCTGCAGTGGCGGCGGCGCACAGCACGGTGGCCGTGCGGGCGGTCGACCCGAATTCGGCCACATCATCGAAGCCGCTGTTGAGGTGTCTGCCGAACAACAGGACCTTGGTGGCCGGCATCGCGCCCTCGGCCACCGTCCAGCCACCGCCTGCAGCGGGGTCGCCCAGGGACAACGGCCCGCCGGTGGGTAGCGGCACCACACCACTGGTGGGGCTGGCCGCTGCCTGCAACTGCGCCACCACACTGTCGGTCAATGCCGACAGTTTGCGCTGGCCCAGTTCACCGATGTTCAGGGCACGGGCCCGGGTCTTGTAGGTCTGCACCGCGTCGGGCGTGCTGCCGGTGTTGCCGGCCAGGAAGTAGCGGTAAGTCCACACCGATTGCGACGGGAAGGCGGCCATCTCGTCGTCGCTCAACGGCGTGCTGCTGAAAATCAGGCCCGGCTCCATGGTCGGCAGGTCGCCGCTGGTCGCCGGGTTGGTGAAGACCGAGCGCAGGCGCAGGAAGTTGGTGCCCAGCGTGCGGCTGCCCTTGACCAGGCCCAGGTAGCCGTAGCCGGCGGTGGGGCGCAGCACCAGCACGTTGTCGCGCGGGGTGGTCACCTCCACCCGGTTGAAGATCGGGAGGCCGGCGGCGTCGGTGGTGTTGGGCACGTGCAGCACATAGCCGCTGCTGCGGTAGTTGTAGGCCGACTGGCCCAGCGTGACGAACTGGCGCAACTGCTGGTTGGGCACCACGCTGCCGCCCCAGGCGTACTGGTTGCCGATCAGCTTGAGCTTGTCGTCGGCTGCGTCGTACCGCACCGCCAGGGCGTCGAAGGACTCATTGCCGCTGCCATCACGCACCTTGTAGCTGACCACCAGGTCGCCGTTGCCGCGGGTGAACTCATAGCCACCCTGGCTGAACACCGCACCGGTGGCGCCCAGCCGGAACAGGCTGGAGAACGCACCCGCGTTGTTGGCATTGCGGCCAACCCGGCCGCCGTTGCTCAGGTAGCTGGCCGGGTCGGCGCCGACAAACAACGCGCGGCAGGTGGGCGACTTCACCGCAGCCGGGCCACCCTGCACCGCCGTGGCATCGCCGACCACGCCGTCCACCCGGTCGGCAAACGGCACGGCATAACACGCGGTCAGGCCGGCCATCAGGGCCGAGATGCGCACCGACGTGCCATCGGCCACCAAGCTGGCGGCATTCACGGCCGGCAATTGCACCGCCGTGGTTGCCGTGCTGGAGAAGGTGACTGAAGTCGGGGCTGCACCGTCGGCCGCCTGCTGCCGCACCGCCACTTCGATGTTGCTGGTGGTGGCGCTGGCCGGCGTGATCTGCACATGCACCGAGTCCAGCAACCGGTCGTAACCGGTGCCATTGACCACGAAGCTGCCGCTCAGCGGGTTGGTGCCGGCCGTGCCGGTGGCGGCAAGCAGCGGTGCCAGCATCGTCTGCACCTGGCTGACCCTGGAGGCCACTGCCGTGTCGGTGAGTGTGGCCGTGCCGCTGGACAGCTCGCGGGCCAGATTTTCGGGGTTGCCCGATGGCGACAGCAATGCGGCGATCAGCGTGGTCACCGGCGTCACATTCACCGTGGCATTGCCGGTGGTGCCGCTGCCAGCCACGCTGATCAGGCGCTCGACCTGGCCGTTGAGCACGGCGCGCTCAGCCACCAGCACGAACGGCGCCAGGGCATTGGCCAACAAGGTGACAGAGAAGCGGCCGTCGTCGCCCACCGTGCCGCTGGTGCCGACCGCAGCGCCGGTGCTGTCGGTCACCGACACCACGGCGCCGGTGAAGGCTGCGCCGGTGGCCACCACGCCAGCCAGGGTCACGGCCGACGGTGCTGTCACCACCGGTTGCTGCCCGGAGCCGGGGTTGGCATCACCGCCGCCGCCGCCACCGCAGCCTGCCAGTGTCAGGGCAAGCAAGCCGCCGAGCAGCAGTGCGGGGCGTGGATTCAGACGGTGCATGGTGTGTCTTCTGGTCGGGTGGAAGAAAAGCAACGCCACCCGGGTCAAGAAGTGGCGTTGCCAACAATGTAGAAGAGATTCAAGTCCGAAAGAACCAAATCCTTCTCGAATCTGTCAATCACCCAATCAAGGGGGTAGTGACGGTGTCAGGGGGTGACAGGGGATGACAGATTGCCCTTGGCGTGCCCATGGCAGTGCACCGGGCTGCGGCACAGGCCGGCCCCGTACCATCGCTCGATGTGGCGCAACCTGATCCCGCTGTCTCTTGCCGAATGGCGCCACCACCCGTGGCGGCATGGTGTGGCCCTGCTGGCCGTGGCGCTTGGCGTGGCGCTGGCCAGCTCGGTGCAGATGATCAATGCCTCTGCCCTGGCCGAGTTTGCGCAGGCGGTGCGCTCGGTCAACGGCCAGCCGGATGCCACCGCGGCGGCCGCGTCGCCCGATGGTTTCGACGATGCGCTGTTCGCCCGCCTGGTGCTCGATCCTGCCGTGGCCCGGGCCAGCCCGGTGCTGGAACTGGACCTGCGGGGCTGGAAGGAAGGCGCCGACACCGCCGCCACGGCGCCTGTGGCGCCCGAGCCCGGCCTGCGCCAGACCGGCGTGGCGCTGCGCCTGGTGGGCGTGGATGCGCTGGGCATCGCCAGCGTGGCGCCGGATTTGCTGCCGCGCCCCGATGCGTCCTTGCCCGACAACGGCCGCAGCGGCTTCCTGGCGCCTGACGCCGCCTTCCTGAACCCGGCCGCCCTGAAGGCCCTGGGCCTGCGCACCGGCGACCGGCTGGTGCTGCCCACCAACGCCGGGCTGCAGGTGTTCAACGAGGCCGGCACGGTGGCCGCAGC
>JARXAJ010000114.1 GCA_029865965.1 Aquabacterium sp.
GCGCTGACCGTGGCCCGCGCAGCGATGCCGCCCCCGCCGAAGCCCGTCCGCCCGCCGAACTGGGCCCGGACGGCAAGCCGGCCGCCAAGCGCGTGCGCAAGGTCCCCGCACCGCGCACCGGCCCCGCCTGAGCAGTAAAACAACATGCTGCAACCAGCACGTCGCAAGTACCGCAAGGAGCAGAAGGGCCGTAACACGGGTGTCGCCACCCGCGGCGCCAATGTGTCCTTCGGCGAATTCGGCCTCAAAGCCACCGAGCGTGGCCGCATCACGGCGCGGCAGATCGAAGCCGCACGTCGTGCGATCTCGCGCCACATCAAGCGTGGCGGCCGCATCTTCATCCGCATCTTCCCGGACAAGCCGATCTCGCAGAAACCTGCCGAAGTGCGGATGGGTAACGGCAAGGGCAACCCCGAGTACTACGTGGCCGAGATCGTTCCCGGCAAGGTTCTGTATGAACTGAACGGCGTGCCCGAGACCCTGGCCCGCGAGGCGTTCACGCTGGCAGCGGCCAAGCTGCCGCTGCGTTGCACGTTCGTCGTGCGCCAGGTCGGCACCTGAATCCGGAGCAACCATGACCAAAGCATCCGAACTTCGCGCCAAGGACGTTGCCGGCCTCGAGAAGGAAGTCACTGACCTCCTCAAGGCTCACTTCGGCCTGCGCATGCAGAAGGCCACGCAGCAGCTGGCCAACCACCAAACGCTGGGCCAGACGCGGCGCGACATTGCACGCGCCAAGACCATCCTGGCCGAGAAGAAGAAGGGAGCCGCCAAGTGAGCGAAGCCCAGGTTCAAACGGCCACCGTTGCCGCCCCCGCCAAGAACACGCGCACCCTGGTGGGCCGCGTGGTCAGCGACAAGCGCAACAAGACTGTCACCGTGCTCGTCGAGCGCCGCGTCACGCACGAGCTGTACGGCAAGATCGTCGGCAAGTCGCGCAAGTACCAGGCGCATGACGAAAAGGGCGAATACCACATGGGCGACCAGGTCGAGATCGCTGAAGGTCGGCCGATCAGCAAGACCAAGTCCTGGGTGGTGACCCGCCTGCTCAAGAAGGCTGGGCTGGTGTAAGCCAGCCACATAGCGGGGCATTGCGCCGCTGCGAGGGGCCCGAACGGCCGGACTGCTGGGATACTGGCGGCCGGCCGTTTTTTATGGCCGAACAGGATTCAAACCCCACACGAGGAGATGCAGATGATCAAGGTTGGCGACACGTTGCCCGCGGGCACCCTGAACGAATTCGTCGAGATCGAGGGCAATGGTTGCTCCATCGGCCCGAACAGCTTCGACATCGCCAAGGAAACGGCGGGCAAGAAGATCGCTGTATTCGCGCTGCCTGGTGCCTTCACACCGACCTGTTCGGCCAAGCATGTGCCTGGCTATGTGCAAGGCGCTGACGCACTGAAGGCAGCGGGCATCGACGAGATCTGGTGCGTCAGTGTCAACGACGCCTTTGTCATGGGCGCCTGGGGCCGTGACCAGCACACGGGCGGCAAGGTGCGCATGATGGCTGATGGCAGTGCCGCCTTCACGCAGGCCACCGGCCTGACGCTGGACCTGACCGCTCGCGGCATGGGGTTGCGCAGCAACCGCTATTCGATGTTGGTGGTCGACGGCGTGGTCAAGGCGCTGAATGTGGAAGGGCCGGGCAAGTTCGAGGTGAGTGACGCCGACACCATGCTGACCCAGGCCAAGAGCCTGCTCGGCTGACCCATAGAAAGTTTTTGCGTCGGGGTGCTTGACTGCCGCCCTGTCCACTGCGCATAATCTGCAGCTTCGCCGAGAAGCGCTGGCCTCGCATTCGCTGAGACCAGCCTTCTCGGATCCGCCCAAACGTCAATGACCACGGTACTGCAGCTTCGAAGCTGCTGCCGAGTCGGAAGCGACGGGCCCAAGACTGACCGACAAGCCTGGCTTAAGTGACAACTGAAGCCGGTGCCTGACGGGACAAGTTGGGGACACAAATGATCCAAATGCAATCGCGACTCGACGTCGCAGACAACACGGGCGCCAAGTCCGTCATGTGCATCAAGGTGCTTGGTGGCTCCAAGCGTCGGTACGCCAGCATTGGCGACATCATCAAGGTGTCGATCAAGGAAGCGGCACCGCGGGGACGCGTCAAGAAGGGCGAGGTCTACAGCGCCGTGGTGGTTCGTACTGCCAAAGGTGTTCGCCGCCAAGATGGTTCGCTGGTCAAGTTCGACGGCAATGCCGCCGTGTTGCTCAACGCCAAGCTCGAGCCGATCGGTACCCGCATCTTCGGGCCGGTAACGCGTGAATTGCGCACCGAGCGTTTCATGAAGATCGTGTCGCTCGCACCTGAAGTGCTGTAAGCCTGGCGCACAGGAACAAGGACATCCAGCCATGAACAAGATTCGCAAAGGCGACCAGGTCATCGTGTTGACCGGCCGTGACAAGGGCAAGCGGGGCACGGTGTCCCTGCGTGTCGACGAGGACCATGTGGTCGTCGACGGCATCAACATGGTCAAGAAGCACGTCAAGCCGAACCCGATGAAGGGCACCACGGGCGGCGTGATCGACAAGACCATGCCCATCCACCAGTCGAACGTGGCGATCTTCAACGCCGCTACCGGCAAGGCCGACCGTGTGGGCGCCAAGCTCCTCGCCGATGGCAAGAAGGTCCGCGTCTTCAAATCCAGCGGCGAAGAGATCAAGGCCTGAGGCCTGCGAAAGACTAAAGGTTAGCCATGGCTCGTCTGCAACAGTTTTACCGCGAAAAAGTCGTCCCCGACATGGTGGCCAAGTACGGCTACAAGTCAGTGATGGAAGTTCCGCGCCTGACCAAGATCACGCTCAACATGGGCGTGAGCGAGGCGGTCGCCGACAAGAAGGTGATGGACCACGCTGTCGGTGACCTCACCAAGATCGCCGGCCAGAAGCCGGTGGTCACCAAGTCGAAGAAGCCAATCGCTGGTTTCAAGATCCGTGAGGGGCTGGCCATCGGCTGCATGGTCACGCTGCGCGGGGTCCAGATGTTTGAATTCCTGGACCGTTTCGTCACCATTGCCTTGCCCCGGGTGCGCGACTTCCGCGGTATCTCCGGCCGGTCATTCGACGGCCGCGGCAATTACAACGTGGGCGTGAAAGAGCAGATCATCTTCCCGGAAATCGAATACGACAAGATCGATGCGATCCGCGGGATGAATATCAGCTTCACCACCACTGCCAAGACCGACGACGAGGCCAAGGCTTTGTTTGCGGCCTTCCGCTTCCCCTTCAAGAACTGAGGCGACCCATGGCCAAACAATCCCTCATTCAGCGTGAAGAGAAGCGCGAAAAGCTGGTTGCCAAGTTCGCCAAGAAATACAACGAGCTGAAGACCATTGCCAACGATGCCAAGAAGAGCGATGAAGAGCGCTATCTGGCACGCCTTGAATTGCAGAAGCTGCCCCGTAATGCATTCCCGACGCGGCTGCGTAACCGTTGCGAGCTGACAGGTCGCCCGCGCGGCACGTTCCGCACCTTCGGCCTCGGCCGCAGCAAGATCCGTGAGCTCGCCTTCAAGGGCGACATTCCCGGTGTGACCAAGGCCAGCTGGTAAGCGGCGCGAGCAGGAGAATTCACAATGAGTATGAGTGATCCCATTGCCGACATGCTGACGCGCATCCGCAATGCGCAGTTGGTTCATAAGGCAATCGTCTCGATGCCTTCGTCGAAGGTCAAGGTGGCCATTGCCCAGGTCCTGAAGGACGAGGGCTATATCGATGGTTACAAGGTCAAGACCGACGGTGCCAAGTCGGAACTCGAGGTGGCGCTGAAGTATTACGCCGGCAAGCCGGTGATCGAACGCATTGAGCGTGTGAGCCGCCCTGGCTTGCGCGTCTACAAGGGCCGCGACGCCATTCCGCAGGTCATGAACGGCCTGGGTGTGGCGATCGTCACCACTCCCAAGGGTGTGATGACCGACCGCAAGGCACGCCAGACCGGTGTCGGTGGCGAAGTGCTTTGCTACGTGGCCTGACCGGCGAAGGAGAGACAAGAATGTCCCGCGTTGGAAAAATGCCGATCACCGTGCCGCAAGGCGTGGACGTGCAGGTCACGGCAGACCAGATCACCGTCAAGGGCGCCAATGGCACCCTGGTGCGCACCGCCAGCCCGCTGGTCAACATCAAGAAAGACGGCGCCGTCATTTCGCTGGAGCCGGCCAGTGAGTCCGTGGCTGCCAATGCGATGAGCGGCACCATGCGCGCCCTGATCAACAACATGGTCAACGGCGTCAGCAAAGGCTTCGAAAAGAAGCTGACGTTGGTGGGCGTGGGCTTCCGTGCCCAGGCCGCCGGTAGCAAGTTGAACCTGCAAATCGGCTTCTCGCACCCGGTCACCAAGGACATGCCTGCTGGCGTGTCGGTAGCCTGTGCCACCCCGACCGAAATCCTGATCAAGGGTGCCGACCGGCAAGCGGTCGGACAGGTGGCTGCCGAAGTGCGCGCCATCCGCCCGCCCGAGCCCTACAAGGGCAAGGGGATCCGCTACGCCGATGAGCGCGTGGTGATCAAGGAAACCAAGAAGAAGTAAGGAGCCGAACATGCTGACGAAAAAAGAACAGCGCCTGCGTCGCTCCCGCCAGACCCGTGCCCGCATTGCCAATCAAGGCGCGGTACGGCTGTCTGTATTCCGGTCCAACTTGCACATCTACGCCAGTGTGGTGTCCGGCGACGGCACTCAGGTGTTGGCTTCTGCGTCCACCGCAGAAAAAGAAGTGCGTGACCAATTGGGCAAGGACAAGGGTGGCAACACCGCTGCCGCCGCCCTGGTGGGCAAACGCATCGCCGAGAAGGCCAAGGCAGCCGGCGTCGAGAAGGTCGCTTTCGACCGGTCCGGTTTTGCCTACCACGGCCGTGTCAAGGCGCTGGCCGATGCCGCGCGTGAAGCCGGCTTGCAGTTCTAAGCGCCGCGCGCAACGATTCAGGACATATCCCAAATGGCAAAGTTTCAACCCCGCGCCCAGACCGAAGGCAATGACGACGGTCTGAAGGAAAAGATGATTGCGGTCAACCGCGTCACCAAGGTCGTCAAGGGCGGTCGCACGCTGAGCTTCGCGGCCCTGACCGTGGTCGGCGACGGCGATGGCCGTGTCGGCATGGGCAAGGGCAAGGCCAAGGAAGTGCCGGTGTCGGTGCAGAAGGCCATGGACGCAGCCCGCCGCGGCATGTTCAAGGTGCAACTGCGCAATGGCACGGTGCACCACAACGTGCGCGGTGAACACGGCGCTGCCAAGGTACTGTTGGCGCCTGCGCCTGCGGGCACCGGCATCATTGCTGGCGGCCCGATGCGTGCGGTGTTCGAGGTGATGGGTGTGACCGACATCGTCGCCAAGAGCCTGGGTTCGAGCAACCCTTACAACATGGTGCGTGCCACGCTGGACGCACTGAAGCGGTCGACCACCGCCGCTGAAGTGGCGGCCAAGCGCGGCAAGACAGTTGAAGACATCTTCAACTGATCTGGCTGCCACTGCCCTGGAGATACACGCCATGTCGGATACGACGTTAGACAAGAAGACTCTGAAGGTCAGGCTCGTGAAGAGCCCGATCGGTTGCAAGCAGTCGCACCGTGCCACGGTGCGCGGTCTGGGCCTGCGCGGTGTCAACAGCGAGCGCGTGCTCGAAGACACCCCCGCAGTGCGCGGCATGATCAACAAGATCGCCTACCTGGTGTTGGTGGTCTAAGACCGCAACCCGGATTTCAGGAATCAACATGCAACTCAATACCATCAAGCCGGCCGACGGCGCCAAGAAGGCCCGCCGCCGCGTGGGCCGCGGCATCGGGTCGGGTCTGGGCAAGACCGCCGGCCGTGGCCACAAAGGTCAAAAGTCGCGCGCCGGTGGCTACCACAAGGTGGGCTTCGAGGGCGGCCAGATGCCGCTGCAGCGCCGCCTGCCCAAGCGTGGCTTCAAGTCGCAGTCGCTCAAGTACAACGGCGAAGTCACGCTGACCGACCTGCAGCGCCTGGACCAGGACGAAGTTGATCTGGTCATGTTGAAGGCCGCAGGCCTGGTCGGGCAGATGATCAAGCATGTCAAGGTGATCAACACTGGTGCTTTGGCGCGCAAGGTGGTGCTCAAGGGTATTGCTGCGACGGCGGGCGCCAAGTCGGCCATCGAGGCGGCCGGCGGCGCGATCGCCTGACCGGTTTCTAGACAGCTTCCGCTTCTCGGACATTCGTTTTGGCAACTTCAGCAACCCAGCTGGCCAAGAGTGGCAAGTTCGGCGATCTGCGTCGTCGGCTGGTCTTCTTGTTGCTGGCCTTGGTGGTGTATCGGCTGGGTGCGCACATCCCTGTGCCCGGTATCGACCCGGTGCAACTGCAGCAGCTCTTCCAGGGCCAGCAGGGCGGCATCCTGAGCCTGTTCAACATGTTCTCGGGAGGGGCGCTGTCGCGCTTCACCGTTTTCGCGTTGGGGATCATGCCGTACATCTCGGCGTCGATCATCATGCAGCTCATGGGCTATGTGGTGCCCACGCTGGAGGCGCTGAAGAAGGAAGGTGAAGCTGGACGTCGCAAGATTACCCAGTACACCCGCTACGGGACGCTGGGACTGGCACTGTTTCAAAGCTTGGGCATTGCCCTGGCGCTTGAAGGCTCTGCCGGCTTGGTCATTGATCCTGGATTCGGTTTCCGTATGACCACTGTTGTCAGCCTGACCGCCGGCACAATCTTCCTGATGTGGCTGGGTGAACAGATCACCGAGCGTGGGCTGGGCAACGGTATTTCGATCCTGATCTTTGCAGGCATCGCTGCCGGTTTGCCCGGCGCGCTGGCGGGTTTGTTTGAGTTGATCCGAACTGGTGCGATGAGCATCATTGCAGCCATGTTCATCATTGCACTGGTGATCGGCGTCACGTTCGTAGTCGTGTTTGTCGAGCGGGGGCAACGCAAGATCTTGGTCAACTACGCCAAGCGACAGGTGGGCAACAAGGTATATGGCGGGCAGTCATCGCACCTGCCGTTGAAATTGAACATGTCCGGGGTGATCCCGCCGATTTTCGCCTCATCGATCATCTTGCTTCCGGCCACCGTGGTGGGTTGGTTTGCCACCGGTGAAGGCATGCGCTGGCTGAAGGATCTGTCGTCGGCCTTGTCGCCGGGGCAGCCGATCTACGTGATGCTGTATGCCGCGATGATCGTTTTCTTCTGTTTCTTCTACACGGCGTTGGTGTTCAACAGCCGTGAGACAGCTGACAACCTGAAGAAGAGCGGCGCATTCATCCCCGGTATTCGGCCAGGTGATCAGACAGCCAAGCACATCGACAAGATCCTGTCACGGCTGACGCTGGCAGGTGCTATCTACATCACGGCGGTTTGTCTGCTGCCTGAGTTCCTGGTGCTCAAGTACAACGTGCCGTTCTATTTCGGCGGCACCTCCCTGCTGATCATCGTGGTCGTGACGATGGACTTTTGGGCCCAGGTGCAGAGTTATGTGATGAGTCAGCAGTACGAATCGCTGTTGAAGAAAGCCAACTTCAAGGCCACTTGAGGTGGGCACCCGAGTGGGCTGCGAGGCCTGCTGACGCCATTTGGTTTACTTTGCGCTCGGAACGTCCAAGGGACGGGAGTGCTCTAGGAGAAGACGATGAAAGTCTCTGCATCGGTCAAGAAGATGTGCCGCAATTGCAAGGTCATCCGCCGCAAGGGTGTGGTGCGCGTGATCTGCACCGACCCGCGCCACAAGCAGCGCCAGGGCTGATGCCCGGTCTTGCAGCGTTCAGAATTTAGAGGACCACCATGGCACGTATTGCTGGCATCAACATCCCACCGCACAAGCACGCCGAGATCGGCCTGACGTCGATCTACGGCATTGGCCGCACCACCGCGCAGAAGATCTGTACGCAGGTCGGCATCGCCTACTCCAAGAAGATCAAAGACCTGTCGGACAGCGATCTCGAGAAGATTCGCGACGAGGTCAACAAGCTGACGATCGAGGGCGACCTGCGCCGCGAGATCAGCATGAACATCAAGCGGTTGATGGACCTGGGCTGCTACCGCGGCCTGCGCCATCGCCGTGGCTTGCCGATGCGCGGCCAACGCACGCGCACCAATGCCCGCACCCGCAAGGGTCCGCGCAAGGGCGCTGCGGCGCTGAAGAAGTAAGCCCCATCGAACGCCCCTGATCGAGACACGACATGGCAAAAGCACCAGCGAATACCGCCGCACGCCGCGTGAGCAAGAAGATCCGCAAGAACATTGCGGATGGCATTGCGCACGTGCATGCGTCGTTCAACAACACCATCATCACCATCACCGATCGCCAGGGCGGGTCGCTCGCCTGGGCATCATCGGGTGGCCAGGGTTTCAAGGGCTCGCGCAAGTCCACGCCATTCGCAGCCCAGGTGGCCGCTGAAGTGGCCGGCCGCGCAGCGCAAGAGCAGGGCATCAAGAACCTCGACGTGCGGATCAAGGGCCCCGGCCCCGGCCGTGAGTCGTCGGTGCGTGCCCTGGCCGCCCTGGGCATCCGCATCAACTCGATCAGTGATGTGACGCCCGTGCCGCACAACGGTTGCCGTCCGCAGAAGCGCCGCCGGATCTGATCCGCGCGTTGCTGGCTCCCAGCTTGAACAGTGGTGGCCGCCAGGCCCCTACAGTCGATAGTTTTCCGTCAGCCGGCGGGTGCAGGTTGCGCCGCCGGTATCTTCGTTGAAGCCACGCACGACTGCCCTGCTGGGCAGGTCGGGTGCTGGATCGGCGACCAAGCCCACCGTCTGAGCGCTCCAACAACATCCGCCAGACTCGCGCGACTTTTGCCTCGCGTCAGAACTTGAAGAGGACCCAACGTGGCACGTTATCTAGGACCCAAGGCCAAACTGGCCCGCCGTGAAGGCACCGATCTTTATCTGAAGAGCGCGCGTCGCGCCATCAGCGACAAGTCGAAGTTCGAAACCAAGCCGGGCCAGCATGGACGTACTTCGGGCCAGCGCACCTCCGACTTCGGCATCCAGCTGCGCGAAAAGCAGAAGGTCAAGCGCATGTATGGCGTGCTGGAGCGCCAGTTCCGCCGCTACTTCGCCGAGGCCGAGCGCCGCAAGGGCAACACCGGCGCCAACCTGTTGTTCCTGCTGGAAAGCCGGCTCGACAACGTGGTCTACCGCATGGGCTATGGCAGCACCCGCGCCGAGGCGCGCCAGCTGGTGTCGCACCAGGCCATCATGGTCAACGGCAAGACGGTCGACATCGCCTCGTTCCTGGTGAAGGCCGGTGATGTGGTCGCGCTGCGTGAGAAAGCCAAGAAGCAGTTGCGCGTGACTGAATCCGTCAAGCTGGCCGCCTCGATCGGCATGCCCGACTGGGTGCAGGTGGACGCCGCCAAGCTCGAGGGCATTTTCCGCAAGGTGCCCGACCGTGACCAGTTCGGCGCTGAGATCAATGAATCGCTGATCGTCGAGTTGTATTCGCGTTGATGCCATGCCGGCGCGCAGCCGTGTGGCTGCAGCGCCCTGCCTCGTGTCCGCTTGCCGGGCATGGCACGAGGTGTATCCCGCCCGGCATGGTCCGTCAGCCTTATCGGTGTAACGAGCCGAGGGTATTGAGAGGAACAGGACTCGATGCAAACCAATCTGCTGAAACCCAAAGCCATTCACGTGGAGCCCCTGGGCAACCACCGTGCCAAAGTCACGCTTGAGCCTTTTGAGCGCGGCTACGGCCACACACTGGGCAACGCGCTGCGGCGTGTGCTGCTGTCGTCGATGGTGGGTTATGCACCGACCGAAGTCACCATCGCTGGCGTGCTGCATGAGTACTCCACCGTCGACGGCGTGGCCGAAGACGTGGTGCACATCATGTTGAATTTGAAAGGCGTGGTCTTCCGCCTGCACAACCGCGACGAAGTGACGCTGGTGGTGCGCAAGGAGGGCGAAGGCCCGGTCACCGCTGCCGACATCCAGGTGCCGCACGATGTGGAAGTCATCAACCCGGAGCATGTGATTGCCCACCTGGCCCATGGCGGCAAGCTGGACATGCAGATCAAGGTCGAAAAGGGCCGCGGCTATGTGCCCGGCAGCATGCGCCGTTATGGCGATGAGCCGACCAAGTCGATTGGCCGCATCGTGCTGGACGCCTCGTTCTCGCCAGTGCGGCGTGTCAGCTATGCGGTCGAAAACGCCCGCGTCGAGCAGCGCACCGACCTGGACAAGCTGGTGATGGAGATCGAGACCAATGGCGCCGTGACGCCCGAGGAAGCGATTCGTGCATCGGCCCAGATTCTGGTGGAGCAGTTGCAGGTCTTCACCGGCCTGCAGCCGGTTGAAGGTGGCCCGGGTGTCTACACCGGTGGTGGAGAAAGCCGCAAGGACACGCACGACCCGATCCTGCTGCGTCCGGTTGACGAGCTGGAACTGACCGTGCGGTCGGCCAACTGCCTGAAAGCCGAGAACATCTATTACATCGGCGACCTGATCCAGCGCACCGAGACCGAACTGCTGAAGACGCCCAACCTGGGCCGCAAGTCGCTCAATGAGATCAAGGAAGTGTTGGCTTCGCGCGGGCTCACGCTCGGTGCGCGGCTGGAGAACTGGCCCCCGCAGGGCCTGGACAAGCGCTGAGACGCGCTGGTCAACCCAAACCACCGGCCTGCTGACCCAGGCACGAGTGCACACCCCGGTACCTGACACGGCCGGGGTTCGATAACCAAACGACCCTAGGACATCACCATGCGCCACCGCCACGGCCTCCGCAAACTCAACCGCACCAGCGAACACCGCGCCGCCATGCTGCGCAACATGTGCGTCTCGCTGCTGCAGCATGAAGCCATCAAGACCACCGTGCCCAAGGCCAAGGAACTGCGTCGCGTGGTTGAGCCCCTGATCACCCTGGCCAAGGTGCCCAGCCTGGCCAACCACCGTCTGGCCTTCAACCGCCTGCGCGACCGCGACGTGGTGTTGAAGCTGTTCAAGGAACTGGGCCCGCGTTACCAGACACGCCCGGGCGGTTACACCCGGATTCTGAAGATGGGGTTCCGCGTGGGCGACAACGCACCGATGGCGTTTGTCGAACTGGTGGACCGGCCTGAGGCCACTGCGCCCGTGGATGCCACCGGCGAGTGATGCCGGACAAGACCGCTGCCTGCCAGCGGTGGCACTTCAAGAACCAGCCTGCGGGCTGGTTTTTTGTTTCCTGCATGGCTGGCAGAGAATGTGCCCAAACTTCCTTCGACACCGGCCGCGCCCGCCACACTTCAACCATCCAGGAGCCCCCGTGACCCAATCCGTGTTCCGCCGCTTGTTGGCGGCCAGCATCACCGCTGTCGGCCTGCTACCCGCCCTTGCGCTGGCCCAGGACTGGCCCACCCGGCCCATCACGCTGTACATGGGCTTCCCGGCCGGGTCGGGCGTGGATGTGGTGGCGCGCCGCCTGCAAGAGCCGCTGGGCAAGCAACTGGGCCAGCCGGTGGTCATCGACTACAAGCCTGGCGCGGCCGGCAACATCGCCAGCCAGCATGTCGCCGGTGCCAAGGCCGATGGATACACACTGCTGTTCGGCACCGCCGCCACCCATGGCAGCAATGCAGCGCTGTACAAGAAGCTGCCGTTCGACGTGGAGGCCGACTTCGTTGCCGTGGCCCCTGTGCTGGATGTGTCGAACGTGCTGACGGTCAACCCCGACGTGGTGAACGTGCGCACGCTCGGTGAATTCGTCGCACTGGTCAAGGCCCATCCCGGCAAGTACAACTATGCCTCCACCGGCAACGGCGCGGGCACCCACATGGCGTTTGCGGAGTTCAATGCCCGCCTGGGCCTGGACATGGTGCATGTGCCCTACAAGGGCGGGCCCGAGGCGATCCAGGCCGTGCTGATGGGGGACACCTGCTGCATCATGAACCAGGTGCAGACGGTGCTGCCGCATTACAAGGCCGGCAAGGTGCGCCTGCTGGGCGTGACCACGCTGGCGCCAGTGGCCGCGGTGAAGGAGGTGCCCACCATCGCCGCCAGTGGCCTGCCGGGTGCGCAAGGGTTCGACAGCTCGATCTGGTTTGCCATCTTTGCACCCAAGGGCACGGAGGCGCGCATCGTCGACAAGCTCAATGCGGCCGTGAAGGCCGTGCTGAGCCAGCCCGATGTGCAGGCGCATTTCGAGGCCCAGGGCAACGCCGTGCGCGTGGAATCGCCCGAGCAGTTCCGCAAGACGGTGCGTGACAACCGTGTGAAGTGGGCCGAGGTCGCACGCAGCGCCAACATCACGCTGGACTGACCGGCCATGCCACTGCACGTTGACCTGGCCGCCCAGCCCCCGGCGATCGGCCTGCTGGCGTTGGAACAGCGCCTGGCGCACGACCTGCTGTGCCTGGGCTGGCCAGCCCGCGCCTGGATGCCCGCGCAGCCGCCGGTTCAGGGCCTGCCGGTGCTTGACGTCGCCATCATCGGTGCTGGCCAGGCCGGCATGGCGGTGGCTGCCTGCCTGGGCCAGCAGGGCATCCATGCCGTGCTGTTCGACCGCCAGCCGGCCGGCGAAGAAGGCCCCTGGGCCAGCACCGCGCGCATGGAGACGCTGCGCTCGCCCAAGGAACTGACCGGCCCGGCGCTGGGCCTGCCTGCGTTGACCTTCCGCGCCTGGTACGAAGCCCAGCATGGCGCGGCAGGCTGGGCCGTGCTGGGCAAGATCCCCCGCCTGCAGTGGATGGACTACCTGCGTTGGTACCGCCGCGTGATGGCACTGGACGTGCGCAACGGCACCACGGTGGCAGCGGTGCTGCCGCGTGCCGACGGCCGCGTGCTGCTGCAGCTGCGCGCCGCTGAGGGCGACAGCCAGGTGCTGGCCCGGCGGGTGGTGCTGGCCACCGGGCGCGACGGCCTGGGTGGCCCGGCCATCCCGGGCTGCATGGCGGCCATTGACCGCAACCACTGGGCCCACTCTTCCGATCCGCTAGACCACAGCCGGCTGGCCGGCTTGCGGGTGGGTGTGATCGGCGCCGGCTCGTCGGCGATGGACAGTGCCGCCACCGCGCTGGAGTGCGGTGCCGCCAGCGTTGACCTGCTGATCCGCCGCAGCGACCTGCCACGCATCAACAAGAGCAAGGGCGCCGGCGCGCCCGGGTTGGTCCACGGCCACTACCACTTGCCTGATGCACACAAGTGGCGTCTGCGCTATTACATCAACACCACACAGGTGCCGCCGCCGCAGGGCAGCACGCTGCGGGTGTCGCGCCATCCGAATGCCCGCTTCCGGTTCGGCTGCCCGGTGCAGGCCGTGCAACATGACGGGCCTGCATTGCGCGTCACCACACCGCGTGGTGACTTCATCTACGACTTCGTCCTGGTCTCCACCGGCTTCAAGGTCGATTGGAGCCTGCGCCCCGAGTACGCCGCGTTTGCCGACCAGGTGCGCGCGTGGAAGCACCGCTACACCCCGGAAGCCGGCCAGCACGACGACGAGCTGGCCGACGCGCCCGACCTGGGGCCGTTGTTCGAGTTCCAGGAGAGAACACCAGGCGCCTGCCTGGGGCTCGACCGTATCCACTGCTTCTGCTACCCGGCCACGCTGTCGCACGGCGCCGTTTCGGGCGACATCCCGGCCATCAGCGATGGCGCGCGGCGCCTGGCCAGTGGCCTGGCGGGCTTGTTCTACCGCGAAGACTTCGACCACCACCTTGCCATGCTGGAAGCCTATGACGACCCCGAACTGCTGGGCGATGAATGGGTGCCCGCCTGATGCCCGCCCAACCATGCAGAACCCGTCGCCCATGACCGCTGAGCATCCCCTGCCTGCGGCTGCCGACGTGGTGGACGCCTGCGTGCCGCTGCTGCCTGGCCAGCCCACCCATGCGGTGCGGCACGGCCGCGCCAAGGTGGTGGCTGCCACCCAGGCCAGCCACGACGGCCTGGTGTCACCGGCGGTGGATGGCATCAGCGTGGCCGAGCGGCTGGCAGCTGCGATGCTGGCCTGCACGCTGTCAGAAGCACCAGCATTGGCCATGCACTACCGTCGCCTGCTGCAGACGCATGGGGCCACAGCGGCGGCCTGGGCTGCTGCCATCGATGCCGGGCAGTGGCCGGCCCTGCAACCGGCGCGGCTGGCCACGCTCCTGGGTTACACCGCCAAGCTCATCCAGCGGCCGATCGATGGTGACCGCGCCGCGGTGCAGGCCCTGGTGCATGCCGGGCTGTCCACGCCGGCCATCGTGGCCCTGGCGCAGCTGATTGCGTTCGTGTCCTACCAGGTGCGGCTGGTGGCCGGGCTGCAGGCCATGGCGGCGGCCGAGGCGCTGCCGGCACAGCCACCGCAGCCGCCCGCCGTGCCGCCCGCGCCGGTGCTGCTGCCATCGCCACTGCACATCAACGGCTTCACCGACGACATCCCGCCCTGGGCGCCATGGCTTGATACGGTCGACGTGGCGCAGGCCACGCCCGAACAGTTGGCGGCCCTGGACGAGATGAGCCCGACGGCACGGCAGTCGCCGTACTTCCTGCTGCTGGCGCACCAGCCTGCCATCCTGCTGCACAGGTCGGTGGCCTTCAACGCCATCATGTTTGCGCCGGGTGGCCTGTCGCGTGCCGAGCGTGAGCTGGGTGCGGCGGTCGAATCCCGGCTCAATGGCTGCGTCTATTGCACGGCAGTGCATGCGCATCGGTTCACCCAGCTGGCGCGGCGCAACGATGTCATTGCGCAGTTGTTCGAGCAGCCTGCCGGCGCGGGCTGCGATGCGCGCGAGCGGGCCGTGGTGCGGTTCTCGGCCCGCCTGGGCTTGCTGCCCCACGAGCTGGCTGCGGCCGATGTGGCGGCGCTGTCTGCCGTGGGGTTGGCTGCAGTGGACGTGCTGGACCTGGTGCATGCCGTGGCGCTGTTTGCCTGGGCCAACCGCTTGATGCTCAACCTGGGCGAAGCCGTGCTGCCCGGGGCTGCGCCCGGCGCCTGAGCTCGCCCCAAACAGATTGATGAGTTGCAGCCGACGTGTTGTGCTATAGTCAGAGGCTCAGTCGCGGGGTGGAGCAGCCTGGTAGCTCGTTGGGCTCATAACCCAAAGGTCGCAAGTTCAAATCTTGCCCCCGCAACCAAGAAATACGGGTGCCCTCAAGCACTCTCGAAGCCCGCTCAATGCGGGCTTCGGCGTTTCTGGGCCTGGTGGCGAGGCGGGCATCGAGGTCTGCCTTGTCACGGAACCGGGTACGCCGACACACAACCGTTGGCTTCTGTGATCGCGCCGGCAACGAGAAAATGGTGTCTTCTCGAACACGGGCGCCCAATGCAATTCAAGAATCAGCTTCACCTCACCGCCGATCAAGCCAAGGCCTTTTTCGAGGCGCCGGAAGACGGCCCCTTCGTCATGGTCAATCTGTTGAAGTTCAAGCCCAAGGCTGAGTATGCCGACGGCTCAGACGCCGACATCTCGGGCTTCGAGGCCTACGGGCGTTACGGCCGCAAGGTTCGTCACCTGATCCTGAAGGTTGGCGGCACACCGGGGTACGCAGGGCCAGTCACCGGCCTCAGACTGGGCGAGGTCGAAGAGCTCTGGGACATGGTCGCGCTGGCGGGCTATCCCTCGCTTGCCGCGATGAAGGAGATGGTGGAAAGCCCGGACTATCGAGAGCTTGCCAAGCATCGCGACGCAGGATTGGCCGGTCAGTTGAACATCAAGACCAAAGGGTCTCTGGCAGGATAGTGTCCTCGCCGGCCATCTTCTGCTCCGTGTGCGCCGTCAGGCCGTGAGGCCGTCTGCGCCGGCCCCGCCAATCCAGCGAACGCAGCGCATGTCTGCGGCCTGGGCGCCGGATCGCCTGAACGATGACGGTGGTCAGCGCCGGAACAGCAGCTTGAACACTTCCCGCCGAAATGCCCGCGCGGTGGCGCAAGCGGATGTACCAACGCCCAAGCTCGCCGCCGGCGCGATCCAGGCCCAGGCGAATGGCCGCGTCGCGCCGCGCTCAGATGCGCACACGCCGCTCTTCCTCGCGTCCGACCGCAGCCCGGTGCTCGCGCAGGCGCTGTTTGCAACGCTGCCGGCCCAGGGCGTTCGCACCACGCCAGGCCGTTCTGAAGCGAGGGCGGTGCTGGCCGTCCGCAGCGACATGGTGCTGCTGGGCGGCCCGGTCACCCGCAAGGGAACCAAGGTGGCGATAGACAAGGTGACGGCATAGTCCCTGGTGGTTGCCGCAGCGGACCGCAGCACCACTGCAGGCGAAGCCGCCAACACCGCAGTCACGGTGGCGCTGGGGGCAGCGGCGCTCAGGTCGTCGGCCACCTCGTCCTTCTGGCGCGGCCTGGCGCTCGGCCGCATGGCCGGCGCCCTGGTCGAGAGCACAGAGGTGTCGCTGGACGTCCGGGCCGAGGTCTCCAAGACACCATGATCCACCGCTGGCGCGGCCCGCCGCAGTGCGGCACGGCAAGCCCAACGGCGACAATGCATGTTGATCGCCGTTGCGGTCGCCCACCCAGCCGTGCCGTATGCGATTACTCCAATACAAGGACCTCGATCTCCGCCGTGTTCGCGCTGCCTTCGACAAGGTCAAGGCGGCCATCGAAGCCGATGACTTTCGCTCGGCCGATGTCAAGAAGCTGAACGCAGGCCCCTACTACCGCGCCAAGCTGGACTACGCCAACCGCCTGCTGCTGCAGTTTGCGCGGGTGGCAGAAGGCGAGGGCACGGCCACTGTCTGCCTGGCACTGGAGGTCATCGAGAACCACGCCTACGACAAAAGCCGCTTCCTGCGCGGCGCGGTGGTTGATGAGGCGAAGATCGAGCGGGAGCCGGCCACCGAGGCCGCTGCGCCGGCGCTGACCGCTGAAGCCACCCCGCTGCGCTGGCTGGGTGCAGGCCGACCGCAGTTCGAACTGCTGGACAAGCCCATTTTTTTCGACGAGGCGCAGAACGGGGCGTACCGTCAGCCTGCGCCCCTGGTGGTCATTGGCTCTGCCGGCTCCGGCAAGACCGCCGTCACCCTGGCGCGCCTGCGGGAAGCCATGGGCCGGGTGCTGTACGTCACCCTGTCGGCCTACCTGGCGCAAAGCGCACGGGCCTTGCACGCCGCCCACGGCTTCGAGAACCCGAAGCAGGACGTCGAGTTCCTCAGCTACCGCGAGCTGCTGGAGACGCTGCGTGTGCCACCCGGCCGCGAGGTGACGCTGCCCGCGTTTGCGGGCTGGTGCGCGCGCCACCGGCAGGCGCTGCGGCTGCTGGGCGACCTCGACCCGCAGGCGCTGTTCGAGGAGTTTCGCGGCGTCATCGGTGCGCAGCCCGGCGGGCCGCTGTCGCTGGCCGACTACCTGGCGCTGGGCACGCGCCAGAGCCTGCTGCCGCCCGCCCAGCGCGAACTGGCCCACGGCCTCTTTCAGCGCTACTGCAGCTGGCTGGACGAGGCGAACCTTTACGACAGCAACCTCGTCGCCGAGGCCTGGCGCACCCAGATCGTTGAACCGACCGGACCGGTGTACGACTTCATCGTCATCGACGAAGTGCAAGACCTGACGCCCGTGCAGCTGGTCCTGGTGCTGGCGCTGCTCAAGGTACCGGGCCAGTTCATCCTGTGCGGCGACAGCCACCAGATCGTCCACCCGAACTTCTTCAGTTGGGCGGCGCTGAAGAACCTGTTCTGGCGGGGCCTGGCCGGCGATGCGGCAGAGCGCTCGCTGAGCCAACCGCTGCAGGTGCTGCAGGCCAACTTCCGCAACACCCGCGCGGTGACGGACCTGGCCAACCGGCTGCTGAAGATCAAGCAGGCGCGCTTCGGCTCGGTGGACCGCGAAAGCAACTTCCTGGTGCGCAGCACGGCGCCCGAGGCTGGCAGCGTGCTGCTGGTGGCGGCCAAGGACGCGGCGGTGCAGGCGCTGGACGCCGCGACAAGGCAGTCGGCCCAGCACGCGGTCATCGTGCTGCGCGACGACGACAAGCCGGTGGCCCGGGCGCGGTTTCGCACGCCGCTGGTCTTCAGCGTGGCAGAAGCCAAGGGCCTGGAATACCCGCACGTGTTGCTGGTGGACATCGTCTCGGGCCAGCGCCAGGCCTATGCCGAGGTCTGCGACGGCGTGCTGCCGGCCGACCTGGAGACCGATGCGCTCGACTACCGGCGTGCCAAGGACAAGGCCGACAAGTCGCTGGAGCTGTACAAGTTCTACGTCAATGCCTTGTACGTGGCCATGACACGGGCCGTGCAGACGCTGACGCTGGTGGAGTCCGACACCGGCCACCCGCTGCTGGCCCTGCTGGGCTTGCTGGCCGGCGAAGCTTTGGCGCAAGGCGTGCGCGCGTCCACCCGTGAGGAATGGGCGCTGGAAGCCCGCAAGCTTCAACTGCAGGGCAAGGAAGAGCAGGCCCAGGCCATCCGCGATGCCTTCCTGCAGCACAAGCCCGTGCCGTGGACGCCGTGGAGCCGGGCGCAGGTCGAAGAACTGCTGCCGAAGGCGCTGGACCCGAAAAACCCGAGCACCAAGCCGCGACAGATGATCTTCGACTACGCGCTGTGGCACGGCCAGCATCAGTGGGTCACGGCGCTGGGCAAAGCCAACTTCGCCGCCGCCAGGCCATTGCTGGAGGATGGCGAGTTCGCCGGCGCTGGCACGGTCAAGCCCAACCGCTATGCGTTCAGAAATGACCGCTGGGATGGGCTGCAGGCACTCACCCGCAAGACCGTGGCGGCGGTGCGCCAGCGCCACTTGCAGCCCTGGGAAGCGAAGAAGTTCAAGGACCTGCTGCAGCAGGCCGACACCTATGGCCCCGACCATGCGACCCCCGTGGGCGCGACGCCGCTGATGCTGGCCGCGATGGCGGGCAATGCCCCGCTGGTGCAGGCCCTGCTGGACAAGGGTGCCGGCCCGCAACGGCGCGACGACTTCGGCCACACCGCATGGGACTGCGCGGTGGGCCGGGCGCTGCAGGAGCCCGGCTTCGCGGGCACGGGCCTGGCGGCGGTGTTTCCGCTGCTGGCCCCGGCAGCGCTGGACGTGCTGACCGACGGCCGGCTCGTTCGGCTGGAGCGGCGGCAGGGCGAGTATTGGGTGCTGACGCTGATGCTGGCCGGCCTGAAGACGCAGTGGTCGCGCTGCGTGACCTGCCAGGTCGAGCCCTACAAGTACCCGAAGGGTTTCTTCGCCGAGCAGCTGCACGATGTGCTGGCCCATTTGCCCGCCTGGTTGTGGCCTGACAAGCGCCGCAAGCGCAGCTACATCAACCAGGTGCTGGCGCGCGCTGAAGTCAGCAGCGCCTACCAGCCCGCCCGCAAGCTGTGGGTGCGGGCCAGCAATGGCCACTACTTGCCCAACCCGGCACTCCAACTGCGCTTCGGAGATGCCTGGACGCCCGTCTACACGGTGATGGCGCTGGATTGGGTGGACCGGGGTTGTGGCGATGGCGAGCTGTACCGGCCCAAGCCGCTGGAGCTGGTGGCAAGTCTTGGCACGGCCCGCAGCGACGACCCGGATGAAGACGGCAGCGCAACCTGAAACCGGCAGTTGCCCAGTCGCTGGCAGGCCGGGCAGGGCCGTCAATGCGGCGCTCGCCCGCAATGCCGTCCTGATCCTGACCGACCGTGACTTTGCGACCCACGAAATGGCGCGCAACCAGATCGTGTTCGTGGGGCTGCAACTGGTTCCGAACGGCTCGCTGCTGAACGTGCCGATGACCCTGAAGCGCATCGAGCTGACGCTGCCCTGAAGCAAGCCGGTGTGAAGCGCATCGGTGGGCCTGGCCTTGGGCTGCGCTTGACGGCCATCGACGCCACGGCGCAAGGGCGCGATCAGCTGCTGCACGACGCGGGGCAGCGGCAGCAGGCGGCCTTGTTCGCATCGGGATCGGCAGCCGCTCACATGCCGAGCGCGCACGCCAGGGCCGGCTACAGCACGCAACCCCAGTGGGCCGACGACACCAGCCGCACATACTTGTCGTGCACCGACCCCGGGCGGATGCGTTGCGACAGATCAGGCGCGCGCCAGTGCTGCAGGCGCTGCGCCAGCACATCGTCAGGCACGTCCAGTGTCAGCGTGCGTGCGACCGGGTCGATGGTGATGGTGTCGCCCTCGCAGACGACGGCGATCGGCCCGCCGCGCGCCGCCTCAGGCGCCACATGGCCGATCAGGATGCCGTGCGACACGCCCGAGAAGCGGCCGTCGGTGACCAGGGCCACATGCGCGCCCAGCCCGCGGCCCTGCAGCTGAATGGTCAGCATCACCATCTCGGGCATGCCGGGGCCGCCCACCGGGCCGACATTGCGCACCACCAGCACGTCGCCCTTCTGGATCTGCCCGGCGCGGATCGCGGCCATGGTGGCAGCCTCGCTTTCGAACACCCGCGCCGGGCCGCGGAAACGGCCGTTGTCCAGGGTCTTGCCCGACAGCTTGAGCACCGCGCTCTCCGGCGCCAGGTTGCCATGCAGCACGCGGATGTGCTGGCCCGCCGGCGCCAGCGGCCGGCCGACCGGGTGCACGATGGTCTGGTCGCCCAGTGTGTCCAGCCCCGGCACATCGGCCAGGTTCTGTGCCAGGGTGCAGCCGGTGGCGGTGATGGCATCGCCGTGCAGCAGGCCGTGGCGCAGCAGCTCCTTCATCACCACCGGCACACCACCGATGGCATGCAGGCTGGGCATGGCATGGGGGCCATGCGGCTGCAGCGCGGCGATCAGCGGCACACGTGCGCCGATGTCGTGGATGTCGGCGATGGTCAGCGGCACCTGCGCTTCACGCGCCAGCGCCAGCATGTGCAGCACCAGGTTGGTCGAGCCACCCATTGCAAACAGCGTGGTGACGGCGTTCTCGAAGGCATGGCGGGTCAGGATGTCGCGCGGGCGGATGCCCAGCGCCATCAGCCGGTACAGCGCGTCCACCGAGGCCAGCGCCTGGGCACGCACATCGGCATGCATGTCGCCGCCCGCGCCCATGTCGGCCGGGTGCGATGCCCCGCGCGGCAGCATTAGGCCGATGGCCTCGGCGGCGGTGCTCATGGTGTTGGCCGTGAACATGGCGCCGCAGGTGCCGCTGCCAGGCATCACGTTGCGTTCCAGCTCGTCGTACTGGGCGTCGTTGAGCCGGCCGGCTTCATGCGCGGCACGGCCTTCGGCCCAGTCCATGATGGTGATGTTGTGGCCCTTGCTGGCATAGGGCTCGAACGACACCGCACCCGGCGATGCCGTGCCCGGGTACACCACCAGGCCGAAGGCATTGGTGCGGGCCAGCGGCAGCATGGCCGCCGCACCGGTCTTGTCGCAGCCTGAGACCACCAGCATGGCTTCGCCATGGTGGGCGCGGTGGCCGATCTCGAAGCAGTCGGCCACCACATCGCGTGACACCAGGCTGAAGCCGGCCGTCGGCGTGCCCTGGGTCAGCGCGTCCGACACCGCCGGCGCGCCCACCACCAGGCCCTGGCCGCCCCGCGCGGCCACCGCCTCCACCAGCAGGTCGGCGATGCTGCGCACGCGGTTGTTGCAGCGGTGGGCGTTGGTCCAGGCGCTGGCGATGGTCACCAGCGCATTGGCCTGGGCCGCGCGTTCGGGCTGGAAGCCGGCGGCGCGCAGCTCGACGCGGTTGTTCTTCCAGAAGCTGGGCTTGTCGTCGTCCATGGGGGGTGCCGGGTTGGGGTAAGGGGGGTGGAGAAAGCGGGTCAGTCGTGCACGTATTCGGGGTGGCCGCAGCCCAGCGCCGGGCCGTCGCTGCCATTCAGGTCGGCATGCCAGCCCACGCCACGCTGGCGGTCCAGGTCGTCGTCGGGCGTGCGGCCCGTGCCCATGGGCCGCATGTGGGTGATGGTGGTGATGCGCAGGCCCGCAGCCTGGTGGCGGCCCGGAAAGCCGGTCCAGAAGCCGATGTCGCCAGCGCCCTTGGCACGGGCGCCCGCCGAGAACAGCACCTGGCAGCCCAGCACGGCGCCACGCTTGTACATCGCCAGCCCGGTCTTGAAGCGGCTGCCGAAATCTGGCTGTCTTCGACCGATTGCATCAGCTCGGCCATGTCACGGCGGTTGGCCGGGCTGACCGGTGCGAAGGTGACGCCGCGGTTGCAGATCAGCGCGGTGGTGACGCCGTGGCGGGTGCTGGGGCGCAACTCCGGGTTCCAGCCCAGCTGTGCGTCCAGGTGGGTGTGCAGGCCGCCGCTGCGGCTGACGCGCCCCTGGTCGATGGCGATGTCGGCGCGCCGGGCTGCTGCGCCCGTGCCGTCGTGCAGCTCGCCGCCATGGATGATCAGGTCGTGGTGCATGGGCGATCCCGCAGTGCTGGCCCAAACCAATGTAGCGGTGCCGTCAAGGTGTGGTCAAGGCGCAGCCGGGCCGCCGCCGCCTGCGCCGCCATCGCCAGCAACTGGCACCTACTTGACAGCGCCGCACAGCAGGCGCGCCCCCAATACTGACCAGGCTGCTGCCAGGCCAGCGGCCCGGGCCTGTCGGCGGCCCCGCCATCGACCGTGTGCGCCCGACAACCCGCTGGAGAGCCGTCCATGGACCTGACCTACAGCCCCGCGCACCAGGCCTTCCAGGCCGAGGTGCGCGGCTTCATTGCCGCCCACCGGCACCTTGCACCCACGTCCACACGCGCGCCGCGCGACCCGGTGGCCCGGGCCTGGCAGGCGCTGCTGATCGACCACGGCTACACCGCCCGCAGCATCCCCACCGCCTATGGCGGTGCCGGGCTGGCGCCCGACCTGCTGCAGGCGCGCATCATTGCCGAGGAGTTCGCGCGGGCCGGCATCAGCCCGGGCCTGGGCGGGCAGGGCATCCAGATGCTGGTGCCCACCCTGCTGGAGGTGGGCTCCGAGGCGCAGAAGCAGCAGTTCATCGCGCCCACGCTGGCCGGCGACATCGTCTGGTGCCAGGGCTATTCAGAGCCCGGCGCCGGCAGCGACCTGGCCAGCCTGTCGACCCGGGCGGTGCTCGACGGCGACCACTGGGTGGTCAATGGCCAGAAGATCTGGACCAGCACCGCCCACCTGGCCGACTGGATGTTCTGCCTGGTGCGCACCGAGCCCGCGGCGCCCAAGCACCAGGGCATCAGCTTCCTGCTGTTGCGCATGGACACGCCGGGCATCGAAGTGCGCCCGCTGGTCGACATGACCATGGCCCACAGCTTCAACGAGGTGTTCTTCACCGATGTGCGCGTGCCGGCGCACCAGATCGTGGGCCGGCGGGGTGATGGCTGGCAGGTGGCCAACGTCATCCTGAAAAATGAGCGCGACAAGCTGGCCGATGCCAACCTGTCGCTGGCGCGGCTGAACCAGGTCACCGCGCTGATGCGCAGCGAGACGGTGGACGGCCGCCGCCTGATCGACGCGCCGCAGTGGCTGGACCGGTTGATGCGGCTGCAGGCCCGGGTGATGGCGATGCAGTACAACGAGCTGCGGGTGCTGTCGTCGCAACTCAACCCCGGCCAGGACGCCGGCCTGGCGCGTCTGGTCATCAAGTACCAGGGCACCGAGCTGCGCCATGAGATCGAGGCCCTGGCCATCGACGTGCTGGGCGAGAACGGGGTGGCCTACGGCGACAACCCGCATCTGCAGGACCAGGGCCTGTACCAGTTCTGGCACATGTTCTACCTGGGCCTGATCATCGGTGGCGGCACCAACCAGATCCAGAAAAACATCATCAGCGAGCGCGGGCTGGGCATGCCGCGAGAGCCCCGGCTGGCCTGACCCGCACAGAGGACGACCCCATGCAATTCGGCCTGTCTTCCGACCAGACGCTGTTGATCGACAGCGTCGACAGTTTCCTGCGCGACCAGGCGCCGCTGGACCGGGTGCGCCGGTTTGCCGACGCCGGGCAAGCCCGGGCGGGCGATGTCGTGGCCGGCCTGGCCGCGCTGGGCGTGCCCGGCCTGCTGGTGCCCGAGCAGCATGGCGGCGTGGGCCTGCAGCCGCTGGAGGCCTGCCTGGTGGCCGAGGCCCTGGGCCGC
>JARXAJ010000116.1 GCA_029865965.1 Aquabacterium sp.
TGGCCAACATGAGCAAGCAGGGCCTGTTCGTCTACAAGGGCCGCGCCAACGTGCCCGACGCCACCTTCCCGTCGGGTGAATGCGCGATGTACACCGGTTCGTCGGCGCTGTACTCCAGCGTGTCCAAGAATGCCAAGTTCGCCTATGGCATGAGCACCCTGCCCTATTACCCGGATGTACCAGGTGCACCGCAGAACACCGTGATCGGCGGCGCCAGCCTGTGGGTGATGGCGGGCAAGCAGCCGGCCGAGTACAAGGCCGCAGCGGCGTTCTTCAACTTCCTGTCGAATGCCGAGGTGCAGGCCAAGAGCCACCAGCGCACCGGCTACCTGCCGATCACCACCGCCGCCTTCGAGCTGACCGACAAGAGCGGCTTCTACAAGAAGAACCCCGGCACCGACGTGGCCGTCAACCAGATGATCCGCAAGACCACCGACAAGTCACGCGGCATCCGGCTGGGCAACATGGTGCAGATCCGCACCGTGATCGACGAGGAAATGGAACAGGTCTGGTCCGGCAAGAAGAGCGCCAAGGAAGCGCTCGACACGGCCGTCACCCGTGGCAATGAACTGCTGGAGCGGTTCGAGAAGGCGAACAAGTCCTGACAGTCTTGCCGACGCTGCGGCTGTCATGGCGCACCCCGCCCAACCTCCCCGCCAAGCGGGGAGGGCCCCGATGAGCCCCCTGTTGCATGGCAGCTGAAAAACGCGTCCTCTTCAAGTCGTCCTGGCTGCCCTGGCTGTTGCTGGCACCGCAGTTGATCGTCATCGCGGTGTTCTTCTTCTGGCCGGCAGGCCAGGCGCTGGTGCAGTCGCTGCAGCAGCAGGACGCCTTCGGCACCAGTGTCGAATGGGTGGGCATGGAGAACTTCCAGCGGCTGTTCTCCGATCCCAACTACTACGCAAGCTTCAAGACCACGCTGGTGTTCTCGGTGCTGGTGGCCGGGCTGGGCTTGAGCATCAGCCTGCTGCTGGCGGTGATGGCCGACCGCATCATCCGGGGCAGCACGGTCTACAAGACCTTGCTGATCTGGCCCTATGCGGTGGCGCCGGCGGTGGCTGGCGTGTTGTGGCTGTTCATGTTCGCGCCCAGCATCGGCGTGGTGGCCTGGTACCTGCGTGCCTATGGCTTTGAATGGAACCACCTGCTCAACGGCAACCACGCCATGGGCCTGATCGTGATGGCCGCCGTGTGGAAGCAGCTGAGCTACAACTTCCTGTTCTTCCTGGCCGGGCTGCAGAGCATTCCCAAAAGCCTGATCGAGGCCGCTGCCATCGACGGCGCCCGCCCCTGGCGGCGGTTCTGGACCATCATCTTCCCGCTGCTGTCGCCCACCAGCTTCTTCCTGCTGGTGGTCAACGTGGTCTATGTGTTTCTCGACACCTTTGCCATCGTCGATGCATCCACCCACGGCGGCCCGGGCAAGGACACCGAGATCCTGGTCTACAAACTGTACTACGACGGCTTCAAGGGCATGGACCTGGGCTCGTCGGCGGCGCAGTCGGTGGTGCTGATGGTGATCGTGGTGCTGCTGACCATCGTGCAGTTCAAGTACGTGGAACGGCGCGTCAACTACTGATGATGGCCCTTGTGAAAGACGCGCACCGTGGTTGAACGCCGCCCCTGGCTGAACCTGCTGTCCCATGCCGTGTTGCTGCTGGGCGTGGCGGTGGTGGCGTTTCCGGTCTACCTCACCTTCGTGGCGGCCAGCCACACGGCAGACGCCATCGTGCAGGCGCCGATGCCGCTGCTGCCCGGCGGCCACTTCTGGGAGAGCATCGTCAACGCCCTGGGCGGCAAAGGCTCGGGCCCGGGCAGCAAGGCGCCGGTGGCGCAGATGCTGCAGGTCAGCCTGATCAGCGCGCTGATCATCGCCATTGCCAAGATCAGCATCTCGCTGCTGTCGGCGTTTGCGATCGTCTACTTCCGCTTCCCGTTCAAGATGTTCTTCTTCTGGGCCATCTTCATCACGCTGATGCTGCCGGTGGAAGTGCGCATCTCGCCCACCTACAAGGTGGTGTCGGATCTGGGCATGCTCAACAGCTACGCGGGGCTGACCATCCCGCTGATCGCCAGCGCCACCGCCACCTTCCTGTTCCGCCAGTTCTTCCTGACCGTGCCCGACGAACTGGTGGAGGCTGCGCGCATCGACGGCGCCGGGCCCATGCGCTTCTTCAAGGACGTGCTGATCCCGCTGAGCAGCACCAGCATCGCCGCGCTGTTCGTCATCCAGTTCATCTACGGCTGGAACCAGTACCTGTGGCCGCTGCTGGTGACCACCGACGAGAAGATGTACCCCATCGTGCTGGGCATCCAGCGCATGATCTCCGGCGGCGACGCCGCCAATGAATGGAACCTGGTGATGGCCACCGCCCTGCTGGCCATGCTGCCGCCGGCGCTGGTGGTCGTCGGCATGCAGAAGTGGTTCGTCAAGGGCCTCGTGGATTCAGAGAAGTAGACCGGGACAACAAGCACACCATGGCCGCCATCCGCATCCACAACGTCGTCAAGCGCTACGGGCGCGGCCCGAAGGCCAACCAGGTGATCCACGGCGTGTCGGCCGACATCGCCGACGGTGAATTCATCGTCATCGTCGGCCCCAGCGGCTGCGGCAAGAGCACCCTGCTGCGCATGGTGGCGGGCCTGGAAGAGATCAGCGAAGGCGAGATCAGCATCGGCGCTCGGGTGGTCAACGACGTGGAGCCGGCCGACCGCGACATCGCCATGGTGTTCCAGAACTATGCGCTCTACCCGCACATGAGCGTCTACGACAACATGGCCTATGGCTTGAAGATCGCCAAGGTGCCCAAGGCCGAGATCGAGGCGCGGGTGCAGAAGGCGGCCAAGATCCTGGAGATCGGGCCGTTCCTGCAGCGCACGCCCAGGCAGTTGTCGGGCGGGCAGCGCCAGCGGGTGGCCATGGGCCGGGCCATCGTGCGCCAGCCGTCGGCCTTTCTGTTTGACGAGCCGCTGTCCAACCTGGACGCCAAGCTCCGCGCCCAGACGCGGCTGGAGATCCAGAAGCTGCACCGCGAACTGGGCGTCACCAGCCTGTTCGTCACCCACGACCAGGTCGAGGCGATGACGCTGGCCCAGCGCATGGTGGTGATGAACGCCGGCCGCATGGAGCAGATCGGCACGCCCGAGCAGGTCTACGGCAAACCGGCCAGCAGCTTCGTGGCCAGCTTCATCGGCTCCCCACCGATGAACCTGCTGACCGGCACGGCCGATGGCGCGCGCTTTGCCGCCGGCACCGGCGCCGATGCCATCACCCTGCCACTGCCGGCGGCCGCCCCCCGCAGCGGCGACCTGGTGCTGGGCTTGCGGCCCGAGCATGTGGAACTGGCAGACGACGGCCAATGGCCGCTGCAAGTCGACACCATCGAGATGCTGGGCGCCGAGCGCCTGGTGCATGGCCGCCTGGGCGGCGGGCTGTTCACCGTGCGGGTCGACGCCATGCGGACGCCGCCGTTCATCGGCCAGGTGCTGCGCATGCGGGCCCCACCCACGCATCTGCACTGGTTCGACGCCACCACCGGCCTGCGGGTGGGCGACTGATGGCCCAACCCTCCCCGACCCCAATCCAGACCTGGCCCTGCCCCCGCTGGATTGCCCACCGCGGCGCCGGCAAGCTGGCGCCCGAGAACACCCTGGCCGCGTTCCGCCTGGGCGCGGCTCTGGGCTACCGGGCGTTTGAGTGCGACGTCAAGCTGTCGGCCGACGGCCTGCCCTTCCTGCTGCATGACGCCACACTGGAGCGCACCACCTCGGGTCAGGGCGTGGCGGGAGACCTGCCCTGGTCGGCTCTGTCCCAATTGGACGCCGGCAGCTGGCACAGCCGTCTGCATGCCGGCGAGCCGCTGCCCACGCTGGCCGGCCTGGCACGCTTCATCCTGCACAACGGCCTGCAGCTCAACATCGAGATCAAGCCCACGCCGGGCCAGGAAACCGCCACCGGCCGGGTGGTGGCCGCGCAGGCCGCGCAGCTGTGGGCTGGCCAGGTGGTGCCGCCGCTGCTCAGCTCGTTCCGGCCTGAAGCGCTGCAGGGTGCACGCGAGACCGCGCCGCACCTGCCCCGCGCCCTGCTGCTCGACAGCCTGTGGCCCGGCTGCCTGGACATGGCCACCCAGCTGGGCTGCGCAGCCATCGTCACCCACCACAGGCTGATGGATGCCGGCCTGTTGGCGCAGGCGCGTTCTGCAGGGTGGCTGGCGATGGTCTACACCGTCAATGAAGCTGCCGATGCCGAGCGCCTGCTGGCGCTGGGCGTGGACGGGCTGATCACCGACGCGGTCGACCGCTTCGCCCCGGCTGGGGCCTGAAGCAGCACGGCCCGGTCAGCCCTGTGCCACCGGTGGGCCGTGCTCCGCCGGGCCGGCCGGCACATCGCCCACCGCTGACGGCAGCACCCGCACCGCCAGAATGACGCCGCCACGCCACACCAGCAGCGCCAGCACGGCAGCGCCCAGCCCGGCGGCGCCCAGCGTTTGCACCAGCCCGGCGTGCTCGCCGATCCAGCCGCCCAGCAGCGCGCCGGGGATGGCCGGCAGCAGGATCAGCCAGCGCATCGTGGCCGTCATGCGGCCCAGCAGCGGCGCCGGGGTCACGGCCTGCCGCATGCCCAGGAAGTTGATGAAGATCAACACGCCACCGGTGCCGCTGAGCAGCAGCATGGCCGCAAAGGCCGCCACGCCCGCCGTGCCGGTGGGCCACAGCCAGGGCAGCAGCCAGCCCGTGGCGCACAGCACAAAGCCCACCTGCATCGACGGGCCCGGGCCGATGCGGTCACTCAGCCGGTTGCCAAACAGGCTGGCCGAGATGGTGCCCACGCCCAGCCCGGCGTAACACAGGCCGATGGTCTGCTCGTCCAGCCCCAGGCCCCGGGTGGCATGCAGGATCTGCACCACCAGCGCCGCGTTGTGGCAGGCCTGCCAGCCGCCCACCGCCAGCGCCAGCGCCACCAGCAGCCGGTGGCGGCGCACGAACTGCAGGCCCACGCGCAGCTCGGGCCCAAAGCTGCGGCCATTGCCGCGTTGCGCCAGCGTTTCCTGCACCCGCACGCCGCGCAGAATCACGGCGGACAGCAGCAGCATCACGGCATCGACCAGCAACGCCAGCGGCGCGCCCAGCGCCTTCACCAGCACGCCCGCCAGGCCAGGGCCGGCCACCTCGGCGCCCGAGCTGGCCAAGGCATTGCGCGCATGCGCCTCCACCAGGCGCTCACGCGGCACCACCTGGGTCAGCACGATCTGGGCGGCGCTGCCGGCCAGCACAGACACCGACCCGATGATGAAGCCGACGGCATACAGCCAACCCATTCTCAGCCAGCCCAACCACCAGGCCAGCGGCACGGTCAGCACGGCCAGCGCAATGGTGAGTTCACCGACCACATACACCGGCAGCTTGCGCACACGGTCGAGCCAAACACCGGCCGGCAGCGAGAACAGCGCAAAGGGCAGCGTCTCTACCGCCGTCAGCAGGCCCATCTGCAACGGCGTGGCATCCAGCAGCAGCGCGGCCGTGAGCGGCAGGGCCAGCAGGGTGACCTGGGCGCCGACCGAACTCATCAGGATGGAGGCCCACAAACGCCGGTACACGGCGTTGTGAAACAGATCGTCGGGGGCCAGGCCCCAGATCCGCCGTGCCTTCCCGGCGCGGTCGTCATGCATGCTTGCCAACAAAGCCCCCTGCCATGTGCGGGCATCCCTGTGGGTGCCCATCGTGTGGCGTGGATTGTCGCCGCAATGCCGCCCCTCCCCGGGCGCCCGGCATGCCGGGGCGGGGGGCACAGGCAGGCTTGGTCAGCTGCGGTAGTCGGCGTTGATGCTGACGTAGTCGTGCGACAAATCGCAGGTCCACACCGTGGCAGCCGCCACGCCGCGGTGCAGCAGCACCCGCACCGTGATCTCGCTCTGGCGCATCACCCGTTGGCCATCGGCCTCGCTGTAAGCAGGGTGGCGCCCGCCCTGGGTGGCCACATGCACGTCGTCCAGGAACAGGTCGATCAGGCCCTGGTCGAGGTCGTCGATGCCCGCATACCCCACGGCGGCCAGGATACGCCCCAGGTTAGGGTCGCTGGCAAAGAAGGCGGTCTTGACCAGCGGCGAATGCGCGATGGCGTAGGCCACCAGCTTGCACTCGGCCTCGGTCTGGCCGCCTTCGACCTGCACGGTGATGAACTTGGTGGCGCCTTCGCCGTCGCGCACGATGGCCTGGGCCAGCTGCTGCGCCACGGCCGTCACCGCTGCCCGCAGCGCCTGTCCATCTGCCGAGTCCAGCGACGTGATCGGCGCATGGCCGGCCTGCTGGGTGGCGATCAACACGAAAGAGTCGTTGGTGGATGTGTCGCCATCGATGGTGATGCGGTTGAAGCTGGCGTCGGCCGCCTCGGTCACCAGCGCCTGCAGCAACGCGGGCGCCACCACCGCGTCGGTGGCCATGAAACCCAGCATCGTCGCCATGTTCGGCCGGATCATGCCCGCGCCCTTGCTGACGCCGGTGATGCTGACGGTGCGCCCGCCGATCTGTACCTGGCGCGACGCGGCCTTGGGCAAGGTGTCAGTGGTCATGATGCCCTGGGCAGCGGCGGCCCAATTGTCGGCGCGCAGATCGGCCAGCGCAGCCGGCAAACCCGCCTCGATGCGGTCGACCGGCAGGGTTTCCATGATCACGCCGGTGGAAAACGGCAACACCTGCTGCGGCGTCAGGCCCATCAGGCGGGCCAAAGCGGCGCAGGTCTGGTGCGCACGCGCCAGCCCGTCGGCGCCAGTGCCGGCATTGGCATTGCCGGTGTTCACCACCACGGCACGGATGCCTTGGCCAGCGGCCAGATGCTGCCGGCAAACCTGTATAGGAGCAGCACAGAACCGGTTGCGGGTGAACACGCCGGCCACCGCCGCGTCATCGTCCAGCGCCAGCACCACCAGATCAGCCCGGTTGGGCTTGCGGATGCCAGCCTTGGCAATGCCCAGGCGCACGCCAGGCACGGCATGCAAGGCGGCAGGGTCGAGCGGCGGCAGGTTCACGGGCATGGGGAGCCTTGGTCAAGATCGGGAGAGGACGCAAGATTGTAAAAGTGTCGCCAGGCGGCACCTGCGCCGCCCAAGGCGGCCAACAAACGAAAAAAGCGGCCGAAGCCGCTTTCCAGACCAGGACAGGCAGCGCCCGGAGCCGGTCAGCCGTTGCGACGGCGGCGGGCCAGGAAGCCCACAGCGGCCAGACCAGCCAGCATCATGGCGTAGGTCTCGGGTTCCGGGACCGGCGTGGCGAACACATTGCCACCATAGGTACCAGCGCCAGCCGAGAAGCCGCCGAACACCAGCGAATAGCTGCCAGCAGCCAGACCCATGAACGAGAAACCGTCCTTGATGTTGCCGTCTTCCATCCCGGTGGGTGCGCCGCCCATCCACAGCGCCACGCCGACACCAGCCACGCGCTTTGAGAAGTAGCCGCCGCCCTCGACATCGCTCAGCGTGGCCAGACTGAACGTCCAGTTGTCTGAGAAGCCGCCGGAGGCCATGTCCGAGAAGTTGCTGCCGGTCTCGTCGAGCATGCCCAAGCTGCCGTCTGCAAAAGCCGTACCGCTCACAGCCAGCAATGCTGCTGCGGCAATCGCGTTGAATTTCACCATTTTAAAACCCCCCTTGATCTTCAAAACGCCCCTGCAGAGAACCCACAGAAGCGAGCCAGTCGAAACAAAAAACATGCTTCATTTCGATCATGGGCGGAGTCTAGCGGCGGTGGTGGTTAACCCCTGCCCCTCAACCAAGGGATAACCTGAGTATCAGATTGCAACGAGTTTTGACGTGAAGGTGCGTCAGAAAGGCCCGGAATCAAGGTGGTGTCGAGGCGCAGCAAGTGCAGACCTCATGCCAACGACCCGTGGCAACTCTTGTACTTCTTGCCGCTGCCACACGGACAGGGCTCATTGCGCCCGACGCGGGGCACATCAGAGGCGAGGCCCAGCGCTGCAGCAGGCGCAGGCGCAGGCTCCCGGCTGATGCTGCCGTCCTCGTTCGGGTGGGTGTAGGTCACATTGCCCAACTGGCTGGCCTGCGCCTCGATCGCCTCGGCGGCCTGGGCCACTTCTTCCTGGCTCTGGATGCGCACCGTCAGCAACAGGCGGGTCACTTCCATCTTCACCACATCCAGCAGCTGGCTGAACAGCTCGAAGGCTTCGCGCTTGTATTCCTGCTTCGGGTTCTTCTGGGCATAGCCGCGCAGGTGGATGCCCTGGCGCAAGTAATCCAGCGCGGCCAGGTGCTCGCGCCAGTGGCTGTCGATGCTCTGTAGCAGCACCATGCGCATGAACGGGTTGAACTGCTCGGCGCCCACCACCGCCAGCTTGCCTTCAAACACCTGGTCGGCCGCCGCCACCACCTTGTCGACGATGTCCTCGTCGGTGATGGACTCGCTGTTTTCCACCTCGGCGGCCAGCGCCACCGGCACCTGCCATTCCTCGGCCAGAGCCTTTTCCAGCGCGGGAATGTCCCACTGCTCTTCGACGCTTTCGGCCGGCACCCAGGTGCGCACCACGCCGGCCATTGCGCTCTTGCGCAGGTTGGTCACCTGGGCCAGCACGGTGTCGGTTTCGAGAATCTCGTTGCGCTGCTGGTAGATCACCTTGCGCTGGTCGTTGCTGACGTCGTCGTATTCCAGCAGCTGCTTGCGTACATCGAAGTTGCGCGCCTCCACCTTGCGCTGCGCGCCTTCGATGCTGCGGCTGACCATGCCGGCCTCGATGGCTTCACCGTCAGGCATCTTCAGCTTGTCCATGATCGCCCGCACCCGGTCGCCAGCGAAGATGCGCATCAGCGGGTCTTCCAGGCTCAGGTAGAAGCGGCTCTGGCCAGGGTCGCCCTGGCGGCCGGCGCGGCCGCGCAGCTGGTTGTCGATGCGGCGGCTTTCATGGCGTTCTGTCGCGATGATGCGCAAGCCGCCGGCAGCCTTCACCTGTTCATGCAGACCCTGCCACTCATCCTTCAATTGCAGGATGCGACTGGCCCGATCGGACTCGCCGACAGCGGCGTCGGCTTCCAGCAGCTGGATCTGCTTTTCCACATTGCCGCCCAGCACGATGTCGGTGCCGCGGCCGGCCATGTTGGTGGCGATGGTGATCACGCCGGGGCGGCCGGCCTGGGCCACGATCTCGGCCTCCTTGGCATGCTGCTTGGCGTTGAGCACCGCATGCGGCAGTTTGGCTTGGGTCAGCAGGCCCGAGATCAGCTCGCTGTTCTCGATCGAGGTGTTGCCCACCAGCACCGGCTGGCCACGCTGGTGGCAGTTGCGGATGTCCTCGATCACCGCGTTGTACTTCTCGCGCCCGGTCTTGTAGATCAGGTCGAGCTCGTCCTTGCGGGCGGTGGGCTTGTTCGGCGGGATCACCACGGTTTCCAGGCCGTAGATCTCCTGGAATTCATAGGCCTCGGTGTCGGCCGTGCCGGTCATGCCACCCAGCTTGGCGTACATGCGGAAGTAGTTCTGGAAAGTGATCTAGGCGAGCGTCTGGTTCTCGCTCTGGATCTCCACGCCTTCCTTGGCCTCTACAGCCTGGTGCAGGCCGTCGCTCCAGCGGCGGCCAGTCATCAGGCGGCCGGTGAACTCGTCGACGATGATGATCTCGCCGGTCTGCACCACGTAATGCTGGTCCTTGTGGTACAGGTGGTTGGCCCGCAGCGCTGCGTACACATGGTGCATCAACGAGATGTTGGCGGCGTCATACAGGCTGGCACCTTCGGCCAGCAGGCCGGCCTGGGTCAGCAGCTGCTCGGCATGCTCGTGGCCATCTTCGGTCAGGAAGACCTGGTGGCTTTTTTCGTCGACCGTGAAGTCGCCCGGCTCGATCACACCTTCACCGGTGCGCGGGTCGGCCTCGCCGATCTGTTTCTTCAGGCCCGGGATGACGCTGTTGATGCGCACATACATCTCGGTGTGGTCTTCGGCCTGGCCGCTGATGATCAGCGGCGTGCGGGCCTCGTCGATCAGGATCGAATCCACCTCGTCGACGATGGCGAAGTTCAGTCCGCGCTGCACCCGGTCACGCACCTCGTAGACCATGTTGTCGCGCAGGTAGTCGAAGCCGAACTCGTTGTTCGTGCCGTAGGTGACATCGGCTGCGTAGGCGGCCTGCTTCTCCTCGCGCGACATCCCAGGCACATTGACGCCCACCGACAGCCCCAGGAAGCGGTAGAGCTGGCCCATCCATTCAGCGTCGCGCCGGGCCAGGTATTCGTTGACAGTGACCAGATGCACGCCCTTGCCGGCCAGCGCATTCAGGTACACCGGCAGCGTGGCCATCAGGGTCTTGCCCTCGCCGGTACGCATCTCGGCGATCTTGCCGTTGTGCAAGGTCATGCCACCGATGAGCTGCACATCGAAGTGGCGCATCTTCAGGCTGCGCTTGCCGGCTTCTCGCACAGCCGCAAACGCCTCGGGCAGCAAGTCATCGAGCGATGCGCCCTGGGCCACGCGCTGGCGGAAGTCATCGGTCTTGGCGCGCAGCGCGGCGTCGTCCAGCGCCTCGAACTGCGGCTCCAGCGCATTGATCTTGTCGACCACGCGACGGTTCTGCTTCAGCGTGCGCTCATTGCGGCTGCCGAAAATCGAAGTGAGAAGCTTGGGCAACATGCGGCGTAGGTGTGTGTGGGCCGAATGTCCAGGGCGGGCCTGCGTCAGCACTGCACGCCGAACCACGCACGGGGGACCCCGGCTTGTGTGTCTAGGGCGCCGGCAAGCCGGCTGGATCAAGGCAGGTACCCATGCAGGTGAGGCTGGTTCTGCCGCCTGCAACATGAGCTGAGGCCACCAAGCTGTCCTGGCTGGTGACCATCCGATGCAACCCGGAAGTCTACCATCGGGGTATTCTCGAACCCATGGCAGCACCTCCCCTACGCTCGCGCAACACGCCCCTGCCCAGCCACACCCTGGGCATCGGTGACGCGCTGGCCGGCAGTGAGCCGTTGGCGCTGCTGGCGCGGCGCATGCGTGAGTCGCAGGATCGGCTGGCCGCCATCATTCCGCTGTTACCGCCGGCGATGCGTGCGTCAGTGCGGGCAGGGCCGATCGACGACGAAGGCTGGAGCCTGCTGGCATCCAGCAGTGCGGTCGCTGCCAAGCTGCGCCAGATGCTGCCCGCATTGGAAGCCCACCTGCGCATCTGCGGCTGGAATGGCCCGGCGCTTCGGGTGAAGCTGTTGAGCGCGGCTTGAACAGGCCGAACAACGCAGCACTGCCCGGGGCGGCCGGCCTCGACTTTGGGCGCCACATGGGCAGCATTTGATTGGTGCCGACTATCCGAATCGAACGGATGACCTACCGCTTACAAGGCGGTTGCTCTACCAACTGAGCTAAGCCGGCATGGCCCGAGGCCTGAATTCTAGGCTGCAAGCGGGCTTGACGCCTGCTTGCCTGATAGCCTACTTGACCCGTTTGAGTGCTGGCCGACCGCCTCCGGCAGGCGCCGGAGGTTCAGGCGGCGGTTCATCGGTGCCAGCGGCCGCTGCCGGGGTGTGGGCGGGCGAGGCCGCTTCGTCCTCGTCACCTGCAGAGCGTGCCAGGCGCAGGCCGGCCCTGGCCGGTTCGGAAGGTATTGGCCGCGCGCCGGCCGATGCAGGCCCTGCGGGCACCGGGAAGGCCATGCCTTGCCCGTTCTCACGCGCATAGATGGCCACCACATGGTCGACCGGCACCACGATCTCGCGCGAGACACCACCGAAGCGGGCCTTGAACTCGATGAACTCATTGCCGAGCTGCAGGCCGCTGGTGGCCTCGAAGCCGACGTTGAGCACGATCTCGTTGTTCTTCACGTACTCCATCGGCACCTGCACGCCAGCCGAAACGTACACCGCCAGATACGCTGTGAAGCCGTTGTCGGTGCACCAGTCGTGCAGGGCGCGGATCAGGTAGGGCCGGGTCGAGCTGCCCTGCTCATCCGGTGCGGGCGGTTTGGTCATGCGCGGTCCTGGCAGCTTACTTGCGCATCACTTTCTCGGATGGCGTCAGCGCCTCGATGTAGGCCGGGCGCGAGAAGATGCGCTCGGCGTACTTCAGCAGCGGCGCCGCGTTCTTCGACAGGTCGATGCCGTAATAGTCCAGGCGCCACAACAGCGGCGCAATCGCCACATCGAGCATGCTGAAGTCGTCACCCAACATGAACTTGTTTTTCAGGAAGATCGGCGCCAGCTGGGTGAGCCGCTCGCGGATCTGGCTGCGCGCCTTCTCCAGCTGTTTGTCGTTGGCCTTCACGCCACCGCGACCTTCCAGCAGGTTGACGTGGGCGAACAGCTCCTTTTCGAAGTTGAACAGGAACAGGCGCACCCGCGCCCGGGCCACCGGGTCACCGGGCATCAGCTGCGGATGCGGGAAGCGCTCATCGATGTACTCGTTGATGATGTGGCTCTCGTACAGGATGAGGTCTCGCTCCACCAGGATGGGCACCTCGTTGTACGGGTTCATCAGCGCAATGTCTTCGGGCTTGGCGAACAGGTCGACGTCACGGATCTCGAAATCCATGCCTTTCTCGAACAGCACAAAGCGGCAACGGTGCGAATAGGGGCAGGTGGTTCCAGAGTAAAGCACCATCATGGCAGCGGGTTCCCAATGAAGCAGTGGCTCAAAAAACAATGCGCGCAGGGCGCCCGAAGGCCAGCCGCTGCGCGCCAGGCCCGGCTTGGTAGCCGGGCCAGCCGACTATCGTTACTTGATGTCTTTCCAGTAAGAGGCGTTCAGACGCCAGGCGATCAAAGTGAACACGGCCAGGAACAGCAGCACCCAAACACCCATGCGCACACGCTGATTCTGCCCGGGCTCGCCCATCCATTGCAGGTAGCCCACAAGGTCGGCAATCGCCAAGTCATAGTCGGCCTTGCTCAGCGAACCCGGCTTTGTCTGCTCGAAGCCCTTGAAGACAGCCAGTGTCTTGGCTGGGTCATGCGGGTCTTTCTCGTTGGCGAAAACCGCGCGTTGTTCGCCCTGCAGATCCCACAACACATGCGGCATCGCGGCATTCGGATACGCAAGGTTGTTCCAGCCGATTGCGCGCGACTCATCACGGTAGAACGTGCGCATGTAGGTGTAGAGGTAGTCGGCACCACTGCCCTTGCCAGCAGCCGCGCGTGACCGGGCAATCACGCTCAAGTCGGGCGGTTGGGCGCCAAACCACTCCTTGGCATCCTTGGCGGTAATCGACACGGTCATCAAGTCGCCCACCTTGTCGCCGGCGAACAGCAGGTTTTGCTTGATCTGCGCTTCAGTCAGGCCGATGTCCTTCAGCCGGTTGTAGCGCATGTAGGCGGCCGAGTGGCAGTTGAGGCAATGGTTGACAAAAAGCTTGGCACCGTTTTGCAGTGCGGCCATGTTTGTCATCCGTTCCTTCGGGAACTTGTCCCAGGCCACGCCGCCTTCGGCGGCCAAGGCTCCGGAACAAAGGGCCAGGGTGGCCAGCAAGGTTGCAATGATTCTTTTCATGGTGAAGGATGCTCCAGCCTCAGTGCGGTGCGAAGACCACACGGTCAGGCACGGGCTTGAAGGTGCCGATGGTGCTCCACCAGGGCATCAGCAAGAAGAAGCCAAAGTAGAACAACGTGCCCACCTGCGACACCAGCGTGCCGATGTCCGAAGGCGGCTGGATGCCCAGGTAACCCAGGATGACAAAGAATACGACGAAGATGCCATAGAGCACCTTGTGCCAGGTGGGGCGGTAGCGGATGGATTTGGCCGTCGAGTTATCAAGCCAAGGCAGGAAGAACAGGATCACGACCGCACCACCCATTACCACAACGCCCCAGAATTTGGCGTCGAAGGTCTTCAGCAGCGCGATGCCGATGATGGCACCCACTGCAATGAAGATGCGCGACTTGCCCTTGACCGACAGCAATGAGATCACGCCAGCGATACCGATGATGCCGCACAGCACATTGACCATCGGGTCGGTGGTGGCCCGCAGCATCGAGTAGTACGGTGTGAAGTACCACACCGGGGCAATGTGCGCCGGCGTCTTCAACGGGTCGGCCGGGATGAAGTTGTTGTACTCCAGGAAGTAGCCACCCATTTCAGGGCCGAAGAAGATGATGGCGCAGAACACCAGCAGGAACATTCCCACGCCGAAGATGTCGTGCACTGTGTAGTACGGATGGAAGGGGATCCCGTCCAGCGGCTTGCCGGTGCTGTCCTTCTTGGCCTTGATCTCGACGCCGTCGGGGTTGTTGGAACCCACCTCGTGCAGCGCGATGATGTGCGCCACCACCAGGCCCAGGATGACAAGCGGCACAGCGATGACGTGGAAGCTGAAGAAGCGATTCAGCGTGGCGTCCCCGATGACGAAGTCACCACGGATCAGCAGCGCCAGGTCGGGGCCGATGAAGGGCACAGCGGCAAACAGGTTCACGATCACCTGGGCGCCCCAGTACGACATCTGGCCCCAGGGCAGCAGGTAGCCCATGAACGCCTCGGCCATCAGCGACAAAAAGATGGCACAGCCGAACACCCACACCAGTTCACGCGGCTTGCGGTAACTGCCGTACATCATGCCCCGCCACATGTGCAGATAGACGACGACGAAGAACATCGACGCGCCAGTGGAATGCATGTAGCGGATCAGCGAGCCCCAGGGCTCGTCGCGCAAGATGTACTCGACCGAGGCGAACGCCAGGGCCGCATCCGGCTTGTAGTGCATCACCAGGAAGATGCCGGTGACGATCTGGATCACCAGCACCAGCAAGGCCAGCGCCCCGAAGAAATACC
>JARXAJ010000193.1 GCA_029865965.1 Aquabacterium sp.
GGCCCGCGCGGCGGTGCGCACCTTGTCGGTGATGTCCTCGGCCAGCTGGCGCAGGCCGTCGGCCACGCCGATTTTGGGCTTGGCCACGAAGTCGATGGCGCCCAGTTCCAGCGCGCGCAGGGTCACATCGGCGCCGCGCTCGGTCAGCGTGCTCACCATCACCACCGGCATCGGCCGCAGCCGCATCAGCTTGCTGAGGAAGTCGATGCCGTCCATGCGCGGCATTTCCACGTCCAGCGTGATCACGTCGGGGTTGAGGTTGCGGATCATCTCGCGCGCCACCAGCGGGTCGCTGGCCGCGCCGATGCATTCCATGTCGGGTTGGCGGTTGATGATCTCGGCGAGCAGGCCGCGCACCAGCGCAGAGTCATCCACCACCACCACGGTTGTTTTCTTGGTCATTGCGTACTTCTCTAGAACAGGTCGACCGAGCCACCGGCGCTCGACACCGGCGCGGCCTTCTGCGCCGCCAGCCGGTCCTGGGCCACGAAGGCGTCGTTGTGGGTGGGGGCCAGGCGCTTGACCATGGCCTTGCCCGACGCCGGCAGAAAGCACACCTTGCGCGGGTAGATCTCCATCACGTCGCGGCTGACGACGGGGATGCGCTCGGTCTGCAGGTAGTTGATGACGAACTGGGTGTTGCGCTCGCCCACATTGATGCTGCTCATGCCGCCAATGACCGCGCCGCCGCCGAAGATCTTGGCCTCCAGCGTGTGCCGGGAGGCGCCCTTTTTCATCAGCTCGTTGATCAGCATCTCCATCGCGTAGCTGCCGTAGCGGCCGGAATCGCCCGCGCCCTCGGGCAGCATGAAGTGGTTCATGCCACCGATGCGGCGCTCGCGGTCCCAGATGCAGGCGGCGATGCACGAGCCCAGCGTGGTGGTGATCAGCAGATCTTCGTCATGCACGAAGTACTCGCCGGGAAGCACCTTCACCGAGTCATTGCGGAAGTGCGCGTCCCAGAAGAAGAACGAGGCTTCGCCGGGCTTGCGTGGCGCAGCCTTCAGGCGGTCGAGCCGGGCCGATCCGCCCAGCGCCGGCGTGCTGGCGCCTGCCGGTGGGAAGGCCTTGGCCGCCGGCGCGCGCGCCGTGGAGGGTGAGGGCATCATGGGCTGGGGTGTCCTTGCTCGACTGGATATCGGCCGACACCGGCCAAACTTCAGCGCCGGTGCGGTGCAAGGCCATCAGACGCGCTGGTAGATCGTCTTGCCGCGCAGATGGAACAGGTCACGCGCCTCGGTGAAGTTCTCCGAATGGCCCACGTACAGCAGCCCGCCGGGCCTGAGCACGGCATGCATTTGCTGCAGCACCTGGCGCTGGGTGGAGGCGTCGAAGTAAATCATCACGTTGCGGCAGAAGATGATGTCGAACGGCTCGCCCAAGCCGCCAGAGCCTGCCCATTGCCGGCTCATCAGGTTGAAGGGCCGGAACTCGACGTGCCGGGCCAGATCGGGCTTGACCCGCATGAAGCCGGCGTTGCTGCCCTTGCCCCGCAAGAAGTGCCGCTGCAGCCGCTCGGGCGACAGGCCGCGGGCATGGGCGTCGTACACGCCGCGCTGGGCGGTGGCCAGCACCTTGGTGTCGATGTCGCTGGCGACGATGCGCGTCTGGGCGCTGGTGCCCAGGGCCTCCACGGCGGTGATGGCGATCGAATAGGGCTCTTCGCCGGTGCTGGCTGCGCTGCACCAGATGCGCAAGGGCTTGCCCGCGTTCCTGCCCGCTGCGGCCTTCAGGTCGTCGACCAGGGCATGGAAGTGGTGCTCCTCGCGGAAGAACGAGGTCAGGTTGGTCGTCAGGCAGTTGACGAATTCCTGCCACTCGGCGTCGCCAGACGCGCCAGTGTTGGCCTGCAGCCACTGCAGGTAGTCAGCAAAACTGAGATGGCTGGTCTCGCGCAGCCGGCGCGACAGGCGGCTGTACACCATCGCCTGCTTGCCGGCATGCAGGCTGATGCCGGCGCGCTGGTAGATCAGTTCGCGCACCCGGTCGAAGTCGGCTGCCGAGAAGCTGAACTCCTGGTCGGCGGCCAGGGGCGTGGCCTGCGCTCGGGCGGGGCGGGCGGCAGGGTTGATGGTCGGCAACATGTCGGTCATGCCGGCAGTCTGGCCGGCGCCGGCGGTGTGCATGCACTGAAATGCGGTGCCCGGGCCTGCCATCTCCTGGCGTGTCTGCACATCCGCCGGCTTAGACTGCCTGCCAGATCGATCCATCCGCGCCGACTGCCCGCCCTGCCAATCGTGGACGCCCCGCATGCCTTCAGCGCCATCCGCGCGACCAGCGAGAGCAGCACATTGCGGCTGGAATCCGCGCTGGCCCTGTTGCGCCAGGCCGGCCAGGGTGCGCCGGCCGGCGATCCGGCATCACCAGCCTTCCTGCAGACACTGATCGATCAGCTGGTGGATCTGTCCAGCCGCGACGCCCTGACCGGCCTGGCCAACCGCCGCAGCTTTGAGCTGGCGCTGGCGCGCGAAGTAGACCGGGTCGCCCGCTCGGGCGAATCGGCCTTGCTGCTGATGGTCGACATCGACCATTTCAAGCGGGTGAACGACAGCCACGGCCATGGCGTTGGTGACCTGGTCATCCGTGCCGTGGGCCAGGCCCTGACCGACAGCGTGCGGCCGATGGACCTGGTGGCGCGCATCGGCGGCGAGGAATACGCCGTGCTGCTGCCCAACTGCGCGGCCGCCTTTGGCCCGCAGGTGGCTGCCCGGGTGCGCCAGCGGGTGGCGCGCAGCAGTGTGGCCCTGGCAGACGGGCAGCAACTGGCTGTCACTTGCAGTGTGGGTGGTGCGTTTGCGCCGCAATGGGTGCGGTCCACGCCAGGCATCTGGCTGCAGCGGGCCGACCTGCAGTTGTACCGGGCCAAGGCCGAGGGGCGCGACCGGGTCTGCCTGGAACACACCGCCGCGCACGATGTCAGCTTGCCAGAGCGTGACATGCTGCTGGCCAGCCACGCCAGCCAGGACACCGCATGAGCCAAGCCGACCAAGCAGGCAGCCAGCAGCGTGGTGCCGTGATCACCGCCATCACCAGTGGCAAGGGCGGCGTGGGCAAGACCCTGGTGGCCGCCAACCTGGCCGCCGCCCTGGCCCGCGCCGGCCAGCGGGTGCTGGTGCTCGACGCCGACCTGGGCCTGGCCAACCTGGATGTGGTGCTGAACCTGGCTGCCCGCGTCACATTGCATGATGTGTTCACCGGCAAGGCCACGCTCGAACAAGCCCTGCAGCCGGCGCCCGCCGGCTTCACGGTGCTGCTGGCCGGGTCGGGCCTGGTCGAGTACAGCCGCATGACACCCGAGGTGCGCGACAAACTGCTCGATGTCATCGCCCAGGTGCGGCCGCGCTTCGACCAGGTGCTGCTCGACACCGGCGCCGGTATCTCGGACGTGGTGCTGTTCACCGTGTCGCTGGCTGATGCCGTGCTGATCGTCGCCACGCCCGAGCCCAGCTCGCTGACCGATGCCTATGCCACGGTGAAGGTGCTGGTCACCACCCAGCCGGCGCGGCCGATGCGCCTGCTGGTCAACCAGGTGCAGCGCGCCGGTGAAGGCCGCGCCGTGGCCACCCAGTTGCAGCAGGTGGTTGACCGCTTCATCTCACCCGGCCTGCCTGCCCCGGTGCGCCTGCTGCTGCTGGGTGAGGTACCGATGGACGCCGCGGTGCGTGAATCGGTGCAGCGCCGCCAGCTGCTGATGGACGCGCTGCCTGGCAGCCCGGCTGCGGTGGCGCTGTCGGCTGCAGCCGCCCGGCTGCTGCCACCCTGAGGCGGTCATCCTGACCCTGGTGGCAGGGGCTGGCACACTGCTGGCGCATGGACAACCGCGACACCACCGACGCCGACACCCCGGCGCCCATGCCCCCGTTCGACCGGATGGGCGGCGAGCCCGGCGTGCGCGCCCTGGTCGACCGCTTCTACGACCTGATGGACCTGGAGCCGGCACTGGCCGGCATCCGCGCGCTGCACCCGGACACCCTGGACGGATCACGTGACAAGCTGCACTGGTTTCTGTGCGGCTGGCTGGGCGGGCCCAACCACTACACCGACCGTTTCGGCCACCCCCGGTTGCGCGCCCGCCATCTGCCCTATGCCATCGGCATTGCCGAGCGCGACCAGTGGCTGGCCTGCATGGCCCAGGCCATGGCCGAGCAGGTGGTGGACCCGGCGCTGGCGCAGCGCCTGGCCGAGAGCTTCTTCGGCACCGCCGACTGGATGCGCAACAAGGGCGGGTGAACCGCCGCAAGCCTGATGTGGCGCGGCAGGTCTTGGTCGTCTTCAAGCAGCAGCGGGTTCATCCGGGTTCATCGGGGGTACAGCCTGCAGCAGACCGCTGTGGCTTGACCCCAGCCTGAAGACCTGCCCGCCGCCCCAGCGGCAGGTGATGGCCGTCAACGCGACAGCCCGGCCAGCAACACCACCAGCGCCCCCGCGCCGCCCTGCGGCCCGCTGGCCTGGGCGAAGGCGATGACCTCGGCGCTCTGCGCCAGCCAGCGCTGCACCTTGGCCTTGAGTACCGGCTGGCGCCCGGGCGAGCCCAGGCCCTTGCCGTGCACCACCCGCAGGCAGCGCATGCCGCGGCGGTGGCATTCGCGGATGCTGTCGGTCAGCATCTGCCGGGCTTCGTCGCGGGTGTAGCCATGCAGGTCGATGTCGCCCTGCAGCGCCCAGTGGCCGCGCCGCAGCTTGGTCACCACATCGGGGCCGATGCCGGGGCGGCGGAAGCTGAGGCCGTCGTCGGTCAGCAGCAGGGATTCGAGGTTGACCTCGTCTGACAGCGACTGGGCCAGCGCGGCGGCTTCATCGGCCTCGCGCATGCGGGGCAGCGGCTCGGGGCGCGGCAGGTCCAGCTCGGCCAGGCCGCGGTCGCGCAGCCGGTGCACCGGGCCCACGGCGCGGGCAAACACGTCGTGCTGGGCGGCTTGCCGGCGCCGCTGGGCCTGCTGGGCAGCCAGCGCCTGGGCCTGGCGCAGGGCGGCCTCACGGGCGCGGCGCTGCAGTTCGTCGCGCACCTGGGCCAGGTCGGCCAGGCTCTTGAACCTGGCGCGGTTCACAGCAGGCCGCGCTCGGCAAAGCTGACGACCAGGCCGCAGCCCACCACCAGGTGGTCGAGCACCCGCACGTCTACCAACGCCAGCGCGCTTTTCAGAGTCTGGGTCAGGTGCTCATCGGCGCGCGACGGCTCGGCCACGCCCGACGGGTGGTTGTGCGCCAGGATCACCGACGCCGCATTGCGCGCCAGCGCCCGCTTGACCACCTCACGCGGGTAGACGCTGGTCTGGCCGACGGTGCCGGTGAACAGCGTGTCCAGGCTGATCAGCCGGTGCTGGCTGTCGAGGAACAGCACCGCAAACACTTCATGCTGCAGCGTGCCCAGGTGCAGCTGCAGGTAGTCCTTGACCATCTGCGGAGAATCAAACACCGGCGCGCTGACCAGGCGCTGGGCCAGGGCGCGGCGCGCCATCTCGATGACGGCGGCCAGCTCGGCCCGCTTGGCCGGCCCCAGGCCCTTGATGCCCTTCAGGCCATCGGCCCCGGCATGCAGCAGGCCGGCATAGCCGCCGGTGCGCACCAGCACGTCGTCGGCCAGCTGCAGCACGCCCCGCCCGCGCATGCCGGTGCGCAGCAGCAGGGCCAGCAGCTCGGCGTCGGCCAGGCTGGCGGCGCCATGCTGCAGCAGTTTTTCGCGCGGGCGGGCCGCGGCGGGCAGGTCCTTGATCGACATGTCGGGTCTGGTTTGGGCGGGTGAGCAGGGTGCGGCCGGTACGGCGGGCGGCCCCCGTAGAATGAGGCTTCAGTCTATGCGCCGCTGCGGCGGCGCAGCATCCCCCTTCAGACCTCCATCATCTCCCCCTTAGGCGTGAACACCATTCAGGAGGGGTCGTTCCTGACCCTGCACTACCGCCTTGCCGGCCCCGATGGCGCGGACGTGATCAACACCTTCGCCGACAAGCCCGCCACGCTGTCGCTGGGCGCCGGCCAGTTGGCGCCTGCGATGGAGAGCTGCTTGCTGGGCCTGGCCGAAGGCAGCCGCCAGACCTTCAGCCTGGCCGCCGGTGAAGCCTTCGGCGAACGCAACCCGCAGATGCTGCAACGCGTCAAGCGCAGCCTGCTGGCCGAGCTGGGCGACCCGGATGCGGCTTACCATGTGGGCGACGTGGTGCAGTTCCCCACGCCCGACGGCAGCGGCCAGTACGCCGGCGTGGTGCGCGAAGAAGGCGACAGCTGGCTGCTGTTCGACTTCAACCATCCGCTGGCTGGCCAGCCGGTCACCTTCGAAGTGCAGGTCATCGGCGTCCTTTGAGATGAACCCCATGTCCGCCACTGACCAGACCCTCCGCGTCGACGACATCCTGATGGCCGAGCCGCGCGGCTTCTGTGCCGGCGTCGACCGTGCCATCGAGATCGTCGAGCGGGCCATCACCCTGTTTGGCGCACCCATCTACGTGCGCCATGAGATCGTGCACAACACCTATGTGGTCAATGATCTGAAGACCAAGGGCGCCATCTTCATCGAGGACCTGGCCGACGTGCCGCCCGGCGCCACGCTGGTCTTCAGTGCCCACGGTGTCAGCCGCGAGGTGCGGGCCGAGGCCGATGCCCGTGGCTTCCAGGTCTTTGACGCCACCTGCCCGCTGGTCACCAAGGTGCATGTCGAGGTGGCCAAGCTGTCGAAAGAGGGCTTCGAGTTCATCATGATCGGCCACAAGGGCCACCCCGAGGTCGAAGGCACCATGGGGCAGCTGAGCGACGGCATCTACCTGGTGGAAGACGTGGCCGATGTGCAGAAGGTGCAACCCCGCGGCCGCCAGCTGGCGGTGGTGACACAGACCACGCTCAGCGTGGACGACGCCGCCGCCATCCTGGCCGAGGTGAAGCGGGTGTTCCCGCATGTGCGTGAACCCAAGAAGCAGGACATCTGCTATGCCACCCAGAACCGGCAGGACGCCATCAAGGTGATGGCGCCGCAGGTCGACATCGTCATCGTGGTGGGCAGCCCCACCAGCAGCAACAGCAACCGCCTGCGTGAGCTGGCCGAGCGCCTGGGCACGCCCGCCTACATGGTCGACATGGCCGACGACCTGCAGCCCGCCTGGTTCGAAGGCCGCCCGCGCGTGGGCCTGACCGCTGGCGCATCGGCGCCCGACATCCTGGTGCAGCAGGTCATCGCCCGGCTCAAGACCATGGGTGCAGTGTCGGTGCGCCGCATGGCGGGGGTGGAAGAGACCGTGCACTTTCCGCTGCCCAAGGGGCTGGGCGACAAGTCGATGAGTGCGTTCTCGGCCTCGCGATCCTGAGACCGCCGCTCCATCCATACCTTGAACGGCACCCTCGCGGTGCCGTTCCCGCACTGCAAGACCAGATCAGGACAGACCATGCTCGACATCAACCAACTGCGCCGTGACCTGCCCGCCGTGCTGGCCGGGCTGGACGCGCGCAAGACACCGCAACCCTACCTGGACGTGGCACGCTTCACCGCGCTGGAGGCTGAACGCAAGACGCTGCAGACCGGCACCGAAGAGCTGCAGGCCCGCCGCAACAGCCTGAGCAAGCAGATCGGCCAGGCCAAGGGCAAGGGCCAGGACGCCAGCGCGCTGATGGCGGAGGTGGCCGGCATCGCCGACGCGATGAAGCAGGGCGCCGACCGGCTGGAGGTGCTGCAGGCCGAGCTGCAGGGCCTGCTGCTGGGCCTGCCCAACCTGCCCGACGACGGCGTGCCGCGCGGGCCCGACGAGACCGCCAACCAGGAGGTGCGCCGCTGGGGCACGCCCGGCAGCTTCGACTTCCCGGTCAAGGACCATGTCGACCTGGGCGAACCCCTCGGGCTGGACTTCGAAACCGGTGTCAAGCTCAGCGGCGCGCGCTTCTCGTTTTTGCGCGGGCCGGCGGCCCGGCTGCACCGCGCGCTGGCGCAGTTCATGCTGGACGTGCAGACCCAGGAGAATGGCTACACCGAGTGCTACACGCCCTACATGGTGCAAGGCAAGGCCATGCTGGGTACGGGCCAGTTGCCCAAGTTTGCGCAGGACCTGTTCCACGTCACCTCGGGCGACGGTGACGGCGACGCGGCGGGCAACAAGTGGTACCTGATCCCCACGTCGGAGGTGACGCTCACCAACACCGTGGCCGACACCATCCTGCAGCCCGAGCAGTTGCCGATCAAGTTGACCAGCCACACGCCGTGCTTCCGCAGCGAGGCCGGCAGCGCCGGGCGCGACACCCGCGGCATGATCCGCCAGCACCAGTTCGACAAGGTGGAGATGGTGCAGATCGTCGCGCCCGACCAGGGCGACACCGCGCTGCAGCAGATGGTGGGCCACGCCGAGGCCATCCTGCAGAAGCTGGAGCTGCCTTACCGGGTGATGTTGCTGTGCACTGGCGACATGGGCTTTGGCGCTGTGCGCACCTACGACCTGGAGGTGTGGCTGCCCGCGCAGGGCGCCTACCGCGAGATCAGCTCCTGCAGCCACATGGGCGCCTTCCAGGCGCGGCGCATGCAGGCGCGGGTGCGCACGGCCCAGGGCAAGACCGAGTTCGTGCACACCCTCAACGGCTCGGGCCTGGCGGTGGGCCGGGCGCTGGTGGCGGTGCTTGAGAACCACCAGCAGGCCGATGGCAGCATCCGCATCCCTGCGGCCTTGCGCCCTTACCTGGGCGGTGCAGAGGTGCTCAAGGCGTGATGATTTTCCGGCTAGAATCGCGGGCTTGACCCAGAGACCACGGGCAACAAGACACCGGAGCGGTGGCAGAGTGGTCGAATGCGCCGGACTCGAAATCCGGTAAACGGTTCTCCCGTTTCGAGGGTTCGAATCCCTCCTGCTCCGCCAGACCAAGACCTTCGCACCTGCCGGCAGGCGTTGAAGGCGCCCGAAGCCCCGCATCATGCGGGGTTTTTTGTTATGGGCTCGATGACTGACAACGGATCATCAGCACGATGAACCCAACGCGGCACCTTGGTATTTCAACGGCCTGTGGGTGTTAGGCCTTGGCAAGCCCGAAGCTGTCGCTCCTGGCCAGTGGCCAGTAGCGGCTGAACACCTCTTGCGGCCACGCGATGTCCCCGCGCTCGGCGGCCAGCAGCGCGCCTGGCGCCACTGCGACGAACAGCCGGTCGAGTGAACTCACCTCCTGGTTGCTGACGCGCCGCATGATGTGTGCGGCGCTGAACTGGTCGGGGTGGCTCAAGCCCGCCGCCTGCACCAATTCCTGCAAGGCTTCCAGGGTCTGGTGATGGAAGTTGGTCACACGCCTGATCTTGTCAGGCACCACCAGCGCTTGCTGGCGCAGCGGGTCCTGCGTGGCCACCCCGGTGGGGCAGGCGTCGGTGTGGCAGTGCTGGGCCTGGATGCAACCCAGCGCGAACATGAAGCCGCGTGCTGAATTGCACCAGTCTGCGCCCAGCGCCATCGCGCGGGCGATGTCGAAACCGCTGACGATCCTGCCGGCGCAGCCAATGCGGATGCGGCTGCGCAGGTTCAGGCCGACCAGGGTGTTGTGCACCAGGCGCAGGCCTTCCTGCATCGGTGTGCCCACGTGGTCGCTGAACTCCAGCGGCGCGGCCCCTGTGCCACCTTCGGCACCGTCGACGACGATGAAGTCTGGCAGCAGGTCGCTCTCGGCCATCGCCTTGGCCAGTGCAAACCATTCCCAGGGGTGCCCGATGCACAGCTTGAAACCCACTGGTTTGCCGCCCGACAGGCTGCGCAACCTGTCGAGGAACTGCAGCATGCCCAGCGGCGTGGTGAAGGCGGTGTGGGCTGCCGGCGACACACAGTCGACGCCGATCGGGACACCGCGCGCCGAGGCGATTTCCAGCGACACCTTGGGCCCCGGCAGCACGCCCCCATGGCCGGGCTTGGCACCCTGGCTGAGCTTGAGTTCGATCAGCTTGACCTGCGGGTCGCGGGCGTTGGCCTCGAACTTGGCTTCGTCGAAGCGGCCCTGCTCGTCGCGGCAGCCGAAGTAGCCCGACCCGATCTCCCAGACCAGGTCGCCACCGTTCTTGCGGTGGTGCACGCTGATCGAACCCTCGCCGGTGTCGTGCATGAAGCCGCCGGCCTTGGCCCCGCCATTGAGCGCCAGGATCGCATTGGCGCTGAGCGCGCCGAAGCTCATCGCCGAGATGTTGAACAGGCTGGCCGAATACGCTTGGGTGCAGCGATCGCCGCCGATGCGCACACGGAAGTCATGGCTGGCCAGCGTGCTGGGCTGCAGCGAGTGGTTGATCCACTCATAGCCGGCTTCACCCACGTCGAGTTGGGTGCCGAAAGGCCGCTTGTCGGATTCGCCCTTGCTGCGCTGGTAGACCAGCGAGCGTTGCTGGCGAGAAAACGGTGCCGCCTCGCGGTCACTTTCCAGCAAGTACTGCCGGATTTCGGGGCGCACCCATTCGAACAGGAACCGGACATGGCCAATCACCGGATAGTTGCGCAGCAGCGCATGCCGCGTCTGACGCAGGTCTCTGATGCCGATCACCAGGCCGGTGGCACCCAGCAGCGCCAGCCAGGCCCCTTGTTGCAACAGCAACCAGGACGACAACCCGGCCAGCAAGGCCAGGCTGGCCATCAACAGGGTCAGGTAGCGGATGGGAAAGTATCGGTCAAGCGCGATCAACCAGGTCGGCATGGGCATCCTTCTGCGGCCCGCAATGCGCGGCCAGGACGGCAACGCCATTGCCAAGCATCCTGACAACCACGTAAACGTGGTGAATGATCCAAGACACTGTCAGCCGGCAACATGGAGTAGACCTGCGTTGTTCGTACTTTTCTCCTGCGGTTTCCCTAGTTGGCAGGGTGTGGCAAAGGTGGCCGCTGCGCAAGCGCATCACGTTGTGGCCGTGGGCAGCTTCTGATCGGACGCGCCTGACCGGCGCCACCGGGGGTGGCTTCCTGTCGTGTCAGGTGCACCCCAGCCATCCCATCGGGCACCAGCCGGGCTGAACGCGTGCGCAGGCAAGCTGGTCAGGCATCATGCCGACCCACACCGTCTTGCCCTGAGGATGCACCATGGCCCCGCTTGAAACCGACTACCTCGTCGTTGGCGCAGGCGCCACCGGTCTGGCATTCGCCGACACCCTGCTGCAGCAGGGCAACGCGCACATCACCCTGGTCGACCTGCATGCCAAGCCCGGCGGGCACTGGAACGATGCGTATCCGTTCGTGGCACTGCACCAGCCGTCGGCCTTTTATGGTGTCAATTCGCTGGCGCTGGGCACGGGGCGCAAGGACACCATGGGCCACAACGCCGGCCTGTACGAATTGGCCAGCGGTGCCGAGGTGTGCGGCTATTTCCAGCAGGTGATGCAGCAGCAGTTGCTTGCCAGCGGCCGCGTGCAGCACCTGCCCATGACCCGCTTCCTGGGCATGGCCGATGGCGCGGGCCGCATCGCGTCGGTGCTCTCGGGCGCCCAGTCGCAGATCACTGTGCGCCGCAAGGTGGTGGACGCCCGCTGGTTCAGCCCCAGCGTGCCCGCCACCACGCGGCCCAAGTTCAGCGTGGCCCCGGGTGTGCGCCTGGTCACCCCCACCGGGCTGACCCAACTCTGGCAGGCCGGGCAGGACCGCCCCAGCCACTTCTGCATCCTGGGCGCCGGCAAGACGGCCATGGATGTGGGCGTGTGGCTGCTGTCTTGCGGCGTGCCGCCTGATGCCATCCGCTGGGTGATGCCGCGCGACTCCTGGGTGGTCAACCGGCTCACCACCCAGCCCGGCGAAGAGTTCTTCATGCAGTCCATCGGTGGCCAGGTGCAGCAGATGAAGGCCATTGCCGAGGCCACCGATGCGGTCGACCTGTTCGAGCGCCTGGAGGCCAGCGGGCAGATGCTGCGCATCGACCGCATGCAGCTGCCGCGGATGTTCCACTACGCCACCCTGTCCGAAGGCGAGGTGCAACTGCTGCGCCAAATCACCCAGGTGATCCGCAAGGGCCGCGTGCAGGCCATCGAGGCCGGCGCGCTGGTGCTCGACCAGGGCCGCGAGGCCATGGATGCCGGCACGCTCTACATCGACTGCACCGCGTCTGCCGTGGACGTGCGCGCGATGGAGCCGATGTTCCAGCCCGGCAGGATCCTGCCGCAGCTGGTGCGGGCGCCGCTGGTCAGCTTCAGCGCCGCCATCTGTGCCTATGTCGAGGCGAACTTCGACGACGATGCAGTGAAGAACCGGCTGTGCACGCCGGTGCCCTTTCCGCGCAGCGTGGGCGGTTATGTGGCAGCCACCATGGCCAGCCTGGCCAACCAGATGCGTTGGGGCGAACACAAGGCCATGCGCAGCTGGATCCGCGATAGCCGCCTCGACGGCTTCGGCAAGATGGTGGCCGGCATCGACCGCAACGACGCCGAGAAGACGGCGCTGCTCGGCGAGTTGCGCCACTATGGCGCTGCGGCCATCGGCAATGCCAAGCGCCTGATCGCCGCTGCCGATTGATCCAACCACAAGGAGACCCACCATGCCCAACTGGCGCACCCTGGCAGCCACACCCTTCACCACTGAAAAGCGCCCGGCCACCGGCAGCCGCGGCATGGTGGTCACCAACCACCCGCTGGCGTCGGCTGCCGGTGCCGAGATGCTGGCTGCCGGCGGCAACGCGGTGGACGCTGCTGTGGCGGCGCTTTTCACGCTGACCGTGGTCGAGCCGATGATGGTCGGCATCCTGGGTGGCGGCTTTGCCAACATCCGCCTGGCCGATGGCAGCCAGACCATCCTGGAAGGGCAGGGCCGCTGCCCGCAGGCGGTGGGCCCCACCACCTTCACCCCCGACCCCGAGGCCGGCCCCGGCGTGCTGGACGCGGTGGGCCGGCGCAACAGCGTGGGCCGCGCCGCCGTGGCCGTGCCAGGCAACCTGATGGCCTGGTGCCAGATGCTGCAGCGCCACGGCAGCCTGGCGCTGGCCGATGTGGTCGAGCCCGCCATCCGCCATGCCGAGCGCGGCTTTGCCGCCACCGCCTACCTGGCCGATTGCGTGGCCGACTGCGCCGCCGACCTGGCGCTGGACCCGGAGATCGCCCGGGTCTTCCTGCTCGGTGGCCAGCCGCTGCGCGCCGGCCAGCGCGTGGTCAATGCCGCCTATGCCGACACCTTGCGCGCCATCGTGCGCGATGGCCCCGGCCTGCTCTATGGCGGCGCCCTGGGCCAGGCGCTGGCCGACGACATGCAGCGCCATGGCGCCTACCTGGCGCTGGATGATCTGCGTGGCTACCGCACCAACGACATGGCGGTGCTGCGCAGTAGCTACCGTGGCTTCGAGATCACCGGCCCGCCGCCGCCCTGCGCCGGGCCGCTGCACATCGCCCAGATGCTCCACATCCTGGAAGGCCTGGACACCGCCGGTGCCGGCTTCGGCACGGTCGATGGCGTGCACCGCATCGCCGAGGTGCTGCGCATCGCCTTTGCCGACCGCGCCGCCTGCACCGCTGACCCCGACTTCGTGCCGGTGCCGGTCGATGCCCTGCTGGCGCCGGCCTATGCCGCCCAGCGCCGCGCCGCCATCGACCCGGCACGCAGCCAGACCTGGCAGGCAGGGGTGCAGGCCGGCCCGCTGCGCAGCGCCGGTGGCAACGAAAGCGCCAACACCACGCACATCACCGTGGCCGACCGGGACGGGCGCATCGTCTGCGCCACGCAGACCATCAACTCGCTGTTCGGCGCCCGCTACATGGTGCCGGGCACCGGGGCGATCCCCAACAACTACCTGTATGTGTTCAACCCGCGGCCCGGGCTGGCCAATTCACTGGCGCCGGGCAAGCGGGTCACTTCGTCGATGGCGCCGCTGATCGTGCTGAAGGACGGCCAGCCGCGCTTTGCGTTGGGCCTGCCCGGCGGGCTGCGCATCTTCCCGTCGGCGCTGCAGGCAGTGCTGAACATCATCGACCACGGCATGTCGCTGCAAGAAGCGGTGGAAGCACCGCGGGTGTGGACCCAGGGCTTCGGGCTGGAGCTGGAGCCGCATTTCACCGATGCGGTGGCTGACGGGCTGGCCGCGCGCGGCCATGCCATCGAGCGTGTGCCCAACGTGGGTGGCGGCATGGGCGGCATCGCGTTTCAGCCCAACGGCGACATGGAAGGCGCGGCCTGCTGGCGCGCCGATGGCACGCCCATCGGCGTGGGCGGCGGCTTCGCCCGAGCCGGCGTGCGCTTTCTGCCTGAGGCGCGCCGGCCCTGATCGCCGGTCAGCCCACCGGCACCACCTGCGGCCCGCGCACCAGCTGGCCGGGCAGGGCGCCGGTGGCCTCGCCGTGGCGGTAGGTGGGCACGCCCGCCACGATGGTGGCGTCATAGCCGGTGGCGCGCTGCAGCAGCCGCTTGCCGCCGGCCGGCAGGTCAGCCACCATCACCGGCGCCAGCACCCGCAGGGTGTCCATGTCGATCACGTTCAGGTCGGCGCGGTAGCCGGGCGCCACCACGCCGCGGTCGAGCAGGCCGACGGTGCGGGCGGTGTCAGCCGTCTGGCGCTTGACCAGCCAGCCCAGGTCGAAGCGCCCGTGCGGCCGGTCACGCCCCCAATGCGCCAGCATGGTGGTGGGGAAGCTGCCGTCGCTGATCACGCTGACATGCGCGCCGCCGTCGCCCAGCCCGGGCACGGTGTGCGGATGGGCCAGCATGTCGTGGCAGGCATCCAGGTGGCCATGGGCGTAGTTGGCAAACGGCGCAAACAGGAAGCCCCGGCCGTTGTCGGCCAGCAGCATGTCGTAAGCGGCTTCTGCCGGCGTCTGGCCACGCTGCTGTGCGATGGCGGTGATGGCCAGTTCGGGCGGCGGCTCGTAGTCAGGCGGGTCGCCGAAGGCATACAGCCGTCTGAAGTCCGAGAAGCGCGGCAGCAGCGGGTCGGCAGGGCGGCCGTCCAACTGCTGCAGTTCGGCCAGCGCGCGTGCACGCACCGCCGGCTGGCGCATCAGTGCCAGGCGCTGGTCCAGGCTGAGGTGGTCCATGGCCTGCATGCTGGCGCAGCTGCTGAATGGATGGCGGCTGCCCTGCAGGCCCAGCAGCACGCCGATGGGCCGGGGTGCCACCTGCGCCACCATCGGCAGGCCTTGGGCATTGGCGTCGGTGGTCAGCGCCAGCAGTTGGCGCCAGCCATCGGGTGCGCTGTGGCGCTGGCCCAATGAGAAGGACAGCGGCCGGCCCGAATCACGCACCAGCCGGGTCAGCATCGCGAATTCTTCTTCCAGCGACGGCATGTTGAAGTCGGAGATGAACTGCAACACACCGCTCCCGGCGTCCTTCAGGCCGGCGGCAATGGCCTGCAGTTCGTCCTCGGTCGCGCGCAGGCTGGGCGTGGGCTCGCCCTTGATGGATCGGTGGTTGACCGAGCGCGAGGTCGAAAACCCGATCGCCCCGGCGCGCATGGCCTCGGCCGCCAGCTGGCGCATCTGCGCCCGGTCATCGGCCGTGGCGGCTTCCAGCCGGGCGCCGCGCTCGCCCATCACGAACACCCGCAGCGCGCCGTGCGGCAGCTGGGCGGCGATGTCGATGTCGCGCCGCTGGCCGGCCAGTGCGTCCAGGTAGTCGCCAAAGCTTTCCCATTGCCAGCTCAGGCCCTCGTGCAGGGCGGTGCCGGGAATGTCCTCGACGCCTTCCATCAGCTCGACCAGGCGGTCGCGGTGGCGGGCATGCACCGGCGCAAAGCCGACGCCGCAGTTGCCCATCACTGCGGTGGTCACGCCATGCCAGCTGCTGGGCTGCATGCGGGTGTCCCAGCTGGCCTGGCCGTCGTAGTGGGTGTGGATGTCGACGAAGCCGGGCGTCACCAGCTTGCCCCGAGCGTCGATCTCGTCGCGGCCGGTGCCGGGCACGCTGCCCACGGCGGTGATGCGGCCGTGGTCGATGGCCACATCGGCGGTGCGCAACGCGCCGCCACGGCCGTCGGCCAGTTCGCCGCCGCGGATGACGAGGTCATGGCGCATGGCTGGAATCCTTTCGCTGCAACAGGTTCAACCCAGTCTGAGCCCGGTGCCCGGGCCCCGGCCGTCGCCTGGGTGACCGCGCCGCGCCGCCATCAGCGCGTCATCGGCAGCGCCAAGCCCATCAGCACGAACATGCCGCCACAGGCCCGGTTGAAGCGCCTGCCCAGGCGCTGCAACCAGCCACGCACCCGGTGGGCCATCAGCGCCAGGCCCCACTCGACCGCGATCTCCACCACCACGAACACCGTGGCCATGATGATGAACTGGGTCAGCAGGTCGCGCGCCGGGTCGATGAACTGCGGCAGGAAGGCGCCGTAGAACAGCAGCGCCTTGGGGTTGGACACCGCCGTCAGCAGGCCCTGGCGGAACAGCGCGCTGCCAGCGGCCTGTGGTGCGCCAGCCTCGGGCGCCAGGCTGATGGCCGGCGCGCGCCACAGTTGCACACCCAGCCACACTAGGTAGGCGCCGCCAAGCCACTTCAACAAGGTCAGTGCGCTGGCCGAAGCCTGCAGCAGCGCGCCGATGCCCAGCATCGACAGGCCGATCAGCAGGGTGAAGCCGGTGGCGCCGCCGGCCACGGTGAACAGCGTGCGGCGGTGGCCGTGCAGGGCGCCATGCGTCAGCACCAGCAGGCTGTTGGGGCCGGGCGTCAACGACAGGCCGATGGCCGCCGCGAGGTAGAGCAACCAAGTGTGCAGTGCCATGCAGCCAGTCTATGCGGCGCGGGTTGTCGCAGCCGGGACAAACCAGCTGCGGGGCGGATGCCAGCATGCCGCCTCAACCCAACCGAGGCCCACTGCCATGCCCTTGCCCGATGGCCTGATCGTCGTCGCCAAGCGCGAATGCCCCACTTGCACCCTGGTCGAGCCGCTGCTGGCCCGCCTGGCCGACAGCGGCGACCCAGTCACCGTGCTGGTGCAGGACGACCCCGCCTACGCCGCCGGCGTGCCGGGTGCGGTGTTCGACAGCACGCTGGAGCAGAGCTTTCGCCTCGGCATTGAATTCGTGCCCACGCTGATCCGCATGCAGGGCGGGCGCGAGGTGGCCCGCACCCACGGCTGGCACCGGGGCGATTGGCAAGACATCAGCGGCCAGCCCGGCCTGGGCGCCAACCTGCCCGAGTTGCGCCCCGGCTGCGCCAGCAAGACGCTGGACCCGGGCGTGGCCGAAGACCTGCAGTTGCGCTTCGGCCACACCGGCCTGGCTGCACGCAACATCACCCTGGGCGACGCCGAAGACCCGATGGAGGCCTGCCACGACCGCGGCTGGACCGACGGCCTGCCCGTGGTGCCGCCCACGCCGGCCCGGGTGCTGCGCATGCTGGCCGGCACCAGCCGCCGGCCGGATGAGGTGCTGGGCCTGGTGCCGCCCGACCTGGCGCCCTGCACGGTCGAGAAGGTCGCCATCAACGCCGTGATGGCCGGCTGCAAGCCCGAGTACATGCCGCTGGTGCTGGCGGCGGTGGAGGCAGCGCTGATCGATGAATTCGGCATGCACGGCGTGCTGTGCACCACCATGTTCTGCGGCCCGCTGGTGCTGGTGAACGGTCCGCTGGGCCGGGCGGTGGGGGTCAATTCCGGTGTCAATGCGCTGGGCCAGGGCCACCGCGCCAATGCCAGCATCGGCCGCGCGCTGCAGCTGGTCATCCGCAACGTGGGCGGCGGCCGGCCCGGCGAGGTCGACCGCGCGACGCTGGGCACGCCCGGCAAGTACAGCTTCTGCTTCGCAGAGGCCGAGATCCCCGAGTGGGATCCCCTGCATGTGCAGCGCGGCTTTGCGCGGGATGCGTCCACCGTCACCCTGTTTGCCGGCGAAGGCGTGCAGGGCGTGGTCGATCAGAAGAGCCGCACGCCTGAATCACTGGCCAAGAGCTTTGCTGCCTGCCTGCGGGTGGTCGACCACCCCAAGCTGGCCATGGCCGGTGATGCGCTGCTGGTGGTGTCGCCCGACCATTGCCGGGTGTTCCTGGAGGCCGGCTGGTCAAAGGCGCGTTTGCTGGACGAACTGACCCGCCTGCTCACCGTGCCGGGCGACCAGCTGCTGGCCGGTGCCGACGGCATTGCCGAAGGCCTGCCCGCCGCCATGGCCGGCAAGCCCGTCCCCAAGTTCCGCCCCGGCGGCCTGCTGATCGTGCGGGCCGGCGGTGGTGCGGGCCTGTTCTCGGCCATCATTGCCGGCTGGGCCGCATCTGGCCCGGTCGGTTCCATCCCTGTCACGAAGGAGATCACGGCATGACAGCCTCACTGGTGTTGCTGGACCCCACCTCGGAGCGGTCACCCGTCGCCCGGGCGTTGTCGGTGCGGCCCCCGTCCCTGCACGGCATGGCCGTGGCGGTGCTTGATATTTCAAAGGCGCGCGGCAACGTGTTCCTCGACCGCGTGGCCGAGCTGCTCACTGCGCAGGGCGTCACCGTCAACCGCTACCGCAAGCCCACCTTCACCCGGCCGGCGCCCACCGCACTGCGCCAGCAGATCGCGGCCGAGAACCAGCTCGTCATCGAAGGCCTGGCCGACTGAGGATCGTGCACGTCGTGCTGTATGCATGACATCGCAGATCTGGAGTCGCGCGGCCTTCCTGGCGTGGGAGTGGCATCGAGTGAATTTGTGCAGGCAGCGGCGGCGCAGGCCCAATCGCTGGGCATCGACCCGGCGATGGTGTTTGTCGCCCATCCGATCCAGGACCGCAGCGACGACGAGTTGCGCGCCCTGGCCGATGCCGCCTTGCCTCGCATCGTGCAGCGGCTGGTGGCCGTGCAGGCCGGCAGTTAGCGCGGCGCTGGTGCGCGGGTAGCGGCGGTGTTGAGCCCGCCGCCCGCACAACCGGCCCGATCGCGCGCCGGCCTGCCGTCGGTCGACCGGGTGCTGGCCTGGCCCGGCCTGGCCGATGCCCTGGCCGCCCATGGTCGGCCCCTGGTGCTGGCGGCAGTGCGTGATGCGCTGGCGGCCCAGCGCAGCTTGCTGGCTGCAGCGCCCGCGCAGCGGCCGCCCGATGCCGTCACGCTGCTGGCCGACATCACCCACCGCATCCAGGCCGCCGTACAGCCCACGCTGCGGCCGGTGTTCAACCTCACCGGCACGGTGCTGCACACCAACCTGGGCCGGGCGCCGCTGCCGCAGCAAGCGCTGGACGCCATCGCTGCGGTGGCGCGTGGTGCGGCCAACCTCGAATTCGACCTGGGTACAGGTGTGCGCGGTGACCGCGACGACGCCGTGGCCGGCCTGCTGCAGCAACTGACCGGCGCCGAAGCCGCCACCGTCGTCAACAACACTGCCGCCGCCCTGGTGCTGGTGCTGGCGGCGCTGGCGCCCCGGCGCGAGGTGATCGTCTCGCGCGGTGAGCTCATCGAGATCGGCGGCGCCTTCCGCCTGCCCGACATCATGCGCAGCGCCGGCTGCAAGCTGCATGAGGTGGGCACAACCAACCGCACCCATCTGCGCGACCATGCTGAGGCCATCGGCCCGCGCACCGCCATGCTGCTGAAGGTGCACACCAGCAACTTCGAGATCCAGGGCTTCAGCGCGGCGGTCAGCACGGCAGACCTGGCGCCCTTGGCACGGGCCCACGGCCTGCCGCTGGTGGTCGACCTGGGCAGTGGCGCGCTGCTTGACCTGGCGCGCTGGGGCCTGCCGCACGAGCCCACCGCCGCCGAGACCCTGGCCGCCGGTGCCGACCTGGTGCTGTTCTCGGGCGACAAGCTGCTGGGCGGGCCGCAGGCCGGCATCATCGTCGGCCGGGCCGACCTGGTGCAGCGGCTGAAGAAGCACCCCTTCAAGCGCGCGCTGCGCTGCGACAAGCTGACCCTGGCCGCGCTGGAAGCCGTGCTGCGCCTGTACGCCGACCCCGACCGCCTGGCCATGCAACTGCCCACGCTGCGCCTGCTGGTGCGGCCGGTGGCCGACATCCAGGCCCAGGCGCAGCGGCTGCAGCCGCTGCTGGCCGCCTGGCTGGGCGCGGCCTGGCAGGTGGGCGTGGCCGAGGTGATGAGCCAGATCGGCAGCGGCGCGCTGCCGGTCGACCGCCTGCCCAGCGCCGCGCTGCACCTGCAGCCGGTGGGTTTGCACCGGGGGGCGGGCAGGGCGCTCGAGGCCCTGGCCGCCGGCCTGCGGGCGCTGCCCGTGCCGGTGGTGGGCCGGGTGACCGACGGCGCACTGTGGCTGGACCTGCGCTGCCTGGACGACGAGGCCGGTTTTGCCGATCAACTGACGCGCGCCGCGCCGCCCGCGCTGGCAGCACCGCAGCCACAACCGCAGCCACAACCGCAGCCACAACCGCAGCCACAGCCGCAGCCACAACCGCAGCCACAACCGCAGCCATGATCATCGCCACGGCCGGCCATGTCGACCATGGCAAGACCACCCTGGTGCAGGCCATCACCGGCATCCATACCGACCGCCAGCCCGAGGCCCAGGCCCGGGGCATGACCATCGACCTGGGCTTTGCCCACTGGCAGCCGGCGCCCGGCGTGCGCGTGGGCTTCACCGATGTGCCGGGCCATGAACGCCTGGTGCGCAACATGCTGGCCGGCGTGGCCGCCATCGACCTGGCCCTGCTGGTGGTGGCCGCCGACGACGGCCCGATGCCGCAGACCCGCGAGCACCTGGCGATCCTGGCCCTGCTGGGCGTGCCGCAACTGGTGGTGGCGCTGACCAAGACCGACAAGGTGGACCCGGCGCGGTTGGCTGCGGCGTGGGCCGAGGTGGCGGCACTGCTGCACGGCGGGCCGTTTGCCGGCGCGGCGGTGTTTCCGGTCGATGCGCTGTCGGGCCACGGCATGGCACCGCTGTGCCAGCATCTGGCGATCACAGCGGCGGCGCTGGCGCGGCAGCCGGCGTTTGGCTTCTTCCGCCTGGCCATCGACCGCAGCTTTGCGGTGGACGGTGCCGGTCGGGTGGTCACCGGCGCGGTGCTGGCTGGCACGGTGCGGGTGGGCGATGCGGTGCAACTGCTGCCGCAGGGCAGCGGGCTGCGGGTGCGCGGCCTGCAGGTGCTGGGTGAGGCGGTGGACGAAGCCCGCGCCGGCCAGCGCTGCGCCGTCAACCTGGCGGGCACCGACCTGAAACGGGCGGCGCCCGAGCGCGGCGACTGGCTGGTGGCCGAGGGCGCAGCCGCTGTGAGCGACCGGCTGGATGTGCTGCTGCACTGGCCACCAGACGCCGATGCCGCGCCGGGTCCACGTGCCCAGCTGGTGCTGCACCTCGGTGCGGCGGCGGTGCCGGCACGGCTGTCGGTGCTGGATGCAGATGCGCCGCAGCCCGGCTGCCCGATGCTGGCCCGGCTGCAACTGGCGCGGCCAGTCAGCGCCGCCTGGGGCGACCGCTTTGTGCTGCGTGACGGCGCGGCCCACCGCACCCTGGCCGGTGGTCGGGTGGTCGATGCCTTCGGCCCCGCGCGGGGCAGCCGTCAGCCGCAGCGCCTGGCCCAGTTGGAAGCGCTGGCGCTGGCCGACCCGCTGGCTGCACTGGCGGCCTGGGTGGACGGCGCGCCCGACGGGGCTGACCTGTCGCACTTTGCGCAGGCCCGTGGCCTGCAGCTTGTCGAGGCGGCCGTGCTGCACCAACGCCTGGGCCTGCAGGTGCTGGCCGGGCCTGCGGGTCTGTTGGGGCTGACCCGGACGCATTGGCTGGCCTGGCAGGTGCGGGTGCTGCAGACGGTGGACGACTGGCATGTGCGCCAGCCCGACAGCCTGGGACCGGACGAGGCGGCACTGCGGCGGCAACTGGCGGCAGGCGGCGCGACAAGCGCCACGACAAGCACCACGACAAGCACCCAGGCAAGCACCCAGGCAAGCCCCGGCGCGCGCGGCGCGCCAGGCCCGTCTGCGCACCCCGTGCTGCACGCCAGCCTGGCCGCAGCCGTGGCCAGCGGCAGCTTGGTGCGCGACGGCCTGTGCCACCGCCGCCCTGGACACCGGCCAGTGCTGGCGGTCGACGATGCAGCACTGCTGGCGCGCATCACCCCACTGCTGCAGGCTGGTGGCCTGCGCCCGCCGATCCATGGTGATCTGGCCTTGCAGCTGGCCCTGTCAGTGCCCGCGCTGCAGGCAGGGCTGGCACGCCTGGTCGAGCGCGGCCTGCTGGTGGCGGTAGCGCCCAACCGCGTCTACCTGCCCGCCACGGTGCTGCAGTTGGCAGCCGAGGCGCGGGCACTGGCAGCGGCCAGCCCTGACGGCACCTACGACGCCGCCGCCTACCGCGACCGCACCGGTATCGGCCGCAACCTGACGGTGCAGGTGATCGAGTTTCTCGACCGAGCCGGCATCACCCGGTTCGACGGCAGGCGGCACCGTCTGCGGGGGTGATGCGTGGGGCACACCCGGCCCGGTGCCCCAGGCGACAAGGCGCCCGCCGGCTGCGTGCTACTGTGTGGCGTGTTCTGGAAGGGCCAGGTTCCCGGTGGGGCCCTCGGTCTTCAAAACCGGTGGGGTGCGCCCAGCGTGCCCGGTGGGTTCGACTCCCATGCCCTTCCGCCGGCAAGGTGCGCGCGAACCTGCTGCGTGGGCCGATCTCGGGCCTGCGCTGCCCGCCGTACAGCAGTACGGCTGCGCTGCTCGACCCGACCTCGACCCGCTTGCGACGGTTCTCGCACACCTTGCCGCACCGCGGCACGCACGCAGATCAGCCGTGCACGCCGGTGTACTCGCTCATGATCGCCAGGTCGCCCAGGTGTTCACGCGGAATCTCTTCGCCGAGCTGGCCGCGCTTGATCACCAGCACGCGTTGCGACACGGCGGCGATGAACTCCAGGTTCTGTTCCACCAGCACGATGGTGAGCTGCATGCGGTCGCGCAGCGTGGCCAGGGTCTCGGCAATCTCTTCGATGATCGACGGCTGGATGCCTTCGGTGGGCTCGTCCAACAACAGCAGGCTGGGTTGGCCGGCCAGCGCGCGGGCCAGGGCCAGCAACTGCTGCTCGCCGCCCGACAGCGACCCGCCCGTGCGGTCGAGCAGCGGCTTCAGACGCGGAAAGTCGGCCAGCAGGCGGTCGATGCCTTCACTGCCCAGCTGGCCGGTCTTGACCAGGCCCATGCGCAGGTTGTCGGTGACGCTGAGCGCCGGAAAGATCTCGCGCCCTTGCGGCACATAAGCCATGCCCAGGCGGGCGCGGGCATGGGGCGCGGCGCGGGTGATGTCGGCGTCATTGAGCGTGACCGTGCCCGCCGTGGCGCGCAGCGCGCCGATCAGCGTGCGCAGCAGCGTGGTCTTGCCCATGCCGTTGTGGCCGAGGATGCCGACTGATTCACCCTGGGCGATCGACAGTGTGATGTCGCGCAACACCGGGATGGCGCCGTAGCCGGCACACAGGCCGTTTGCTTGCAACATCGGCATCAGTGGGCTTTCTTGCCGAGGTAGATCTGCTGCACAAGCGGGTCGCTCATGATGCGGTCCGGGGTGTCTTCACGCAGGATGGCGCCCTGGTGCAGCACCGTCACCTTCTTGGCGATCATGCGGATGAAGTTCATGTCGTGTTCCACCACCACCAGCGCATGCTGGCGGTTGATTTCCAGGATCAGCTCGGCGGTGCGGGCCACCTCGGCGTCGCTCATGCCGGCGGCGGGTTCGTCCAGCAGGATCAGCGGTGGGTCGGCGGCAATCACCACCGCAATCTCGACCCACTGGCGCAGGCCGTGGGCCAGCAAGCCGGCCAGGTTGTCCTTGTGGGCCAGCATTCCCACGCGCTCCAGCGTGTCGCGGGTGATGCGCTCGGCCTGCTGGTTGCTGTTGATGCGGCGGGCCGACAGCCACACGTTCTCCCACACCGACAGGCCGTTGAACAGGCTGGGCACCTGGGTCTTGATGCCGATGCCCATGCGGCCCGGCTCATGCGGCTGCATGTTCGAGATGTCCTGCCCGCGGAACAGGATCTGGCCCGAACTGGGCTTGGTCTGGCCGGTCAGCAGCTTGAAGAAGGTGCTTTTGCCGGCACCGTTGGGGCCGATGACACAGCGCAGTTCGGCTTCGGCCAGGCTGAAGTTGACGTCGCGGGTGGCATGCACACCGCCGAAGCGCACGTTCAGCATGCGGGTCTCGAGCAGCGGGACGGGCGTGCTCATGGCGCGTTCTCTGCTTGCGGCAGCGCGGTGGCGGGCTGCGGGTCAGCGGGCGCTTTGCGGCGGCGCCAGGCGGCTTCGAGCACATCGCCGAGGCTGGGCACGATGCCGCGCGGCACCAACAGCACAAACACCACCAGGATGGCGCCCAGCACCAGGTTGGAATTGAAGGTCTGCTGGGTGCCGATGGCGGTGGTCAGCCACTGGATGGCCACGCAACCCACGACAGGGCCCACCAGCGTGCCCAGGCCGCCCACGATCACCCAGATGATGATCTGCGCCGACATCGCCAGGCCGAAGATGGTGGGGCTGGTGAAGGCGCCCCAGTTGGCGAACAGGCAGCCCGCCAGCCCGGCGATGGCGCCGCCCAGGGTGAAGCAGGCCAGCTTGTAGGCCCGCGCGTCGTAGCCCAGCAGCAGCACGCGTTGTTCGTTTTCCTTGGCAGCGATGATCACGCGGCCGATCTTGGATGCGATCACCCACCGCAAGCCGGCGTACACCACCAGCAGGCAGACCATGGCGATGGAAAACAGCGACTGCTGGCTCAGCACTTCATCGGGGTTGCCCGGGATGTTGAGCGTGGGGATGCCGGGGATGCCGTTGAAGCCGCCCAGCGGCGCGTTGCCGATCTTCCATTCCGGCCCGGCCGTGGAATTGACCAGGTTGAACAGGATGAGCGTGACGGTGAGCGTGATCACGCCCATGTACACATCCGACAGGCGGCCGTAGAAGATCACATAACCCAGCAAGGCAGCGAACAGGGCCGGCACCACGATGGCCAGCAGGAAGGGCACGGTGCTGTCGCCCATGTTGATCACGGCAATGGCGTAGGTGTAGGCGCCCAGGCCGAAGAAGGCGGCTTGGCCGAAGCACAGGATGCCGCCAAAGCCCCAGATGAAGCCCAGGCTCACGCCCAGGATGGCCATCACCGCATAGATGGTCAGCTGGATCAGGGTGAAGTCGTCCACCATGCCCGGCAGCAGGAACAGCAGGGCCGTGCCGATGGCCAATGTCAACGCAGCGCTGTGCCACGAACTCGCGAACTTCACAACACCGAGCTTCACAGTGACCCCTTGAAGAAACGGCCGGTGATGCCCTGCGGCAGCAGCCGCAGCATGACGATGGCGGCAAACAGCAGCGCCACCTCACCGAACACCGGCGTGGTGACGAAGGTGGCCACCTGGTTGATGGCACCGAACAGCCCCGACGCACTGACCAGCCCGACCAGAATGGCCGGACCGCCACCGATGACGGTGATGAAGGCCTTGGCGATGAAGGCGCCGCCCATGGTGGGCACCACGCCGGTCAGCGGCGCCAACAGTGCACCGGCCAGGCCCGACAGCGCCGCCCCCACAGCAAAAGTGACCGAATACACCCGGCTGGGGCTGATGCCCAGCGCGTCGGCCATCTCCGGTTTCTGCATCGTGCCGCGGGCGATCAGGCCCCAGGACGTGCGCAGCAGCACCCAGCGGATGGCCAAGGCCAGCACCACCGCCACGGCGATGATCACCAGCGTGTAGCTGCTGACCGAATAGGCGCCAATGCGGAAGCTGCCCAGCGGCGCCGACACGCCGGCCGTGGTGTTGCCGGCAATGGACGTGACGATGCCCACCAGCAGCAGCGACAGGCCCCAGGTGGCCAGCATGGTGTCGACCATGCGGCCGTAGAGCCGCCGGATCACCAGCCGTTCCAGCACCACCCCGATCAGGCCCACGGCCACCGGCGCCACGATGAACATCGCCAGCCAGAGGTTGAGCCCCAGCCCGTGGGCGGTGATGGTGGCGAAGGCGCCCAGCATCATGAACTCTCCATGCGCCAGGTTGATCACCTTCATCATGCCGAAGATGACGGCCAGGCCGGCCGACACGATGACCAGGCTGGCCACCGCGTAGAGCACCTGGATCAAGACAACCGCTGCGAGGTCCATGCTGGGGCCGGCCGTGATCAGACTTTGATGACGTATTGCTGGTTGTCGCGCGGGTTCTTCTTCAGGTCGCACACCGCACTTGTGTCGGTGGGTGCCTGCTGCGGGAAGGTCTGCAGGATGTTGAGCTTCTTGGCCTTCACCTCGGCCACGCTCACGTTCAGGATGCAGTGGTGGGTGGCGGGGTCGATGCTGACCTTGCCGCTGGGGCCCATGATGCTGATGCCTGATTCAAGCGCCGTGGTGACCTTGCCGATCTCGACGGAGTTGGCCTTCTTCACGCCTTCGGCCCAAAGCTTGAAGCCCTGGTAGGTGCCCATCGCCAGTTCCGTGATGTTGGGGTAGTCCTTGCCGAAGCGCTTGTGGAAGCGCTCCTTGAAGGCCTTGTTCTCAGGCGTGTCGATGTTCTCGAAGTAGTTGTACGACAGCAGGAAGCCGTCGGCCTCTTCGGGCGACAGCACGATGTGCTCATTGCCCACAGCAAACGTGGTCGACGCCAGCGGGATCTTCTTGGTCAGGCCGGCTGCCGCCCACTGGCGGTAGAACGACATGTGCGCACCACCCACCAGGGCCGAGACCACCATGTCGGGCTTGGCCGCCTCGATCTTGGCGATGGTCGGACCGAAGGTCGTCACATCGAGCGGGAAGAAGTCGATCGAGGCGATGCTGCCGCCGTTTTCCATCGCGAACTTCTTGACCCACTGCGATGTGATCTGGCCGTAGTTGTAGTCGGCCGCGATGACATAGATTTTCTTGCCCCACTTCTTCATGGCGTAGGGGATCAACTTGCCCACCGTCTGCGCCGGCGTCACGCCGGTGCTGAAGGTGCCGCGGTCGCACACGCCGCCTTCGTACTGGGTGTTGTAGAAGTACAGGGTCTTGTTGCGGTTGAGCACCGGGCGGATCACCTCGCGTGATGCAGACGTGATGCCGCCATGCACCACCGCCACCTTGTCCTTCAGGGCTGCCTGCTGCGCAAACTGCGCGTACATCTGCATGTTGCTCTGCGGGTCGTAGCTGACCAGCTTGAGCTTCTTGCCCAGCAGGCCGCCGGCAGCGTTCTGCTCTTCAATGGCCAGGGTCAGACAGTCCAGCATGGGCTTGCCGTAGATGTCGAGCCCGCCAGACAGGTCGTGGATGCTGCCCACGCCGATCTCGTCGGCCGCCAGGGCAGACAAGGGCAGGATGGCCGAGCTGCCGGCGAATGCGGCGCCCGATGACTGGATGAATTTGCGGCGGTCCATGGTGGTTCCTGTTGTAGTGGCTGGAGAGGACAGGGCAGCCAGCCGCTCAGCGGCCGGCCCAAAGGGGAAAGGTCAGATCTGCTTCCAGTCGCCGGCTTGCTCGAAAGCATACGCAGCGCGGTAGATGGTGGCTTCATCGTAGTGCTTGCCGATCAGCATCATGCCCACCGGCAGGCCACCCACCAGGCCGCAGGGCACGCTGATGGCCGGGTGGCCGGTGACGTCGAACGGGCAGGTGTTGGGCAGCATCTCGAAGGCGCGTGCCACCACTTCTTCGACCGGCGCGCCAGGCTTGGGCAGCGGCGTGGCGGTCATCGGCAGCGTGGGCATCAGCAGCAGGTCATAGTCGGACAGCGCAGCGTCATAGGCGGCTTGCAGTTGCCGCGCCAGGTTCTGCGACTTGGCGTAGTAGTGGCCACGGTAGTGCTGGATGAAGTATTCGCCCAGCACCATGGTCAGCTTCAGCGTCTCCGACAGCTCGTCGGCGCGGGCCTTCCAGCCGGCATGGAAGTCGACCATGCTGGTGACATACAGCCCCTTCCAGTTGAAGCCGTGGCCGTTGTCCTTCATCATCTGCTGGGTGGCGCCCTCGGCGGCAATCGGCAGCCAGATGGCCGGGCCCACCAGGTGCATCGGCACCGACACCTCGCTCACCTTGGCGCCCAGTGCGGTGAACACCGCAGCCGCCGTCTTCACCTTGGCGTCGCTGTCGGCCATGCTCTGCGGCCAGCCGAAGCCTTCTTTCACGATGCCGATCTTCAGGCCGGCCACGCCCTGCTTCATCAGGTCGGCATAGGGCTTGGATCCCTGGCCGGCATGCTGGCGTGGGTCGAGCCCGTCGGGGCCGGCCAGCACTTCCAGCATCAGCGCGTTGTCGGTCACGTTGGCTGTCATCGGGCCGGTGTGGTCGATGGTGAGCTCGATGGGCATCACGCCGGTGTAGGGCACCAGGCCGTGGGTGGCCTTCATGCCGACGATGCCGCAGTACGACGCCGGCATGCGGATCGACCCACCCTGGTCGCCGCCGATGGCGAGATCGACCTCGCCAGCGGCCACCAAGGCCGCGCTGCCCGACGACGAGCCGCCGGCCGAGTAGCCCATGCGCCAGGGGTTGTGCACCGGCGCGGGCGAGCTGGTGTGCGAGCCGCCCGAGAAGCAGAAGTACTCGCAGGTGGCCTTGCCGACCACGGTGGCGCCGGCGTCAAGCAGGCGGGTGACGACCGTGGCATCGACGTTGGGCACATAGCCTTCCAGCGTGGAGGCGCCGTTCATCATCGGCACGCCGGCCAGGCAGACGTTGTCCTTGAGCACCACGGTCTTGCCCGCCAGCTTGCCCTCGGACTTGCCCTTGATCGTGGTCTTCACATACCAGGCGCCGTACTTGTTTTCCTCAGCCGCCGGAAAGTAGCCCGGCGTGCGCGGGTAGGTGACGCGCGGCACGTAGTCGGGCAGTGCATCGACCACATCGTAGGCGTCGAAGTTGGCTTGCAGCAGGCTGTTGTAGACGCCGGCCTGTTCGGGCGACAGGTGGATGCCCAGGCTCAGGGCCACATCTTGCAGCTGGTCGGTGGTGGGGCGCTTGATGGCCATGTTGACTCCGGTGTGGGGTGGGTCCTGCGCCGCTGGGCCCGGGGTTGGAACCCCGGCAGGGCACGGCATGCACCGGGGCTTGGCGTGCCATCTGCCACACCCCCGGTGTGCGGGGGATTCTGGTGTTCGATGCTTTCCAAGTCAAGCAAAAACATTGCCTTGGAAACCAAATGCCCGAGCTGTGGCCAGGCTCACAGGCGGGTGATCACCTGGAAGACATGGCCGTCGGCGCGGGCCAGGTAGATCGGCGTGTCGTTGACGCCGCCGCCGGCGTACTGCGCCGCCCTGGCGCTCTGGTAGTGCATCGGTGCCTGGCCCATGGCGTCCCAGGCCTGGTGCGACTGCAAGGCCTGGTTGAACAACGCCGCCAGGAAATGCACGCCTTCGTAAGTGGATTGGCCAAAGGTGTTGAGCGTGGGCGCGCGCTCGCCGTAGTGGCTGTCGTAGCGCGCCTTGAACGCCAGGTTCTCGTCGGTGTCGAGCGTTGCGAAATAGCCGCTGGAGACGAACAGGTCGTCGGCGTTCTCTGCACCGATGCCCAGCAGCTCGTTCTCTCCGATCGCGCCCGACAGGCGCAGGATGCCGCGGGCCAGCCCGGCGCGGCCGAAGGCACGGTTGAACTCCACCGAATCCTGGCCGACCAGCGACACCAGCACGGCGTCGGCCCGGCATTGGCGGATCTGGTCGAGCACCTCGCTGAAGTCACTGGTGCCGAACGGCAGGTAGGCCTCGCCGACCATTTCGGCGCCGGCATCGGCGATGTAGCGCCGGGCCTGCCGGTGCGACACATGGGGCCAGACATAGTCGTTGCCCACCGCAAACCAGCGCAACGGGCGGCGGTGCACGCCCAGCCAGCGGATGGCAGGGGCCAGCTGGTTGGACGTGACTTCGCCGATGGCAAACACGCCCGGCGTGGATTCACCGCCCTCATACAGGGGTGTGTAGACAAACGGAATGTGGCCGCCCACCGCCCGCAGGATGCGGTGGCGCACGGCGCTGGTGTGCAAGCCGATCAGCGCATCGACGGCGTGGTTCTCGACCAGGTCGACCAGGGTGGCCTCGATGTCGGGCGAGTCGTCAGACGCATTGACCGTGATCAGCCGGCAACTGTGGCCACTGATGCCCGGGCCGCGGTTGAGCTCGGCCACTGCCAGGCGGGCGCAGGCCAGGCCCGACGGGCCCCAGATGCCGGCCGAGCCGCCCAGTGGCACGCACAGCGCCACCGTCAGCTCGCTCTGGGGCAGGGGCTGGCGCTGGAACGGGCCCGGCCGCACGCGTGGACGCAGCAGTGGGCGGGGCATGCCGCGACCACACGCCACATTGCGGGAAACCGGGCTGGATGAGGCCATCGAACGAACTCCTGGTGTGCACCAAGTTGGATTCGGGTGTTCGAGCATCGCGCAGCCCGCACCACAGTGGTTTCCCTGGAAAGCTATTGTGCGTAAACTTCAGAGTGAGACGTGACCGTGAATGCACCTACCATGCCTGAACAAGATATTTCCGAGTATCTGGCCTACTTGCTGGCATCGGCCAACCGCCGCATGCACCTGGGGCTGGCACAATCCATCGCCGCAGAGGACGTGTCTGAAGAGCAGTGGCGCGTGCTGCAGGTGCTGTCCGACGAGCAGGGCCGGTCCATGGGTGAGCTGGCCGAGCGGGTGCTGATGAACCACCCGGCGCTCACCAAGAACATCGACCGCCTGGTCAGCCGCAGCCTGGTGCAACGCGCTGCCGACGCACAAGACAACCGCAAGGTGCTGGTCTACATCAGCGACATCGGCCTGGAGATGGTGCAGCGCCTGAAGATCAATGTCGACGCCCACCATGGTGCGGTCGAGGAAGCCATGGGCCCGCGCAAGGTTGAGCAGTTGAAGAAGCTGCTCAAGCAGTTCATCGAGGAGTCAGCCGCCGGCTGATTCGGCCCGGGCAGCAAGGGGAAACCGCAACGGGAAACCCCCGTCGGCAGCAGCAGGGGGGCTCCCTAGAATGGAGCGTCGTACCCCAGGAGTTGTGCCCGATGCCATCCCAACGCCGCAGCGCTGCCAAGCCGGCTGCTGAAGCCACCGCTGCAGGCACCTTGCGGGTGCTCAAGAAGTACCCCAACCGCAGGCTTTACGACACCCGCACCAGCAGCTACATCACGCTGACCGACGTCAAGCAGATGGTGCTGGAGGCCGAGACCTTCGAGGTGCGCGACGCCAAGACCGGCGAAGAGATCACCCGCAGCATCCTGCTGCAGATCATCCTGGAAGAAGAAACCGACGGCATGCCGATGTTCACCACCCAGATGCTGGCCCAGGTGATCCGCTTCTACGGCCATGCCATGCAGGGCATGATGGGCTCGTACCTGGAGAAGAACCTGCAGACCTTCGTCGACCTGCAGGGCCGGTTTGCCGAGCAGAGCAAGGGCCTGTACGACCCGAAGAGCTTCACGCCCGAGATGTGGAGCCAGTTCATGACCGGACAGGCGCCGCTGATGCAGGGTCTGATGGGCAACTACCTGGAACAGAGCAAGAACCTGTTCGTGCAGATGCAGGAACAGGTGCAGGAGCAGATGCAGGCTGGCGCGCTGTTCCCGGTCATCCCGGGGCTGATGCCCAAGAAGTGAGGCGCCGGGCGTTGTCGCGGACAATCGCGGCATGACCGCACCCCAGACCCTGGCCCCTGCGGCCGCCCCCAAGATCGGCTTTGTCTCGCTGGGCTGCCCCAAGGCGCTGACCGATTCCGAACTGATCCTCACCCAGCTCAGTGCCGAGGGTTACACCACCAGCAAGCGCTTCGAGGGCGCCGACCTGGTGATCGTCAACACCTGCGGCTTCATCGACGATGCAGTCAAGGAAAGCCTGGACACCATCGGCGAGGCGCTGGCCGCCAACGGCCGGGTGATCGTGACCGGCTGCCTGGGCGCGCGCACCGGTGATGACGGCGGCAACCTGGTGCGCGGCATGCACCCCAGCGTGCTGGCCGTCACCGGCCCGCATGCCACGCAGGAGGTGATGGACGCGGTGCACCTGCATTGCCCCAGGCCGCATGACCCGTTTGTCGACCTGCTGCCCGAGGTGCGCAGCCAGTTCCGTGGCGCAGCAGGCATCAAGCTGACGCCGCGCCACTATGCCTACCTGAAGATCAGCGAGGGCTGCAACCACCGCTGCACCTTCTGCATCATCCCCAGCATGCGCGGTGACCTGGTGTCGCGCCCGGTGGGTGACGTGCTGGCCGAGGCGCGGGCCTTGTTCGAGTCCGGCGTGAAGGAACTGCTGGTGGTCAGCCAGGACACCAGTGCTTATGGTGTGGACCTGAAGTACCGCACCGGTTTCTTCGACGGCCGGCCGGTCAAGACCCGCATGACCGAGCTGTGCGCCGCGCTGGCCGAACTGGCCCGCCCGCATGGCGCCTGGGTGCGGCTGCACTATGTCTACCCGTATCCACATGTGGACGAACTGCTGCCGCTGATGGCCAGCGGGGCAGTGTTGCCCTACCTGGATGTGCCCTTCCAGCACAGCCACCCCGATGTGCTGCGCCGGATGAAGCGCCCGGCCAGCGGTGAGAAGAACCTCGACCGCCTGCTGCAATGGCGCGCCGCCTGTCCTGAGCTGGTGGTCCGCTCGACCTTCATCGCCGGCTTTCCGGGCGAGACCGAGGCCGAGTTCCAGCACCTGCTGGATTTCGTGCAGGAGGCGCAGATCGACCGCGCCGGCTGTTTTGCCTATTCGCCGGTCAACGGTGCGGCGGCCAACGACCTGCCCGGCGCGCTGCCGGCCGAACTGCGTGAAGAGCGGCGCGCGCGTTTCATGGCGGTTGCCGAGCAGGTGTCGATCGCCAGGCTGCAAAGGCGTGTGGGCGCCACCATGCAGGTGCTGGTCGACCATGCGCCGGCGCTGGGCCGCAAGGGCGGCACCGGGCGCAGCTACGCCGACGCGCCTGAAATCGACGGCACGGTGCGCCTGCTGCCGCCCGAGAAGGCCAGCAAGACGCTGAAGGCCGGTGAATTCACCCGCGCCCGCATCGTGGCCACCGACGGCCATGACCTGGTCGGCCAGCCGGTTTGACAGTCTGCGAGCCTGTGAATTCTTCGCGCATGCCCGCTCCACCCCGCAAAGACACCGATGAGCACCCCATCCAACGCCCCGCAAGACCTGACCACGCAGCTGCTGCACCACCCCTACCAGCCGCCTGACACCTGGGATGCCGTGCCGCCGGGCGTATTCAAGGCGTCGACGGTGATCTTCCCCGACACCCAGGCGCTGCGCAGCCGCAACTACACCGCCAAGACCGGCTACACCTACGGCCTGCGCGGCACGCCCACCACCTACACGCTGGAAGAGCGGCTGGCGGCGCTGGAGGGTGGGCGCTTTTGCATCCTGTCGCCCAGCGGGTTGGCGGCCATCACCAATGTCAACCTGGGTCTGTTGCGCCAGGGCGATGAGCTGCTGCTGCCGGCCAATGTGTACGGGCCATCCAACGACATGGCGGTGAACGTGCTGTCGCGTTGGGGCATCGGCCACCAGTTCTATGACCCGATGGATGCCGCTGACCTGGCCGCCAAGATCGGCCCCGCCACCAAGCTGGTGTGGCTGGAGGCGCCGGGCTCGGTGACGATGGAGTTCCCCGACCTGCCGGCCCTGGTGGCAGTGGCCAGGGCGCGCAACGTGCTGGTGGCGCTCGACAACACCTGGGGCGCCGGCCTGGCCTTCCGGGCCTTTGATCTGGGCATCGACATCGTGATGCAGGCCCTGACCAAGTACCCGTCTGGCGGAGCTGATGTGCTGATGGGCTCGGTCATCACCCGTGACGAAGCCTTGCACCTGCAGTTGCTCAAGCTGCATGGCCAGCTGGGCATCGGCGTGGCCGCCAATGATGCCGAATTCATCCTGAAGGGCTTGCCCACCATTGCGCTGCGCTACCACGCGCACGACGCCGCCGCCCGCCAGCTCGCCGCCTGGCTGGGCACCCAGCCGGCGGTGCGCCAGGTGCTGCACCCGGCGCTGCCCGGCTCCCCCGGCCATGCCCACTGGGCGGCGACCTGCACGGCGGCGGCGGGGCTGTTCTCGGTGATGCTCGATCCGGCGCTGACGACCGCCCAGGTGGACGGCTTCGTCGATGCGCTGCGGCTGTTCAAGATCGGCTATTCCTGGGGCGGACCGGTCAGCCTGGTGGTGCCCTACGACCTGGGCGCCATGCGCGCTGACCGCTCGGCGCTGCCGGGCCACCTGGTGCGGTTCTCCATCGGCCTGGAATCGGTGGCCGACCTGCAGGCCGACCTGGCGCAGGCGCTGGCCACGCTGCGCTGACCCGGGGCCGGTGCCGCGCTGCGGCATGCCGGGCGCGGCAGCGCGCTCAACTGCGCAGCCCGGGCC
>JARXAJ010000316.1 GCA_029865965.1 Aquabacterium sp.
TCTCGCGCGACAGGTGATCGAGGATGCGCCCCGGCGTGCCCACCACGATGTGCGCGCCATGCGCCAGGCTGTCGCTCTGCGGCTTGATCGGCGTGCCGCCGCACAGCGTCAGCGCCTTGATGTTGTCTTCGCCCCGCGCCAGGCGGCGGATGTCCTGCGTCACCTGCTCGGCCAGCTCACGGGTGGGGCACAGCACCAGGGCCTGCGTGTCGGGGCGCTTGCTGTCGAGCCGGTGCAGCAGCGCCAGCGCAAAGGCGGCGGTCTTGCCGCTGCCGGTGGCGGCCTGGGCCACCAGGTCATGGCCGGCCAGGGCCAGGGGCAGGGCGGCGGCCTGGATCGGCGTCATCGCCAGGTAGCCCAGGGTTTGCAGATTGGCCAGCATGGCCGCTGACAACGGCAGTTGGGAAAAGGCAGGGCCGGCGGCCAGGGGTTCAGATGCACTCATGCGCGATTGTCGGCCACGGCAGTCGACCACGGTTGTTGGCCATGGTCGGCGCACGCCCGCCATGCCCGCCTGCACCAGCACAGGGCAGCCACCCACGTTAACCCGCTGCACGGCCTGGCGCGCAACTCGCTATGGTCAGACGCAGGTCGCCCGCATTGGCGGTCGGGCCGCAGGAACTGGCGAACAACATCGCCGCACACACAAGGAGCTTGTCATGGGTCGAATCGAGGGTGGGCGCAGCGCAGCGCTGGCGGTCTGGGTCAGCGCCCTGGCGCTGCTGGCCGCAGGCTGCGGCGGCGGCGTGGCTGAAGAAGAACAACTGGCCGCCTGCCAGACCACCACGGCCGACGGCTCGGTGGTGGTGGGCTCGGGCGCCGCAGGCGACCCGGCCGCGCCCGAGCCTTCGTCGGGCTACCGCACCGGCAAGGCAGTGGTCAAGACCAAGAGCTACATGGTGGTCACCGCCAACCCGCTGGCCAGCAAGGCCGGCTGTGAGTTGCTGAAGAACGGCGGCAGCGCGGTCGACGCCGCCGTGGCTGTGCAGATGGTGCTGGGCCTGGTCGAGCCGCAAAGCAGCGGCCTGGGCGGTGGCGCCTTCATGCTGCATTACGACGCAGCCACCAAGGAGGTGGTGTCATATGACGGCCGCGAAACCGCGCCCGCGGCTGCGACGCAAGACTACCTGCGCTGGGTCAGCGATGCCAACCGCACCTTGCCGCTGCCCTCTGCGCGCGCCAGCGGCCGATCCATCGGCACGCCCGGCGCCGTGCGCATGCTGGCCATGGCCCATGGCGAACACGGCCGCATGGCCTGGAAAGACCTGTTCCAGCCCGGTATTGACCTGGCCACCAAAGGCTTCCCGATCAGCGGCCGCATGGCCGAGGCCATTGCCGGCGGGGGTGCCAACTTCCAGCGTGATGCCGACGCGATGGCCGCCTACTTCAACGCCGACGGCACACCCAAGGCCCTGGGCACCACCTTCACCCTGCCGGCCTACGCCGACACGCTGCGCGCGATCGCCATCGGCGGAGCCGATGCGCTCTACACCGGCCCCATCGCCCAGGACATCGTCGCCGAGATCGCCGCCACCACCGGCGCCAACGGCGTGGCCATGACAGCCGGCGCCACCACCCTGGCTGACCTGGCCGGCTACCAGGCCAAGAAGCGCCCGGCGGTGTGCACCACCTACCGCGCGCACGTGGTCTGCGGCATGGGCCCGCCATCGTCAGGCGGCATCACCGTGGCCCAGACGCTGGGCATCCTGGAGAACTTCGACCTGGCCCAGCACCGGCCCACCGCCATCGACCTGTACGGCGGCAAGCCCACAGTGATGGGCGTGCACCTGGTGGCCGAGGCCAACCGCCTGGCCTATGCCGACCGCAACAAGTACATCGCCGACACCGATTTCGTGGCCCTGCCCAGCGGCAGCTGGGATGCCATGCTCGACAAGGGCTACCTGCGCGGCCGCGCCGACCTGATCAGCTTCGGCAGCAGCCTGGGCACGGCACAGCCGGGCAACCTGAGCGTTGCGCCGCTGGGCACCGGCGTGCAGCCGGCTGAATCCGGCACCACCCACATGACCATCGTCGACAAACGCGGCAACGTGGTCAGCATGACCACCACGGTGGAGTCCGGCTTCGGCGCCTGGCGCATGGTGCGCGGCTTCATCCTCAACAACCAGCTGACCGACTTCTCGGCCGCGCCCGCAGACGGCGCTGGCGTGCCGATCGCCAACCGGGTGCAGCCGGGCAAGCGGCCGCGCAGCTCGATGGCACCCACGCTGGTGTTCAAGCAGGTGGCCGACGGATCGAAGGGTGATCTGGTGATGGCCACCGGCTCGCCCGGTGGCGGCAACATCATCCAGTACGTCACCAAGACGATCATCGGTGTGCTCGACTGGGGCCTGGACGCCCAGCAGGCCACGTCGATGATGAACTTCGGCTCCAGCAACGGGCCCACCACCGGCCTGGGTGGCGAGCACCCGAACCTCAACACCGCCAACAGCGGCAACGACGACACCCTGGTGACCGGCTTGCGCGCGCTGGGCCACACCGTCAGCCTGGTGGGGCAGAGCAGCGGCACCAGCACCATCGCGCGCATCAGCCGCGACAACGGCCTGCCGGCCTGGGCCGGCGGCGCCGACCCGCGCCGCGAAGGCCTGGTGCTGGGCGACGGCTACTGATGCTCAACTGGCGGGCGCCGGGCAGCGCCCGCCAGCAAAACAGGGCGTCAGAGAGACCGGCGCCAGCCGGCCGCTGCCGTACCGCGCCGGGCCGCCCTGCGGCCGGCCACGCGGGCTGCCCCAGCCGCCTGCACCGATGGCCAGGCCAGCCTGCTTGCCGCGCTGACCAGGCTGCTCGGCCCGGGCGCGCCCGCCACGCTGGTGCGGCTGCGGGGTGATGTGCGGCGCTACCTGCGCCAGTTGCGCCAGTGCATCGACCAGCAGCAGCACCCCGAGCGCATCCTGGCCTTCAGCGGCATTCATCGGCTTTCGGCGGCCTTCAGCGGCCTGCAGGAGCCGGCCGAGGCCGGGCGCATGGCAAACGACCTGAAGGGCGCGGGCGTGCCACGCTGAATGCCCAGGAAGCGGCAGACCTGGCCGCTGCGCTGCAAGCCGCTGGTCAGTGCTTGTGGCCGCCGTGGCCGCCGTGGCCATCGGCCGCGGCAGCGCCCAGCGCCTTCACCGGCGCCTTCAGGGCAATGGTTTCCTTCTTGCCGTCCTTGCCCTCGACCACCAGGCTGATGTCGACCGAATCGCCGGTCTTCAGCGGCGCCTTCAGGTCCATCAGCATGACGTGGTAGCCGCCGGGCTTCAGTTCCACCGTCTTGCCGGCCGGCAGGTCCAGCCCCTTGGGCAGGGCGCGCATCTTCATCGTGGTGCCGTCCATCGTCATCTGGTGGATTTCAACCACGCCGGCTGCCGGCGAACTGGCCGACAACAAGGTGCCGCCGGTGGCGTTGGTGATCTGGAAGAACGCGCCGGTGGCCTTCTGCTGGGCCACGGTACCGCGCACCCAGGGGTCTTTCACGGTGGTCTGCGCCATGGCGGGCAGGGTGAGCAGCGCGCAGGCAGCGGCGGCAAGCAATCGGGTTGCGGTCATGGTGTTCAGGTCTTTCTGTCTGTGGAGATGGAAACGTCGCAGGTGCTGGATGCTGGATGCTGGATGCTGGATGCTGGGGCCGTGGCGGTGCGCTGCGGCCGGCCGTGCGGCCACGGCGCTGCGCCAGCGCCATGGATGCACACCAGATGACAGCGATCAGGCCGTGCGGGGTGGCGCACGTGGCTGCGCCAAGGCCCAGGCGGGGCCGGCAAGTTGCCAGCCGGGGTTGCTGCCCGGCAGTACCCATGCCACAGGTGCTGCCGCCAGGCCAGCGGCTGTGGCAGGCAGTGGCAGCAGATGGTCGGCCTGCAGATGGCAGGCCGGGCAATGCGCTGTCAGGTGCTGCAGTGCTTCTGCCGCGCCGCCTCTGCCACCCCGGTCGCCCGATGCACACAGCGTGGCCCACGGCGCGGTTTGCCCCTGCATGAACACCAGGGTACGCCCGACCGTGGGCGTCAGCGTGACCAGCAGGAACAGCAGCAGCGCCAGCGCGGCCAGCGGTGTCCTGTGTAGGCGCTGCAGCAACATGCGCGGCAGTGTAGCGGCCGCACCCCGCAAACCGGGCTGTCAGCCTGCCACGCCCAGCCGCACATCGGGTGCATGGCCACTGCCGGGCCCGGGGGCGCCGATTACACTGCCCACCCACTCTGCCAAGCCGGCAGATGAGGTCTGACTCCATGGATCTGGTCTACAGCTATTCCGCGTTCTTCATCGCCTACCTGATCGGGTCGATCTCGTTCGCCGTGGTCATCAGCAAGCTGATGGGCCTGGGCGACCCGCGCACCTACGGGTCAAAGAACCCTGGCGCCACCAATGTGCTGCGCTCGGGCAACAAGGTGGCGGCGGTGCTCACGCTGCTGCTGGACGCGCTGAAGGGCTACCTGCCCACGGCGCTGGTGCAGCGCTATGCGTTTGATCTCGGCTTCGAGGACACCACCATCGCCTTCGTCGGCGTGGCGGCGTTCATCGGCCATCTGTTCCCGGTGTTCTTCCGCTTCCAGGGCGGCAAGGGCGTGGCCACTGCCGCCGGCGTGTTGCTGGCCTACGACCCCATGCTGGGCGGCGTCACGCTGCTGGTCTGGACCCTTGTGGCGGCAGTGTTCCGCTATTCATCGCTGGCGTCGCTGGTGGCGGCGCTGTTTGCGCCGTTCTTCACATTGCTGTTTTTCGACCGTCCCAGCGTGGCCCTGGCAGTGGCGGTGATGTGCCTGCTGTTGATCTGGCGCCACTGGGGCAACATCCTCAAACTGATCAAGGGCAAGGAATCGCGCATTGGCCAGAAGGCCACCGAACCCGACCCCAACAAGCCGCGCCGCCGGCGCCGCCGCGTCAAGCGTCTGCATGAGGAGGCCGTGCCCGGCCTCGATTCCCGTTCATCCCGTTCCAAAGGAAATTGACCACCATGGTTCAGCGTTTTGACGTCGGCGCCCGCATGTCCGAAATGGCCGTGCACAACGGCGTGTGCTACTTGGCCGGCCAGGTGGCCGTTGGCGGTGCGCCCGACATCGCCGGGCAGACCCGCGAGGTGCTGGCCGCCATCGACACGCTGCTGGCCAAGGCCGGCACCGACAAGACCCGCATCCTGCGGGCCCAGATCTATCTGGCCGACATCGCCGACTTCCCCGGCATGAACGCGGTGTGGGACACCTGGGTGGTGTCGGGCCACACGCCGCCGCGCGCCACCGTGCAGGCCGCGCTGGCCAAGCCGGAATGGAAGGTCGAGATCGTCGTCACTGCGGCGCTCTGACCCAGGGTCCAGCCGTGGTGGGTCGCGAACGGTGGCGCGCTGTGGCGGGCCTGGCGGTGGTGGTGGCCCTGGCCAGCGGTGCCAGCCAGTGGTGGCGCAGCCACCTGGCAGGCAGCATCGGCGCGCAACTGGTGGCACAGGTGCGGCCGGGTGACATCCAGATGCTGTCGTCCACAACCTGCGTGTACTGCACCGTTGCGCGCCGCTGGCTGACCGACCAGCAGGTGCCGTTCACCGAATGCTTCGTCGAGCGTGACGCTGGCTGCGCTGCCCGCTACCAGGCGCTGGGCGCCCGCGGCACACCCACGCTGGTGGTGCGCGGGCATCTGCAACTGGGCTTCAGCCCGCAGCAGGTACTCGACGGCCTGCAGCGCGGCGGATGATCACTGGCCGAGCGCCGTATTCAAGCCGGCCGGCCACCTGCTTGGCAGGTGGCGTTGGCACACCGCCTGCAAGTGGCCCGGCTCACAGCCCCAGCCGGCCAAGCGGACCACGGCCCTGACGCACCAGCGTGGGCACTTCACCGCTCAGGTCGATCACCGTGGTGGGTGACATCGGGCAGGCGCCGGCATCCACCACCCCGGCGATCAGCTTCTGGAAGCGCACCAGGATGTCGTCGGCGTCGTTCATCGGCTCGGTCTCGCCCGGGGCGATCAGCGTGGTGGCCAGCAGCGGCTGCCCCAGTTCGGCCAGCAGGGCCTGCGTCACCTTGTGCTCGGGCACCCGCAGGCCGATGGTGCGCCGCGACGGGTGCGACAGCCGGCGTGGCACCTCCTTGGTCGCTTCCAGGATGAAGGTGTAGGGCCCGGGCGTGCCCAGCTTCAGCAGGCGGAACTGGCGGTTATCGACCCGGGCATAGGTGGCCAGCTCCGACAGGTCGCGGCACAGCAGGGTGAGGTGGTGCTTGTCATCGACCTGGCGGATGCGGCGCAGCGCCTCGGCAGCGGCCTTGTCGTCCAGGTGGCACACCAGGGCATAGCTGCTGTCGGTGGGCACGGCGCACACGCCACCCTGGTGCAGCAGTTGGGCAGCCTGCTTGATCAGCCGCGGCTGGGGATTGTCAGGATGGACGTCAAAGTACTGCGACATGCGCGGCCGGAGGCGGTTTGGTGGACGGGGATGGTCGGCCCACTCTACGCCCGCCGCGGCCCGGGCGGGCCGCAAGTCATCCAGCTTGCAGGCTGGTGGCCGCAGCCGCCCAGTTGGTGCCTGGCTGCGCCAGCGCTTGCCACACCGGCTGCAGCGTGCCGGGCAGATCGGGCAGGGTGCCCAGATCGATGCGGCTTTCTTCCGGTGAATGGAAGTCACTGCCGCGCGAAGCCAGCAGGCCGAACTCTTGCGCCATGGCGGTGTACTTCGCGGTGTCGGCCTGGCCATGGCTGCCGGTCAGCACCTCGACGCCTTGGCCGCCATGGGCCTTGAACTCGGAGAACAGCGCGAACTCTTCGTTCACGGTGAACTTGTAACGGCCCGGGTGGGCGATGACGGCCACGCCGCCGGCCTGGGTGATCCAGCGCACAGCCTCGCCCAGCCCGGCCCACTGATGCGGCACGAAGCCGGGTTTGCCTTCTGTCAGGTAGCGGCGGAACACCGCGCCGGTGTCGGTGCAGGCGCCGGTTTCCACCAGCCAACGTGCAAAGTGGGTGCGTGACACCAGCGCCGGGTTGCCCACATAGCGCAGCGCACCGTCGAGCGCACCCTTCAGGCCCACCTGGGCCAGGCCGTCGGCCATGGCCTGGGCGCGCTGCAGGCGGCCGCCCCGGGTGTGCGCCAGGCCGGCCAGCAGGGCGGCGTTGCTGGCGTCGAAGCCCAGGCCGACGATGTGCACGGTTTCGCCGGCAAAGGTGACCGAGATCTCGACGCCGTTGGCGAAGCCCATGCCCAGCGCAGCAGCGGCCTGGGCGGCTTCAGCCAGGCCGCTGGTTTCGTCATGGTCAGTCAGGGCCCAGAGTTCCACGCCGTTGGCATGGGCGCGCTGCGCCAGCGCGGTGGGGGTGAGGGTGCCGTCAGAGAAACGGGAATGGCAATGCAGGTCGGCGTTGAGAAGGTGCACCAACGTATTTTCGCAGGCTTGCGGCGGCGCGTGCTGGCGCCCGCGCGACGACCTTGTGCAATGCTGCCGACTCAGCCCGCCACCACCCGCACAGGTGGGCGCTGGGCATCGGGTTCAGCGTCGAAGCGGTCGAAACCGGTGTAGCAGAGGAAGTGGCGGTTGGCGGCGCGGCCGAACAGGGTCATGCCCAATTGCTCGGCCAGCGCGTGGCCCATGGCGGTGACGCCGTTGCGCGACACGATGATCGGCACGCCCATCTGGGCCGACTTCATCACCATCTCGCTGGTCAGCCGGCCGGTGGTGTAGAAGGTCTTGTCGGCCCCGTGCACGCCGTGCAGGGCCATCCAGCCAGCAATGGTGTCGATGGCGTTGTGGCGGCCCACGTCTTCCACCGCCACCAGCATCTGGCTGCCGGCAAACAGCGCACAACCGTGCACCGACCCCGCCTTGCGGTGGATGCTGTTGCGCTGGCGCATCTGCTCAAGCAGCGCATTCAGCGTGCCCTGGCGGATGCGGGCCCTGCTGGCATCGGGCAGGTGGATGCTGCCCAGCTGCGCCATCGCATCGCCGAACACCGTGCCCTGGCCGCAGCCGGTGGTGACCACGCGGTGTGCGGTCTTGCCGGCCAGGTCGTCGATGCCGGCATGGGTGTGGACGGCAGCAGCGCCGACGTCCCAGTCGACGGTGACCGATTGCACCTCGGCCACGTTTTGGATCAGCCGCTGGTTCAGCAGCCAGCCCAGCACCAGCAACTCGGGGCAGGCGCCCAGCGTCATCAGCGTGACCAGCTCGCGTTTGTCGATGAACACCGTCAGCGGCCGCTCGGCCGGGATGTGCACCGTGCGGCGCGCACCGTGTTCGTCTTGCACCGTGATCTCGCGCAGCAGCGTGCCTTGCGCGGCGGTGAGCCGCGGCGCGCCAGGCACCAGGCTGCGCGGCAACGGGGATTCAAAGGCGCTGGGTTCGGCGTGGTCGGGCCGCGCGGGTATGCCGTCGGCTGCCATGCCGTCAGTTTGACGCTGCGGCAGGGCCATGGAGCCGTGTCACTTCTTGGCGGCTGCCGCAGGTGCGGCCGGGGCAGCGGCCACCACAGGGGCAGGCGCGGCACCCGCGGTCGCAATGACAAACGGCCCCGGGTCGGCACAGGCCGGGGTGTCGGTGGGTGCCGGTGCGGGTTTGCCGGCCTTCTTGGCGGCAGCCTGGTGGCCGGCAGCCACCTTGTCCATCGCCAGGCACAACTTGTAGCTGTCCACCTTGCCGGCATGGGCCGTCTTGGCGGCGGCTTCGGCAGCCTTGGCCTTGGCCTCGTCGTTGGGGGCAGGCAGCTTGGCGGTGGTGCTGGTGGCCAGCAGGGCCAGCAGCAGCGGGGTGAGGATCTTGGTCATGGTCAAGGGGATTCTCCTGCAACGTCAGGCACGTGCCGGGGTGTCGCCCACCGGTGGCGCAGCCCCGGCAGGCGTGGACCGCTGCACCGGGATCTTGCCGGCCTTCACGTCGTCGAGCCACAGGGCATGGTGTTCACGCGCCCAGCCTTCATTGACATAGCCGGTGCGCATGGCCTTGTAGGCGCCCCGCGTGCCGATGGTGCCCATGTAGATGTGGCCCAGCAGGAACACCATCATGATCACCGACGCCACCGCGTGGATCATGTGGGCCACCTGCATGTCACCGCGCAGGTAGTCCAGGCCGGGCAGCAGCTTGTCGAGCACCAGGCCCGAACCCACCACCACGATGCCCGGCACGCAGATGCCCCACCAGAACATGCCCTTTTCGGCCGGGTTGAAGCGGTGCGACGGCACCTGTTCGCCACCCAGCAGGCCGCCGCCGCGCACCAGCCACCTGACATCCCAGATGGTGGCGATGTTGTCCTTGACGAAGGTGACCAGCACGATCACCAGCGACACGGCAAACAGCGGGCCGACGAAGTTGTGCGCGGTCTTCAGCGCGTAGGTCAGCCAGCCGAACAGGCTGCTGCCCAGCACCGGCAGCAAGAAGAATTTGCCAAACGCCATCACGATGCCTGAGATGGCCAGCGTGACGAAGGCGATGGCATTGGTCCAGTGCGCGGCGCGTTCCAGTGGGGTGAAGCGCTCGATGACCAGGCCGGCGTCCGGGTGGTCTTGGCCCAGCGCGCCTTTCTTCCAGTAGAACAGCCCCAGCGCCACCACCACGATCAGCAACAGCGAGCCGCCATAGGGCAGCAGCCACTGGTTGCGCACCTGGCGCCAGGCCTCGCCGGCATTGGTCAGACGTGAGCCCGGGTATTGCACGAAGGGCTGGATCAGCACGCCCTGTTCGGCGCCGGGCAGGCTGCTGCTGCCGGGCTGCAGGCCGGAATCGCGCACCGCACGCCACATCGGGGCGTTGTTGCCGGGCTGGCTGCGGGCCCGTTCGGCGTTGCTGTCGCCCGGCTTGGGGTCGGCAGGCACCACAAAGCCATCAGGTGGGCCTTTGGGGGCGGGCTCAGCGGTGGCCGTGCTGGCCTGTGCCAGGCTGGCGCCGGTGGCCAGGCACAGCGCTGCTGCGGCCAGCAGTTGTCGGATCAAGGCGGTCATGGCAGCTCCTGCACGGGCTCAGGGTGTGGCGGGCGCCCGGGTGTATTCGTTCTGGCCGCGCTGTGTGCGGGTGCGCAGCTGCTCTTGCCACGCTGCCTGGTCGCCGGCCTTGAAGCCGGCATCCGGCGCCTGGCCCGTCACCACGCCTTGCCAGGGCTTGCCATCATGCTGCTTGGTGGCCGATGTCTGCGGCTTCTCGGAACAGGCCGACAGCAGACTGGCAGCAGCCACCAGGGCCACCAGACCCAGCTGTTGCAGGCGGGTCATGACTTGGCGGCCTTGGGCTGGTTGCCGCCCGCCACCGGCTTGCCGTAGGCCGTGCCCCAGCCCCAGACCTCGCTGCCCTTGCCGCGGGTCAGCACCCGGGTGCGGAAGATGTCGGCCACCACGTCGCCGTCACCGCCGATCAGGGCCTTGGTGCTGCACATCTCGGCGCAGGCCGGCAGCTTGCCTTCGGCCAGACGGTTGCGGCCGTACTTCTCGTATTCGGCTTCGCTGCCGTTGGCTTCGGGCCCGCCGGCGCAGAAGGTGCACTTGTCCATCTTGCCGCGCAGGCCGAAGGTGCCGTTGGTGGGGAACTGCGGCGCGCCGAAGGGGCAGGCATAGCTGCAGTAGCCGCAGCCGATGCAGGTGTCCTTGTCGTGCAGCACCACACCTTCGTCGGTGCGGTAGAAGCAATCGACCGGGCACACCGCCATGCATGGCGCGTCGCTGCAGTGCATGCAGGCCACCGAGATGCTTTTCTCGCCGGGCACGCCGTCGTTGAGGGTGACGACCCGGCGGCGGTTGACGCCCCAGGGCACTTCATGCTCCGCCTTGCAGGCGGTGACACAACCGTTGCACTCGATGCAGCGCTCCGAGTCGCAGATGAACTTCATGCGGGCCATTCAAGAATCTCCTGTCGCACTGGGGATGCATTGCGCAAGCAGCCGTTGCAGAACCGGCTTTGCCGGGCCGCTGGGGGCGCCCCCTGGAGGGGGAGCGCCGCAGGCGCTACGGGGGTGGGTCATGCCACTTTCTCAATCTGGCAGACCGTGGTTTTGGTCTCTTGCATCATCGTGACGCTGTCGTAGCCGTAGGTGGTGCCGGTGTTGATGGACTCTCCGCGGATCACCGGCCCGGCACCGTCGGGGTAGTAGCGCGCCATGTCCACGCCGCCCCAGTGGCCGCTGAAGTGGAACGGCATCCACACCGTCTCGGCGTCGACCCGCTCGGTGACCAGGGCCTTCATGCGCATGCCCTTGAAGTCGGGCAGCGCGGCCATCGGCGGGGTCTTCACCCACACCCAGTCGCCGTGGCGGATGCCGCGGTCGTTGGCAGCCTTGGGGTTGATCTCGACGAACATCTCCTGCTGCAGCTCGGCCAGCCAGGGGTTGCTGCGGGTTTCTTCTCCGCCGCCTTCGTATTCGACCAGCCGGCCGCTGGACATGATCAGCGGGAAGGTCTTGCCGATGTCCTTGTTCTGATCTTGCACCGTCTTGAACAGCGTGGGCAGGCGCCAGAAGGCCTTGCGGTCGTCATGCGTGGGGTACTTGGCCACCAGGTCGGGCCGGGTGCTGTAGAGCGGCTCGCGGTGCTTGGGCACCGGGTCGGGGAAGTTCCACACAACGGCCCGCGCCCTGGCATTGCCGAAGGGGTGGCAGCCGTGCACCTGCATGGCCACGCGGATGATGCCGCCCGACGGGTCGGTCTTCCAGTTCTTGCCCTCGGCGGCCTTCTGCTCGGCTTCGCTCAGGTCGGCCCACCAGCCCAGCTTCTTGAGCAGCAGGTGGTCAAACTCGGGGTAGCCAGTGGTCAGGTCGGCACCCAGGCTGTGCGAGCCATCTGCGGCCAGCAGCGACTGGCCGTCACGCTCGACCCCGAAGTTGGCGCGGAAGTTGCCGCCACCGTCCATCACATGCCGGCTGGTGTCGTAGAGATTGGGCGATCCAGGGTGCTTGAGCTCGGGCGTGCCGTAGCACGGCCAGGGCAGGCCGAAGTAGTCGCCGTCGAGCTTGTAGCCGGTTTCCTTGTCGATGCCGCCCTTGGCGCGCAGCGTCTTCACGTCGAAGACGTTCATGTTGCGCATGTGGGCCTTCAGCCGCTCGGGGCTCTGGCCGGTGTAGCCGATGGTCCACACGCTCTTGTTGATTTCGCGCAGGATGGATTCGGGCTCGGGCTCCATGCCGCCCTTGCCCTGCACCATCTTGTAGTTCTTGACCAGTTCCTTGTCGAAGCCCAGCTTCTGGGCCAGCTGGACCATGATCATGTGGTCGGTGCGGCTTTCCCACAGCGGCTCGATGACCTTTTCGCGCCACTGGATGCTGCGGTTGCTGGCAGTGCACGACCCACTGGTCTCGAACTGGGTGGTGGTGGGCAGCAGGTAGACCGCGCGGTTGGGGTTCTGGTCCTCGGGCTTGCCGGGCATGGCCGCCATCGCAGCGGTGGCGCTGGGGAACGGGTCGACCACCACCAGCAGGTCGAGCTTGTCCATCGCCTTTTTCATCTCGAGCCCGCGGCTCTGGCTGTTGGGCGCATGGCCCCAGAAGAACAGACCGCGCAGGTTGCTGTCCTGGTCGATCAGCTCGTTCTTCTCGAGCACGCCGTCAACCCAGCGTGAGACCGTCATGCCCGGCTTGGTCATCATGCCGGGGGCGTACTGCTTCTTGATCCACTCGTAGTCGACACCCCACACCTTGGCGAAGTGCTTCCACGATCCTTCGGTCAGGCCGTAATAGCCGGGCAGGCTGTCGGGGTTGGGGCCCACATCGGTGGCGCCCTGCACGTTGTCGTGGCCGCGGAAGATGTTGGTGCCGCCGCCGCTCTTGCCCACGTTGCCCAGCGCCAGTTGCAGCAGGCAGCTGGCCCGCACGATGGCGTTGCCGATGGTGTGCTGGGTCTGGCCCATGCACCAGACGATGGTGCCGGGGCGGTTCTCGTGCAGGATGGTCGCCACCTTCAGTGTGGTGGCTTCATCGACGCCGCAGGCCTCGAACACCTTGTCGGGTGTCCACTGGGTCAGGCATTCGTCACGCACCTTGTCCATGCCCCAGACGCGGTCGGCGATGTACTTCTTGTCTTCCCAGCCGTTCTTGAAGATGTGGTGCATCACGCCGAACAGGAACGGGATGTCGCTGCCTGAACGGATGCGCACGTATTCATCGGCCCGGGCGGCGGTGCGGGTGAAGCGTGGGTCGACCACGATCATCTTGCAGCCGTTTTCCTTGGCATGCAGCATGTGCAGCATGCTGACCGGGTGGGCTTCAGCCGCATTGCTGCCGATGTAGATCGCCGCCTTGGCGTTCTGCATGTCGTTGTAGCTGTTGGTCATCGCGCCATACCCCCAGGTATTGGCGACGCCGGCGACGGTGGTGCTGTGGCAGATGCGGGCCTGGTGGTCGGTGTTGTTGCTGCCCCAGAAGCTGATCCACTTGCGCAGCAGGTAGGCCTGCTCGTTGTTGTGCTTGCTGGACCCCACCACGAAGATGGAATCGGGCCCGCTGTCCTTGCGCAGGGCCAAAATCTTGGCGCTGATCTCGTCGAGCGCCTGGTCCCAGCTGATGCGCTGGTACTTGCCGCCCACCAGCTTCATCGGGTACTTCAGGCGGTATTCGCCATGGCCATGCTCGCGCAGCGCGGCGCCCTTGGCGCAATGGGCGCCCAGGTTGATGGGCGAGTCGAACACCGGCTCTTGCCGCACCCACACGCCGTTCTCCACCACCGCATCGACCGCGCAACCCACCGAGCAGTGGCCGCAGACGGTGCGGCGCAGTTCCACCTTCTTGGCCACGCCATCGGCGGCCTTGTTGGCGTTGACGGCCTCGGCCTTCTTCACCAGCAGCAGTTGCGATGCGGCGATGCCGGCGCCCACACCCAGGCCCGACCGGCGCAGGAAGGCGCGGCGGTCCATCGTGGGGATGGCGCGCGACACGCCGCGCGCCAGGCTGGCCACCAGGCCGGACGGGGTGGCGCGGGCAGACGCGGCGCCAGGCTTGCGGGTCAACAACATCGGGGGCTCTCCGGCGTCAGACCTTGGTGGTCCGGTAATAGTGCTGCACGTGCGCGGTCAGCTGGTAGCCGCCACCTGCCTCGGGCACGGGTTTGGGTTCGGCTGCGGCTGTGGGCTCGGGCGCGGGCGCCAGCGGCAGCACGGCGGCGGCTGCAGCCAGGGCACCGGCGGTGCCGGCGCCTGCAAACAGCCGCCGGCGCGACACCGGGCTGGTGTCGGTCGCTGCGGGCGGGCTGGGCTGGGGAATCGTGCGCATGATGGCCTCCTGGGTGCATATGGCGCAAGCCATGCTCAAGCTTGCATATCCACGCCAAGATTAACTGACAGCTCGAACCCCGCGGCAATCAGTGCGCGCCCGGGTCCGGGGTGGACAAGTTGTCGCGGTTGGCCGTTGAAGGGGGTCAGCCTGTCCATCCACCCCGCCTGCGCCCGCACGCCGGACTGCCGTGTCAGCCTGGCGCTGGTTTGGCCTTTCTACAATCTGCCGCCCATACCGCTTCCATGCCCGACGCCACTGCCCCGCCAACCGCCCATGCCCAGCGTGAGCAGTGGCCCCTGGCCGCCGTGCTGGTGGTCGACGATGAGCCCGGCATGCGCAACTTCCTGCAGAAGACCTTGCTGCCCCGGGTGGGCCAGGTGCACTGCGCCGAATCTGCCGAGGCGGGCGATGTGCTGGTGCGCCACCACCGGTTCGACCTGGTGGTGCTCGACATCGCACTGCCCGGCATCAGCGGCATCACCTGGCTGCGGGCCTTGCGGGAACGCGGCTTCGACGGCGAAGTGGTGCTGATCACGGCCTTTGCCGACCTGGACACCGCCATCGAAGCGCTGCGCGCCGGCGCCAGCGACTTCATCCTGAAGCCGTTCCGGGTGACGCAGATCCTGAATGCACTGCGCCAGGGGCTGGAGCGTGCCGGCCTGCGGCGCGAGAACTGGGTGCTGCGCCGCGCCCTGCAGCAGACCACCCCGTCGGCGGATGGCCTGGTGGGCAGCTCGCTCGCCATCAAGGGCCTGCAGGCCGCGCTGCAGCGGGTGGCAACGGTCGACAGCATCGTGTTGCTCAGCGGTGAATCGGGCACCGGCAAAGAATTGGCCGCGCTGGCGCTGCACCGCAACAGCCCGCGTGCAGCCGGGCCGTTCGTGCCGGTGAACTGCGCCACCTTGTCGCCCGACCTGATCGACAGCGAGCTGTTCGGCCAGGCGCAGGCCCCATCAACGGGCAGCAGCGGCCGCCCGGGGCGCGATGGCCTGTTCGTCTATGCCCAGGGCGGCACGCTGTTCCTCGACGAGATCGGTGAGCTGCCACCGGCGCAGCAGGCCACGCTGCTGCGGGTGCTGGAAGAGCGCCGCATTCGCCCGGTGGGCAGCGAGCAGGAGATCCCGGTGGATGTGCGCATCGTCGCAGCCACCCACCGCAAGCTGGCTGACGAAGTCGACAGCGGCCGCTTCCGCAAGGACCTGTACTACCGGCTGCAGGTCGTCGAGATCAACCTGCCACCGCTGCGCGCCCACAAGGAAGACATGGCCGCGCTGGTGGCGCACTTCATCAACACGCTGGCACCGCGCCTGGGCGTGCCGCCGATCGCCGTCACTGCCGACGAGCTGCACTACCTGCAGCAATACGACTGGCCGGGCAATGTGCGGGAACTGCGCAACCTGATCGAACGGTCACTGATCCTGGGTGCGCTGAATGTGTCGGCGCTCTACCAGGGCCTGGCCCGGCAGGACCGCCGGCAAGAAGGCGCCAGCCCGCGCAGCCCGGCCGGCGCTGCGGCGCTGCCGGCCAACACCGACCTGCACGCGCTGGAGAAGCAGCACATCCTGGCCGTGCTCGACAGCGTGGCTGGCGACAAGACCCGGGCGGCGCAGTTGCTGGGCATTTCGCGCCGCACGCTGGAGCGCCGCGTGGCCGAATGGGGCCAGCCGGGGTGACCGGCCGGCGCGGCCTGCCGGGTTGGTGGGCCTTCCAGCATTGGCCCATCCGCCGCAAGCTGCTGGCCATGGTGCTGCTGCCGCTGGTGGTGGTGCTGCCGTTGCTGGGCGTGGTGCTGCTGGTCTGGGGCAATGCGGCGCTCGACCGCCTGCTGATCACCAAGGTGCGGTCCGACCTGGCGGTGGCCCATGGCTACTTCGACCGGGTGCAGGGCGAGGTGGCAGCCAGCACCGGTGCCGTGGCCGATTCGCATGCGCTGCAGACCGCGCTGACGGGCCGGGGCGCGCTGGATGTGGCGCAGCTTCGCGCGCTGCTGCTGCGCTACAAGCAGCGCGAGGCGCTGGACTTCATCAACCTGCGCACGGCCGACGGCCACCTGCTGCTGGCCGACTTCGACAGCGCGGCACTGGGCGCCGGCGTGGCCGCACCCCTGCCGATGGCCCGGGCCGATGCCGCCAGCCGCACCACGGCCACGGTGGCGGTGCTGTCGCCAGCGCAGCAGGGCCTGCTGTCACCGGCACTGCGCGCGCGGGTGCAGGTGGCGCTGGTGCCCACCCGCAATGCCCAGCCCAGCCCGCGCAGCCATGAAGACCGGGCCATGGTGCTGCAGGCCAGCGCGCCGGTGCGCGATGCGGCCGGCCGCCTGCTGGCCTGGGTGCAGGCCGGCGTGCTGCTGAACCAGAACCTGCCCTTCATCGACCACATCAATGCCATCGTCTACCCTGAGGGGGCCTTGCCCTTCGGCAGCCGCGGCACGGCCACGCTGTTTCTTGACGATGTGCGCATCTCCACCAATGTGCGGTTGTTTGGTGCCGACAAGGGCGGCAGCGGTGGTGAACAGCGCGCCATCGGCACCCGCGTGTCGATGGCCGTGCGTGACGCAGTGCTGGGCCGGGGCAGCACCTGGCTGGACCGCGCCTTCGTCGTCAACGACTGGTATGTGTCGGCCTACGCCCCGCTGGCCGACGCCGCCGGCCAGCGGGTGGGCATGCTCTACGTGGGTTATCTGGAGCGGCCCTTCACCTGGCTGAAGTACAGCGTACTGGCGGGCATCGGCGTGGTGTTCTTCGCGGTGATGATCGCCGCAGCGCTGTGGTCGGCGCGCTGGGCGCGGCAGATCTTCCGCCCGCTGGAGCAGATGGCCCGCACCATGGCCGATGTGGAAGCCGGAGCGCTGCATGCCCGCGTGG
>JARXAJ010000080.1 GCA_029865965.1 Aquabacterium sp.
TCTGAGGTCGGCGATAACAATCGGGCTGTTGCCTGCGCCTTCTCGATGTACCGCACCACCATCACCGTCCAGCCGGTGCCGCAGGCGAAGTGGCAGCAAGTCTGCGCCGACTGCGTTGGCGGCATCGACTCGCTGGTGGAACTGCTGCAGGGCGCTTCTCCAGGGGCGTGATGGACCGCCTGTGCCGCCAGGGCGATGGGCTGTTCCCCTTGCGCAGGGACATCGCCTTCAACTGTTCGTGCCCGGGCGGTGCGCCCATGTGCGGGCACGTCGCCGCCGTCCTCTACGGCATCGGCGCGCGCTTCGACAGCCAGCCCGAGCTGCTGTTCAGGCTGCGCCAGGTCGATCCCGCTGACCTGCTGAGCAAGGCCAGCAGTGGTGTGGTCATTGCCCCTGTGGGTGGCGGCCGCACCTTGGCCGATGACGATGGCGGCGCGCCCATCGGGCTCGCGATAGGCCAGACCCTGGGGCTCACGGGCTCGACCTGGGGCTTGCCGAGCAGATGGGCCAGGCGAGTTGGCAGCACCGAGCCCGTTCAGTCGGCCGGACCGGCAGACGGGTGATCCTGCCGGTCAATCCGCCGTTGTGGGCCTTGGGTGAAGGTTTCAGATGCGGTGCCAGCACAACGGTCATCGCCAGACCTGAGTTGCGGTGCAGAAATTTCATCTGCTTCAAAACTGGCACCAGACTGGCACCAGCCAACCCCAGAAAGCAAAAAGTCAGCAGGCGCTAACCCGCTGACCCTTGCAAACTATGGCTCCCCGACCTGGGCTCGAACCAGGGACCTACGGATTAGTAGCCCTGGACTGGCGAAGTTGGTCCAGATGGTCGGCCCAAGCTTGCATCATCCGCCGACGCTCCGGCAGATGTTCCGCGTGGTTGTACGCGGCCTTCACCGAGTTCCTCTCGGCGTGGGAAAGCTGCCGCTCGACGACATCCGACGGCCAACCGATCTCATGCAGCATCGTCGAAGCCATGCCGCGAAAGCCGTGGGCCGTCAGCGTTGCGCGGTCATAGCCCATCCGGCGCAGAGCCGCGTTGACCGTGTTCTCGCTCATCGGCTCTCCATTGGTCCGGTTGCCTGGAAATACCCAACCACTGGGCCCCGTCAGGGGCTTGAGTTCATTCAGGACGGCGACCGACTGCGTAGCCAGCGGCACGATGTGCATCACGCGCCCTTTCATCTTCAAAGCAGGTATGCGCCACTCCGCTGCTTCGAGATTGATCTCCTGCCACTCTGCCCGCCGAAGTTCGCCAGGCCGGACGAAGAGCAGCGGCGAGAGTTTCATCGCGCAGCGCGTGATGAAACCGCCTTCGTAGGCGTCGATGTCCCGCAGAAGGTGCCCGACTCGGCGAGGGTCAGTCAAGGTCGGGTAGTGCTCCGGCCTCCAAGGGGGTAGGGCGCCGCGCAGGTCTCGGCTTGGGTCGCTTTCGATGAGACCGATCGCAACCGCATATCGGAACACCTGGCTGCAATTCTGCTGAACCCGGTGGGTGGTCTCGATGGCTCCCCTGGCCTCCACACGCTTGAGAACCTGCAACAACTCAGGGGGTCTGATTGCCTCGATCGGCTTGCTTCCGAGCCACGGGAAGACGTCCCGCTCCAGGCGACGGATGATCTTGTCGGCATGGCTGGCTGCCCAAGAGGGCTGGTGCTTGGCGTACCACTCGCGCGCGACGGCCTCGAACGACTCTGGAAGAGGCAGCCTGGCATCCACAAGCTTCTCGATCTGGCGCTGTTTGGCCGCCGAGGCCTTCTGTTGTTGGCGGGCTGAACTCGGATCGGTGCCCGCGCTGACCAGTCGCCGGGCCTGCTCGGCCTTCTGTCGAGCTGAGCTGAGGGTGGTGTTGGGGTAGGTGCCCAGGCTCAGGGTCTTGCGACGACCTTCGAACGTGTAGTCCAAGCGCCAGCCGTGTGACCCCCCGTTGACGAACAGCAGCATGTACAGGCCCGCCCCGTCACTGAGGCGACGCCTGGTGTCCCCAGGCTTGTTCGCCTTGAGGGTGGCAGCTGAGGGGATGAGATGCTGGGCCATCCAGTAACTTCAACGAGAGAACCAGGCAGATTCTCTGGTTACTGCGGAAGTTCCTGCAATGCGAACTCGGATCGTAGCGACTCGCCAGGAACAGCCTGGGACAAGAAAAAAGCCCCAAGGCGTTGATTCCTTGAGGCTTTTCCGGTTTCCTGGCACCGATTGGGACGGCCCGAGATCTTGACTTGGTGGAGATGAGGAGGATCGAACTCCTGACCTTCGCATTGCGAACGCGACGCTCTCCCAGCTGAGCTACACCCCCGACAAACTCCTGAAATTCTAGCAGCAGCATTTGCAGGGCACAGCCTGGCGCAGTCGCGGTACAAACTCGGCTTCTTCGACCGACGGACTGATTCCATGGCTCTTCACGATGCGGCGTGGCACGACGCCCAATACAACAACCGCGCCCGCGTGCCCGAGGCTGCCGATGTGCTGCTGCCGCGCTGGGCCCAGGCCTCTGCACTGTCGCGCAAACGCATGACCTGCGTGCTCGATGAGGCCTATGGCAGCGCCCCGGGCGAGACGCTGGATGTCTTTCCGGCCCGCGAGGCGGACGCGCCGGTGCTGGTGTTCATCCACGGCGGCTATTGGCGCTCGCTCGACAAGGCCGACCACAGTTTCGTGGCGCCGGCCTTCGTGCAGGCCGGGGCCATGGTGGTGGTGCCCAACTACGCGCTGTGTCCGGCCGTCAGCATCGAGCAGATCGCCCTGCAGACCACCCAGGCCCTGGCCTGGGTCTGGCGCCATGCCGCGCGCTACGGCGGCAACCCCAACCGCATCGTGGTGGTGGGCCACTCGGCCGGCGGCCATCTGGCGGCCATGCTGCTGGCCTGTCACTGGAAGATGGTGGGCGACGACCTGCCACAGCGCGTGGTGCATGGAGCCATGGCCATCTCGGGCTTGTTCGACCTGGAACCGGTCCGCCAGACGCCGTTCCTGGCGGCCGACCTGCAGCTCTCGCCCGTCTCGGTGCGGCGGCTCAGCCCGGCCTTCTTCCCTCGCCCGCGCGGGCCTCTGGTCGCCCTGGTGGGCGGGCTGGAGAGCGACGAGTTCCAGCGCCAGAACCAGCTGATCCGCGACCAGTGGGGCCCCGGCAGCGTGCCGGTGTGCGAGGCATTGCCGGGTTTGAACCACTTCACTGTGCTGCACGACCTGGTTGACCCGGCGGGCCGCGCGCACCAGCATGCGCTGCGCCTGTTGGGGCTGTCGGCTGGATAGGCAGGGATAACCATTAAATCGAGCGGGGCTATGCAATGCATTGATGCATTGCATTGGCGCCTGCCCCGTTCGGCTGCTAGCGTCAGGCCGTCTGTATCCCCCACGGGTGCAGGCACATCCGCTGCGCTGGCGCCTGCCCGCCAGCCCTGACCGACCTGCAAGAGGAGCATCCCATGAGCTTGAAGGGTTCCAAGACCGAGCAGAACCTGAAGGACGCCTTCGCCGGCGAATCCCAGGCCAACCGCCGTTACCTGTACTTCGCAAACAAGGCCGACATCGAGGGCCAGAACGACGTGGCCGCGCTGTTCCGGTCCACGGCCGAGGGTGAAACCGGCCATGCCCATGGCCACCTTGAATTCCTGGAGAACGGCTCGGGCGACCCGGCCACCGGCATGCCCATCGGCAGCAGCCGCCAGAACCTGGCCGCCGCCGTGGCCGGCGAGACGCACGAGTACACCGACATGTACCCCGGCATGGCCAAGACCGCACGCGACGAAGGCTACGACGAGATCGCCGACTGGTTCGAAACCCTGGCCAAGGCCGAGCGCTCGCACGCCAACCGCTATCAGAAGGCCCTGGACGCGCTGGTCGACTGACCGGCCGCCACGCCAGCCTGCACAAGGGGTCGTCACGGCCCCTTGTGCTTTTCTCTTGGTCCCCAAACCCGCAACAGCCCACGATGAGCAAGCGCGAAGGCAACCTCGAGGCGCCCACCCGGCACCCTCTGGACTGGAAGAACCCCGCGTTCTACGACCGCGAAGCCTGCGAGCAGGAAATGGAGCGGGTGTTCGACATCTGCCACGGCTGCCGCCGCTGCGTCAGCCTGTGCCAGAGCTTCCCCAATCTGTTTGACCTGGTCGACGCCACTGCCGACGGTGAAGTGCACGGCGTGGCCAAGGCCGATTACGCCAAGGTCGTCGACCAGTGCTACCTGTGCGACCTGTGCTACATGACCAAGTGCCCGTACACGCCGCCGCACCCCTGGCAGCTGGACTTTCCGCACCTGATGCTGCGCGCCAAGGCCATCAAGCACAGCCAGGGCCTGGTGGGCGAGGGCGAGAAGATGCTGGCCCGCACCGATGTGCACGGCAGCTTTGCCGGCATCCCGGTGGTGGTACAGGCGGTCAACGCGGTCAACCGCAGCAAGGCCGGCCGCAGCCTGCTCGACAGCATGCTGGGCGTGCACCCCGACGCGTGGCTGCCTGACCTGGCCGACAAGCGCCTGCGCCAGACGGCGCCCAGCCAGGGCAGCGCCACGGCGGTGGTCAGCGGCCAGCGCACCCCTGGGCGGGTGGCCATCTTCGCCACCTGCTTCATCAACCACAACGAGCCAGGCATCGGCCACGACCTGATCAAGGTGCTCGACCACAACGCCATCCCCTGGGTGCTGGTCGATGAGGAAAGCTGCTGCGGCATGCCCAAGCTGGAGCTGGGTGACTTGAACGGTGTGGAAAAGCAGAAGGACGCCAACATCCCGGTGCTGGCCCGCTTTGCACGCGAAGGCTGGGCCATCGTCACCCCCGTGCCCAGTTGCACGCTGATGTTCAAGCAGGAACTGCCGTTGATGTTCCCTGACGACGCCGATGTGCAGGCGGTCAAGGCGGCGATGTTCGACCCGTTCGAATACCTGGTGGCACGCCAGAAAGACGGCCTGCTCAAGACCGACTTCCAGCGTGACCTGGGCAAGGTGAGTTACCACATCCCCTGCCATGGCCGGGTGCAGAACATCGGCAAGAAGACCGAAGAGATGTTCAAGCTGATCGGCCAGACGGTGGCGGTGCAGCTGACCACGGTGGAGCGCTGCAGCGGCCATGCCGGCACCTATGGCGTGAAGACCGCCACCCACCCGGTGGCCATGAAGATCGGCAAGCCGGTGTTCAAGGCCATGGCCAAGGACGGCCCTGATTTCATCAGCAGCGACTGCGCCCTGGCCGGCCACCACATCGCCCAGGGCATGGCCCAGGCCGGCACGCCGGCCAAGGCGCTGCAGCATCCGCTGAGCCTGCTTCGATACGCCTACGGAATCAACTGACCATGCCCATCACCCGAGACAACCTGTTGACGCTGGAGGCCTACAGCAAGGTCCGCAAGTCGTCCAAGCCGCAGGTGATTGCCCACCGCAAGCTGCGCAGCGTGCACCTGGGCGAGCACATCACGCTGCAGTTTGAGGACGAGGCCACCATCCGCCGGCAGATCCAGGAGATGCTGCACATCGAGAAAATCTTCGATGAGGACGGCATCCAGGCCGAGATCGACGCCTATGCCCCGCTGGTGCCCGACGGCAGCAACTGGAAGGCCACGCTGCTGATCGAATATCCCGACCAGCATGAGCGCAAGCGTGAGCTGGCCCGGCTGATCGGTGTGGAAGACCGCATGTTCATCGAGGTGGAAGGGCATGCCCGTGTGTATGCCATCGCCGACGAAGACCTCGACCGCGAGAACGCCGAGAAGACCAGCGCGGTGCATTTCGTGCGCTTTGAATTCACCCCGGTAGCGCGCCAGGCGGTGCGCGCCGGAGCCTCCGTCAAGCTGGGCTGCGACCACAGCCACTATCCGGCGCATGTGCAGATCACACCCGAGACGCTGGCGGCCTTGGCCGGCGACCTGGCCCCTGGGGGGTGATGTGATTCAGGCGGGCTGTGCCGCCTGCGCTGCCGCCAGCCGCGCCTGCCGCAGCACCCGCCAGCTCTCGGCGCTGTAGAGCGCCAGCGCCGTCCAGATCAGCAGAAAGCCGATGCCCCGGCCGGTGCTGAACGGCTCCTGGTAGAGAAACACGCCCAGCACGAACTGCAGCGACGGACTCACGTACTGCAACAAGCCCAGCGTGGCCAGTGACACCCGCCTTGCGCCAGCAGCAAACAGCAGCAGCGGCACGGCAGTGAACGGCCCGGCCAGCAGCAACCAGGCGCTGTCGGCCGGTGGCGGCTGGCCGAAGTGGCCCTGGCCCTGCCAGGCCAGCCACAGCAGGCCGCCCACCGCCAGCGGCGCCAGCAGCAGGGTCTCTAGTGCCAGGCCTTCGATCGCGCCCAGCGTGGCGGTCTTGCGCAGCAGGCCATACAGCCCGAAGCTCAGCGCCAGCACCAGGCTCACCCAGGGCACATGGCCCACGCCCAGCGCCAGCCACAGCACACCGGCGGCGGCCAGCGCCACGGCGGCCCATTGCAGCGGCCGCGGCCGCTCATGCAGCACTGCATAGCCCAGCAGCACGTTCACCAGGGGGTTGATGAAGTAGCCCAGGCTGGCATCGAGTACCCGGCCGCTGTTGACCGACCACACATACAGCAGCCAGTTGGCGGCCAGCAGCAGCGCACTCAGCAGAAACAGCGCCAGCGTGCGGGGTTGCCGCAGCACCGGCCCCAGCCAGGCAAAGCGACGCAGCACCGCCAGCAAGGCCAGCACAAACACCAGCGACCAGGCCGACCGGTGCAGCACGATCTCCAGTGCCGGCAGGTGGTCGATCTGCTTGATGTACAGCGGGAACAGGCCCCACAGGATGTAGGCGGCGGCGGCGGCAAGGGGTCCGGAGGGCATCGGCCGATTGTCGCGGCCCGGCCTGCGGCCAAGGCGCCGTCAACTGTCGCCGTGGGCTGGCAGGGTCAGCAGCTGCTGCCATGGCAGCCCGAGCGCGGCCTGCAGTTGCAGCAGGGCGCCGGTGGCCGGGTGGGCGATGGCCAGCGACTGCGCATGCAGCCACAGCCGGGTCACGCCCAGGTGCGCGGCCACCGCCCGGTTCAGCGGGCCCTTGCCATGGGTGGCGTCGCCGATCAGCGGATGGCCCAGCGCCTTGAAATGCCGGCGGATCTGGTGGCGCCGGCCGCTCAGCGGCTGCACCTCCACCAGCGCCAGCCGGGTGTGGGCATGTTGCGGATGGGTGCGCAGCGGCAGCAGCAGCCGGCGCTGCACCTGCCAGCGGGTGCTGGCCGCCAGCTGCAGCTGGCCGGTGGATGGCAATTCGGGGTCGCGTGCCAGCGGCAGGTCGGTCTGGCCGGCATCAGCCGGCCAGCCGCGCACCAGGGCGGTGTAGCGTTTGTCCAGGCTGCCGGCGGCAAACAGTGCGCCCAGCGCACGGGCAGTGTCCACATCGCGCGCCAGCAGCAGCACGCCCGATGTGCCCTTGTCCAGCCGGTGCGCCGGCCACACCGGGGCGCCCAGTGCGGCCTGCAGGCGGGTCACCACGTCGTCGTCGGCCTGGGCGTCCAGGGCGGTGCGGTGCACCAGCAGGCCAGGCGGCTTGTCGATGGCCAGCAGCCAGGTGTCGGCATGGACCAGCGGCAGGCCGGCGATGGTGTCGGTGCAGGCCACGGCAGCGCGGTTCAGGCCGATGGATGGCAACAGCACTTGATGGCCGGCCAGTTTTGCCGAGGCAGCGCCATCACCTTGTCATGTCCGGCGGGAATGATGGAAAGATTGCGTTCCAGCGCAGTCACGGAGTTCGCCACCATGATGCAGATTGTTCCTGTCGGTTCAGATGCAAGGCGTGCCGCCGCCTTGGCGCAGTTCTTCGCCCCGGTGCTGCGCCTGTTGGGCCTGTTGGGCCTGCTGTGGCGGCGGGCCAACGTTTGATCCCTGCGCGGCACGGTTGAACGCAGGGCCATGCTGTCAGGCCTGCAGGTCACCGTCGACATAGAACCACCGGCCACCCTCGCGCACGAAGCGGCTGGTCTCGGCCAGCCGCTGGGCGCGGCCGGCCAGTTTGCTGCGGGCCACGAAGGCCACGGTGGCATGGCCGTCGTCGGGGTGATGGCCGGCCAGCACCTGCAGGCCCAGCCAGCGCTGGCCCGGCTCGAAGTCCAACGATGCAGGCCGGGTGCTCGGGTGCCAGGTCGCCAGCAGGTAGTCGGACAGCTTCAGCACATAGGCGCTGTAGCGCGACCGCATCAAGGCTGCCGCATCAGGCGCCTGCAGGTGCAGCACGCCGGCATGCCAGCGGCCACAGCAGGCTGACAGGCGGGCCGGCAGGCCGCAGGGGCAGGGGGGATCGGCTGGCATGACCGCCATGATGCCGCAGGCCCGCACCCACCCCCGCCGCTACACTGATCAGGCACCAACAGGGCCCCCAGAGCCCACAGGAGACGCCGGATGCTCGACCCCCAGGCCCAGGCCCTGATCGACCTGATTGCCGAACGCGGCTTGCCGCCCACCCACACGCTGGCGCCGCCCGAGGCCCGCGCCTTCTACCGCGAGCGCCGCCACTTCAGCCAGCCCGCCCCGCGCGCCATGGCCGAGGTGCGCGATCTGTCCGCGCCCGGGCCGCTGGGCGCCATCCCGCTGCGGCTGTACCGCCCGGCCGGCGTGGCCGGCCCGGCGCCCACCCTGGTGTACTACCACGGCGGCGGCTGGGTGATCGGCGACCTGGACACGCACGACGTGCTGTGCCGCCAATTGGCCGACGAAGCCGGCTGCGTGGTGGTGTCGGTCGACTACCGCATGGGGCCCGAACACCGCTTCCCGGCCGCGCCTGATGAGTGCCTGGCCGCCACCCGCTGGCTGCAGGCCCAGGCCGACGTGCTGGGGCTGGATGCCAGCCGCTTTGCGGTGGGTGGCGACAGCGCCGGTGGCAACCTGGCCGCCGTGGTCAGCCTGGCCTGGCGTGATGCGGCCGAGCCGGTGCCGCTGCGCTTCCAGTTGCTGATCTACCCGGCCACCGACATGCGCGCCGGCGCGCCCAGCCACAGCAGCAACGGCCAGGGCTATGTGCTGACCAGCGATACCATCGCCTACTTCCAGGGCCACTACCTGGGCCGTGACCAGCTGGATGACTGGCGCGCCTCGCCGCTGCTGCACCCCGACCTGGCCGGCCTGCCCCCAGCCCTGGTGCTGACTGCCGGCTTCGACCCGCTGCGCGACGAGGGTCGGCAGTACGCCGACGCGCTGTCGGCCGCCGGCAGCACCGCGCAATACCTCTGTTTCGAGCGCCAGATCCACGGCTTCATCACCATGGGCCGGGTCATCGACGAGGCCAACCTGGCCGTGGGCCTGTGTGCCCTGGCGCTGCGCCGCGCACTGGCCTGATTGCGCCAGGCCCCGGCCGTTGGAACCTCTGGCTGCGCTGCCGACTCCATCCCCGCACACGATGCTGATCCCCCGCCGTCACTTCCTCACCACCCTGGCCGCCGGCAGCCTGCTGGCGCCGGCCGCACGGGCCCAGTTCCGGGTCGAGATCTCCGGCGTGGGCGCCACCCAGCTGCCGCTGGCACTGACCCGATTCCGCGATGAAGACCGCAGCGGCGTGGCCCTGTCGGCCGTGCTGCGGGCCGACCTGGAGCGCAGCGGCCTGTTCCGCATCGTCGACTCCAGCGGCGCGCTGGATGAGCGCAGCCAGCCGCAGTGGGCCGACTGGCGCAGCCGCGGTGCCGACAGCCTGGTGGCCGGCTCGGTCACCCGGCTGGCCGACGGCCGCTTCGATGTGCGCTTCAAGCTGTGGGATGTGGTCAAGGCCGAAGAGCGCACCGGGCAGAGCATGGTCGTGGCGGCGGCCGACCTGCGCCTGGCGGCCCACCGCATTGCCGACCTGGTGCAAGAGGCCATGACCGGCGAGCGCGGCGTCAATGCCACCCGCATCGCCTATGTCACCCGGGCTGCCAACCGCTACACCCTGCGCATCACCGATGCCGACGGTGAAGGCGGCCAAGTGGCGCTGGCCAGCCCGCAGCCCATCATCAGCCCGGCCTGGTCGCCAGACGGCCGCCGGCTGGCCTATGTGTCGTTCTACACCGGCAAGGCGGTGGTGATGGTGCAGGACATCAGCAGCGGCGACTTCCGCGCCGTGGCCAGCTTCCGGGGCAGCAACAGCGCGCCGGCCTGGTCGCCCGACGGCCGCAAGCTGGCCGTGACCCTGTCGCGCGACGGCCCGTCGCAGCTGTACCTGCTCGACCTGCAGGGCGACAGCCTGCGCCGGCTGACGCAGAGCAGCGCCATCGACACCGAGGCCACCTTCGCACCCGATGGGCAAAGCCTTTACTTCGTCAGCGACCGCGGCGGCGGCCCGCAGGTCTACCGCATGCCGGTCGATGCGAACGGGCCCGGTGCCGGGCCGGCCACCAGCGCCGAGCGCATCACCTTCAACGGCGCCTACAACATCAGCCCGGCCATCAGCCCCGACGGCCGCCACCTGGCCTATGTGACACGGGGCAACGGCCTGCGGGTGATGGTGCAGCCACTGGACGGCAGCACGCCGCCGCTGGCCGTCACCGACACCAACGACGATGAAAGCCCCAGCTTTGCGCCCAACGGCCGGCTGCTGATCTATGCCACCCGCAGCCAGGGCCGCGATGTGCTGATGACCACCACGCTCGATGGCCGCATCCGCACCCGGCTGCTGTCGTCGGGGCTGGATGTGCGAGAGCCGGCCTGGGGGCCGTTTGGCCGGTGAGCCGGCCCGAGCATCTGTAACATGACTTCGGCTGCGGACCGCCCTCTGGGGCCGGTGGCAGCCAATTGCCTGCCGGCCTGTGGCCGGCGCCCCGGGTGGGCCTGCCCACCATTGTTCGAGGAGAGATGACGATGATGCGTTTGCGCATGGGCGGCCTGGCAACCCTGGCCGCGCTGGTGCTGGCGGGCTGCGGCTCGACGGTCAAGCTCGATGAAACACCGGTGGAGACCCGCACCCCCACCGCTGTCGGCAGCCAGGCGGGCATGCCCGGCAATGCCGCAACGGCCCGCGGCATCGGCAGCCCGGCGCCGCAATCCCAGGTGGCCGCGGTCAGCCTGCCGGGCGCGGCAGGCATGGGCAGCGGCGCTGCAGCGCTGGGCCGGGTGGTGTACTTCGACTACGACAGTTTCGTGGTGAAGGACGAGTTCCGCAGCCTGATCGACGGCCATGCCAAGGTGCTGGCCGTGCAGCGCAGCAAACGCGTGGTCATCGAAGGCCACACCGACGAGCGGGGCGGGCGCGAATACAACCTGGCGCTGGGCCAGAAGCGGGCCGATTCGGTGGCAAGAAGCCTGGCGCTGCTGGGCGCGCAAGAGTCGCAGCTGGAGGCGGTGAGCTTCGGCATGGAACGCCCGGCAGTCGAAGGCCAGGATGAAGCCGCCTGGGCGCGCAACCGCCGTGCCGAGCTGAAGGACCGCTGAGCATGGCCCTGCAGATGGTCCAGCGGGCGCGAACCACCGCCCTGGCCGTGCTCCTGGCACTGGCCGGCCACGGCGCCCAGGCCGGGTTGTTCGACGACGAAGAGGCCCGCAAGGCCATCCTCGACCTGCGTGCGCGCATCCAGGCCAGCGATGACAACGCCCAGGCCAAACTGGCCGACCAGGGCAAGGCCCAGGCGGCGCTGATGGAGCAGGTGGGCGCGCTGCGCCGCAGCCTGCTGGACCTGAACGCCCAGCTGGAAGCGCAGCGCGCCGACAACGCCAGGCTGCGCGGCACGCAGGAGCAGCTGGCGCGCGATGTGGCCGACCTGCAGCGCCTGCTGAAGGATGTGTCCAAGGGCATGGACGACCGGCTGCGCCTGCTGGAGCCGCAGAAGGTCACGCTCGACGGCAAGGACTTCAGCGCTGAACCCGACGAGCGCCGGGCCCACGATGCCGCCATGGCCGCGCTGCGCAGCGGTGATTTCGACAAAGCTGCGGTTGCGCTGGCAGCCTTCGTGCAGCGCTACCCGGTCAGCGGTTACCTGGATTCGGTGCGCTTCTGGCTGGGCAATGCGCTGTACGGGCAGAAGAACTACAAGGAAGCGATCAACGTGTTCCGGGCGATGGTGACGGCCTCGCCCAACCATCCGCGCACCCCCGAGGCCCTGCTGGCCGTGGCCAATTGCCAGATCGAGATGAAGGACACGCGCGCCGCGCGCAAAACGCTCGAAGACTTGATGAAGGCCCACCCCGCCAGCGAGGCGGCGGCCGCAGGCAAGGAACGCCTGGGCACGCTGAAGGGCTGATGTCTCAGTGATCCCTGTTGCTGCGGCCGACGACGCCGACCTGGAACGCCGCTTCGGCGGCCTGCGCCGGCTGTATGGCGCGGCCGGTTACCAGGCGGTGCGCCAGGCGCGAATCGCCGTGGTGGGGCTGGGCGGTGTGGGCGCCTGGGCGGTGGAGGCATTGGCCCGCAGCGGCGTGGCGCGGCTGGTGCTGGTCGACTTCGACCACGTGGCCGAGTCCAACATCAACCGCCAGGTGATGGCCCTGGGCAGCACGCTGGGCATGGCCAAGGCCGAGGCGCTGCGCCAGCGCATTGCCGACATCCACCCCGGCTGTGAGGTGCTGTGCGTCGAAGAGTTCGCCAGTGCCGACAACTGGCCCGGCCTGCTGCCGGCGCCGGTGGATCTGGTGATCGACGCCTGCGACCAAAGCGCGGCCAAGCTGGCCCTGGCCGCCTGGGCGCTGCACAACGGCACGCCCCTGGTGTGCGTGGGCGCGGCCGGCGGCAAGCAGCTGGCCCAGGCGGTGGAGGTGGCCGACCTGGCCGAGGCCACGCACGACCCGCTGCTGGCCAGCCTGCGCCAGCGCCTGCGCAAGCAGGGTGCACCACGCAGCGGCCGCATCGGCCTGCCCTGCGTCTTCAGCCGCGAGGCGGTGGCCGCGCCATTGAACGACGACAGCTGCGCCACCGACGGCACGCTGAACTGCGCCGGCTATGGCAGCAGCGTGACGGTGACCGCCACCTTCGGCCTGGTGGCCGCAGGCGAGGCGCTGCGCCTGGTGCGGCTGACGCCGGCTTGATCGCCGGCTCAGCCGCCGCGCCGCCAGGCGTGGAAGCGCTGCACCCAGGCCAGCAGTTGCTGCGGCGCATGGGAGCGCTTCCATTCACCCGCCACGTACTTGTTGGCCTCGCCCATGGTGGGGTAGGTGTGGATGGTGCCGAGCATCTTGTTCAGCCCCAGGCCGTGCTTCATGGCCAGCACGTATTCGGCCAGCAGCTCGGCGGCATGCTCACCGACGATGGTGACGCCCAGGATCTTGTCCTTGCCCGGCACCGTCAGCACCTTGACGAAGCCGTGGGCGGCGCTGTCGGCAATGGCGCGGTCGAGGTCGTCGATGCCATAGCGTGTCACCTCCACCGGGATGTTGCGTTCGGCCGCCTCCTGCTCGTTCAGCCCCACCCGGGCCACCTCGGGCTCGGTGAAGGTGGCCGCCGGTATCACCCGGTAGTCGGCGCTGAACTTCTTGAACGGGTCGAACAGTGCGTTGACTGCCGCATACCAGGCCTGGTGCGCTGCGGCGTGGGTGAACTGGTAGGGCCCGGCCACGTCACCGGCGGCATAGATGTTGGGGATGCTGGTCTGCAGGTAGCCGTTGACTGATACGGTGCGGTCGGTGGCCAGGCCCAGCTCTTCCAGCCCGTAGCCCTTCAGGTTGGCGCTGCGGCCCACGGCCACCAGCAGGCAGTCGAAGCCCACGCGCACCGGCTGGCCCTGGTGGGTGGCCACCAGCCATTTCTGGCCGTCCACCAGTTCGAAGCGGGTGGCCTGGTGGCCCAGCAGCAGTTGCACGCCGTCGGCAGCCAGGCCATGGGCCACGGCGGTGGACACCTCGGGGTCTTCACGCACCAGCAGGCGCGGCGCCATCTCCACCTGGGTGACGGCGCAGCCCAGCCGGGCGAAGGCCTGGCTCAGTTCACAGCCGATCGGCCCGCCACCCAGCACCAGCAGCCGCCCGGGCCGTGTGCGCAATTGCCAGATGGTGTCGGAGGTCAGCGCGCCCACCAGGTCGATGCCGGGGATCGGCGGCACGAAGGGCCGCGCCCCGGCGGCGATGACGATGGCGCGGGTGGTCAAGGTCTTCACCTGGCCATCGGCCATGGTGATGTCGACCTGCCAGGGCGAGACGATGCGCGCCCGGCCCAGCGCCACGTCCACGCCCAAGCCGGTGTAGCGCTCCACCGAATCATGCGGGGCGATGGTGGCGATGACCCGCTGCACCCGGTCCATCACCTGGGCGAAGTCGAAATCGGCGCTGGCGGTGTGGATGCCGAAGTCGGCCGACCGCCGCACCTGGGCCATGAAGCGGGCTGAACGGATCAGCGCCTTGCTGGGCACGCAGCCGGTGTTCAGGCAGTCACCACCCAGTGCATGCTGTTCCACCAGCGTGACCTTGGCTTTGACGGCGGCGGCGATGTAGGCCGTCACCAGCCCGGCCGACCCGCCGCCGATGACCACCAGGTTGCGGTCGAAGCGCTTGGGCCGAGGCCAGCGGGCAGAGGCGCGGCGTGCCCGCACCATGTCGGCCAGCTTCTTGGCCACCAGCGGAAAGATGCCCAGCAGCACCAGCGAGCCCAGCAGCCCGGGCGAGACGATGCCCGACAGGCTGCGGATGCCCGCCAGTTGGGTGCCGGCATTCACATACACCGCCGTGCCGGCCAGCATGCCCAGCTGGCTGACCCAGTAGAAGGTGAGCGGGCGCATCGGCGTCAGCCCCATGGCCAGGTTGATGACGAAGAATGGCACCACCGGCACCAGGCGCAGGGTGAACAGGTAGAAGCCACCTTCGCGCTGCACGCCGGCGTTCAGCGCCGCCAGCTTGTCGCCGAAGCGCTGTTGCACCCAGCTGCCCAGCAGCCAGCGGCTGGCCAGGAATGCCAGCGTGGCGCCGATGCTGGAGGCGAACGACACGATCAGCAGCCCCCAGCCCAGGCCGAAGATGGCACCGCCGGCCAGGGTCATCACCGCCGCGCCGGGCAGGCTGAGCGCGGTGACGGCCACGTAGGCGGCAAAGAACAACGATGCCGCCGTCACCGGCTGTGCCGCCCGCCAGGCCTCCAGATCGGCCTGCCGGTCCTGGATGGCCGACAGCTGCAGGTACTGCCCCAGGTCCAGCGCCAGGAAGGCCGCCACCAGCACCCCCAGGGCCAGTGCCACGCCCCAGCGTTTGTTCCATTGCATGCACTGCCCTCGTTGATGTGCTGTCGCTCAGTCGGTCTGGTCGCCAGAACCTTGCAACACGTTTGGGTGGACCCAGATTGGGGTCTGAGCTGTCTTCTGTTGTTGTTCTTGAAAGTTGGCATTCGACGGAATGAGCGATCGCGCCGGGCAGGGCGGGCCTGTCCTGCTC
>JARXAJ010000244.1 GCA_029865965.1 Aquabacterium sp.
GCCGAGCGTGTTGATCTGCGCCGCGCCGGTGATGTCCTGCACGTGGGCAATGGCGGCGATCGGGCCGTCTTCGATGTAGTCGTCCCAGGTCTTGCCGGCCAGGCTGGCGTCGGGGTTGCGCCAGCTGACGACGAACACCCGATGACCCTGCTCCACCGTGTAGCGGATCACCGAGTTGTCGGGCTGCAGATCCAGGATGTAGTACTTGTTGATGCACGGCGGCACGAACAGCATCGGCAACGCATGCACCTTGGCAGTGAGCGGCTTGTATTCGATCAGCTGGAACAGGTCGTTCTCGAACACCACCGCGCCCTCGCTGGTGGCCACGTTGCGGCCCACCTCGAAGACGCTTTCGTCGGTCTGCGACATGTGGCCCTGCTCGATGTCCTTCCACAGCAGCTGCATGCCCTGGGTGATGCTCTCGCCCTTGGTCTCGATGGCCTTGGCCAGCGCCTCGGGATTGGTGGCCAGGAAGTTGGCCGGGCTGGCAGCGTCCACCCACTGCTGCACCGCAAACCGGATCTTGGCCTTGGTCTTGGCATCGCCCTGCACGCTCTCGGCCATCTGCAACAGGGTGCGGGCATTCAGCAGATAGGCCTGCGCCACCATGGCGGCAGCCGGGTTCCTGGCCCAGGCATCGGCTGCAAACCGCTTGTCACCCACCGGCGCGGCGGGGGTGCCTTCCTTCTGGAACGCAGCCAGGGTGTTGTTCCACATCGCCGTGGCCTGGCTGATGTAGTCGCCCTGCAGCTTGGCCATGGCGTCCATCGGCAGGCTCAGACCCGACATGGACTTCCACATGTCGGTCATGGCTGTGCCGACGGCCTGTGCGCTGGCCTGTGTGGCCTGGGCCGCTGGACCGAGCGGGTCGGCGGCAGGAACCGGCTTCTGAGTCATTGTTGTCTCCACCTGTACCGGGCAGCGCAAGCGACGCGCCCTTGTGCGATGCTGTTGTACGTTGCACGTTGTACGGGTTCTAGCTTACCCGATGATGACTCTGGTTTTCGATACGCGATATTACGTATCGCCATCTGAAATGTATATCGTCCCCATCGCCTGGATGTTCGTCGTTGTGCTGATGACGGTGGCCGAAGCCACGTCGTCACAGGGCACCGTGCTGGGTGCCTTTTTCACCTTTGTGCTGTATGGCCTGATCCCGCTGGCCATCTTGATGTACGTGCTGGGAACGCCTGCACGCTGGCGTGCGCGGCGGCGCGACGAAGCCGCCGCCATGCAGGCCGCCGAACCGGCTGATTCAGCGCGCGTGGATGGCGACGGCAGCGGCCATCCGCCCGGTGCGCGGGGCAAGACGGAACGAGAAGAACCGTGACGGCTCGGCCGCGGTGCACCAGGTGCCGCCAGACACCGCGCCCACGCCCAGCGCAGCCAGCCTGCGGCGCGCCAAACCGGGCAGGTCAGCGCGCCAGCGCGGGCTGCCGTCGGGCCGCGGGCTGAAGCGGAACAACAGCGCATCGTCGGGCTGCAAGGCCTGTGGGTCGGCTGCAAAGGCCTGCAAGACATCGGCGCCCACCTCGAAGGCAGCCGGTCCGATGCAGGGGCCCAGCCAGGCCAGCAACTGACCCGGCTCACAGGCCGCAGCCTCGCACAGCGCGGCCACCGTCTTGTCGACCACCCCGGCCGCCAGGCCACGCCAGCCGGCATGGGCCGCACCCACCGCCCGCCCGTTGGCGCTGCACAGCAGCACGGGCAGACAGTCGGCCACCTGCACGGCGCAGGCGATGCCGGGTTCGGTGCTGATGCTGGCATCGGCACGGGCCAGTGGCATCCCCGGCCGCAGGTGCGCGGCTGTCAGCCGCAGCACGTCGGTGCCATGCACCTGCTGCAGCCACACCGGCCGGGCACCCAGGGCCTGTGCAAACCGGTGCTGGTTCTCCAACACCGCCGCCGGCGTATCCACATCGACGCCACCCAGTGCCGGCGGGCGCAGGTTCAGGCTGTCGAAGGGGGCCTGGCTGACACCGCCAAGGCGGGTGCTCATCAGCGCGGTGATGCCGGCAGGCGCCGCCCAGTCGGGCCGGATGGCGCCAGCCAGGCCGGACGGCTGCCGGTCAGGCGGCATCGGGGCAGGCCGACGGCTGGGTCTTGCTGAACGCGTCGAGCTGCATGCAGGCGTCGAACACCCGCATCACCTGCGGCACATGGTCGGTGCGACAGTTGAAACGCTGGGCATTGAAGATCTGCGGCACCAGGGTCAGATCGGCCAGCGAGGGCATGTCGCCATGGCAATAACGGGCAGGCTGGGCGGCCAGTTGCCGTTCCACCGATTCCAGCCCGGTCTCGACCCAGTGGCGGTACCAGCGGTTCTTGTCGTCCTCGCTGAGCTTCAGGTCGTGTGTCAGGTAGCGCAGCACACGCAGGTTGTTCAGCGGATGGATCTCGCAGGCGATGTCTTGCGCGATGGCGCGCACCCGGGCGCGGCCCAGCGCATCGGCAGGCAGCAGCGGCGGCTGCGGATGCGTCTCGTCCAGGTACTCGACGATGGCCAAAGACTGCGACACCACCGCGTCGCCATCCTGCAGCGTGGGCACCAGGCGCGACGCCGACAGCGCGGTGTAGGCATCATCCAGGTGCTCGCGCTTGACCAGGTGCACGGGGATGTAGCCATAGTCCAGCCCCTTCAGGGCCAGCGCGATGCGCACCCGGTAAGAGGCAGACGACCGGAAGTAGTTGTAGAGCTGCATGGCAGCGGCCGCTTGCCGGGTCAGACGGGCCGGACACGGACCTGCAAGCTGCCCAGGCCGGCAATGCTGCCTGCCATCAGATCACCCGGCACCACCGCGCCCACGCCGGCCGGTGTGCCGGTGTAGATCAGGTCGCCAGGCTGCAGGGTCCAGGCCTTGGACAGGGTCTCGATCGTCTCGGCCACGTTCCAGATCAGCTCGGACAAGTCACCCTTCTGCCGCTGCACGCCGTTGACCGCGAGCGTGATGGCGCCGGCTGTCAGCGCACCAGTCTGGGCGATGGGCTGCAATGGGCCGATGGGGGCAGACTCATCGAAGGCCTTGCCGATGCACCACGGACGGCCCTGCCTCTTCATCTCGTTCTGCAGGTCGCGGCGGGTCATGTCCAGGCCGACGGCATAGCCCCAGATGTGGCTGACGGCGTCAGCGGCGGCGATGTTGCGCCCGCCCGTGCCGATGGCCACGACCAGTTCGATCTCGTGGTGCAGGTTGGCGGTGAGCGGCGGGTAAGCCACCTCGCCCACGGCGCCATCGGCCACTGGCACCAGGGCATCGGCCGGCTTCAGGAAGAAGAACGGCGGCTCGCGGCCGGTGAAGCCCATCTCCTGCGCATGCTCGGCATAGTTGCGGCCAACGCAGTAGATGCGGTGCACCGGAAACAAGCCGCCACCGGACACGGGCACGGCAACAACGGCAGGAGCAGGAATCACATAGGACATGGCAGTGGCCCGGGCAAAGGCATGATCTGGATGGGGGCGCAGATGATGCCACGGCGCACCGCTACACTTTGATGATGATTGAGCTGCGCCGTATCAAGCATTGCCGTGCCTGTGGCACCCCCGTGGCCTACAAGGTGCCCGAAGAGGACAACCGCGAGCGTGCCGTGTGCCCGGCCTGCGGGCTGGTTCACTACGAGAACCCGCTGAACGTGGTGGGCACCGTGCCGGTGTGGGGTGAGCAGGTGCTGCTGTGCAAGCGTGCCATCGAGCCGCGCCATGGCTTCTGGACCCTGCCGGCCGGCTTCATGGAACTGGGCGAGACAGTGGAAGACGGCGCCCGCCGCGAGACGGTGGAAGAGGCCGGCGCCAACATCGAGCTGCAGGACCTGTTCACCATGATCAGCGTGGTGCGCGTGGGCCAGGTGCACCTGTTCTACCGCGCCCGCATGACCGATGCCGTGCTCGACCCGGGCCCCGAGACGCTGGAGGCCCGCCTGTTCCACGAGCATGAGGTGCCGTGGGACCAGATCGCCTTCCGCACGGTGAAGGAAACGCTGCAGCATTTCTTTGCCTGCCGCAAGGCCGGCGCCTTCCCGCTGCACTGCAGCAGCATCTGATCCGGACGGCACAAGCCGCCGCGCCTGTTGGCAGGTCAGCCGATGGTGACCGGCGCCCGGGTCGGTGCGTGGTCTGTGGCCTGGTCCGCTGAAGGAGCCTTTGCTTCGGCCACGGCGGGCTGGCCCGCCAGCAGCGGTCCGGTGGCGGCATCGAAGCCCATTTGCCACAACAGGTCCAGGTCGGCCTGCTGGCGCACGCCTTCGGCCGTCACCAGCAGGCCCACCGCCTGCACCAGCTTCACCAGGCCCTGCAGGTGGCGGCGTGCGTCGTCGGCACCTTCAGCGCTGATGGCGTGCACGAATCGGCCGTCGATGCGCACGCAATCAAGACCCAGGTCGATCAGCCGCGGGATGCGCGCCAGGCCGTCGCCGGCATGCTCCAGCCCGAGCATTGCGCCCAGCGGCCGCCAGCGCCGCGACAGTTCGCGCACCAGCAGCGGCCGGTCCAGCGCCAGCGCTTCGGGCAGGTCGATCCACAGGCGGCAGGCCGCCTGCGGTGCCTGCTCCAGCCGGCGTGCCACGGCAGCCACGAACTCAGCCGAGCCCACCGACTGGGCCGCCACATTGATGCAGCGCGCACGGCCGTCGGCATCGATGGCGGCCAGCGCCAGGGCCACGGCTTTCTCGTCGGCTTCGGCGCACAGGTGGCTGCGGATGGCCAGGGACAGCCAGCGGCTGGCCGGCTCCATCGGGCCACTGGCCTGCAGTTGCACCCGCAACGGGCAGTCCAGGTGCAGTTCGCGACCGTCGGGCGTGCGCACCGGGTAGGCAGCCAGGGCCACGCGGCCCTGGGCCAGCGCCCGCGTCATGCGCCGTTGCCAGGACGATTCACCCTGGGCCAGCGCCGGGTCCGGCGGCGGTGCCTCACCCAGTGGCCAGCCGGGCAGTTGGGAAAGGTCAGCCTCGGCGCGGGCCAGCGCGGCATCGGCCAGCGCCATCGCCTGGTTGGCACCCATCGGTCGGTTGAGCTCGACCGCGCCGACAAACACCCGGGCCTTGGCGTCGATGGCCAGCAAGGGCAGGCGCACCGCATGGGTCAGCGCGGCGGCCGTCTCCTGGGCCATGCCGCCCACCGGCAGCAGCAAGGCAAAGTCGGCTCCGTTCAGCCGGCCGGCAAAGCAGTGTCCGATGCGGTCGGGGTAGGTCTGCAGCACGCCGGCCACCGCCAGCAGCGCATGGTCGGTGGCAGCGTGGCCGATGCGCTGGTTCAGCCCGTGCAGGTCGCGCATGCGCAGCAGCAGCAGGCCGGCCTCGGCAGGCGCCTGGCCGGTGCCGAGCACGTTGTCGAGCATGGCCATGAAGTGGCGGCGGTTGGCCAGGCCGGTGAGCGGGTCGCTGTGGGCCTGGCGGCGCAGCGCTTCCAATTGTTCGGCCTGCACATCGAACAGGGCCTGTTGGCGCGCCACCAGGGTCTGGATGGCGCTGGCCAAGGGGCGCAGCTCGGGCAACAGGGCCGCTGCGCTGCCGTCGGCCTGGGCCGCATCGTTGCCGTCCTGGATGACCCTGCCCGCCTCGCCCGGCGTCATCAGCGCCCGCACCAGGTCAGCCGCCGCGCGTGCAACCGCCAGGCGCCCGACCAGGATGCCCAGCCCCGCCCCCAGGCCGATACCCGGCATCACCGCCAGCAGCGGCTGGCCAGCCAGCACGCCCCAGCCGGCCAGCGCGGCGCAAGCCAGCAGGGCAACCACCTGGCCGGCTGGCAACAGGGATGCACGGAGGGTGGTGGGGTGCGCAGACGCAGACATGGGTGGAGCGCAAGTCGCAAGACAGGCCGGACAACAGCAGTGGGCAGGCGGCAGCCCAGCCGCCTGCCACCCGCGCAGGCCGCCGGATCATCCTCTGACGTGGTTGTCGGCACCCACCGGCCGAACTTGACCCGGGCGCGGCTGCGCAGGCGCCTGACCAAGGCGCGCTGCCTTGCGCCCTGCGGGTTACTTGCGCGCCGGCGGCAGGTCGGTGCAGCTGCCGTGCGCCACTTCGGCGGCCAGGCCGATGCTTTCACCCAGCGTGGGGTGCGGGTGGATGGTCTTGCCGATGTCCACCGCGTCGGCACCCATCTCGATGGCCAGGGCCACCTCGCCGATCATGTCGCCGGCATGGGTGCCGACGATGCCACCGCCCAGGATGCGGTGTGTCTCGGCATCGAACAGCAGCTTGGTGAAGCCCTCGTCGCGGCCGTTGGCGATCGCCCGGCCCGATGCCGACCAGGGGAACAGCCCCTTCTTCACCGCGATGCCCTTGGCCCTGGCGTCATCTTCGGTCAGGCCGACCCAGGCCACCTCGGGGTCGGTGTAGGCCACGCTGGGGATCACGCGGGCGTCGAACTGGGCCTTGGTGTCACCCGCCGCCACCTCGGCTGCCACATGGGCCTCATGCACCGCCTTGTGCGCCAGCATCGGCTGGCCCACCACATCGCCGATGGCGAAGATGTGCGGCACGTTGGTGCGCATCTGCACATCCACCGGGATGAAGCCGCGGTCGGTGACGATGACGCCGGCCTTGTCGGCGCCGATTTTCCTGCCGTTGGGCGTGCGCCCCACGGCCTGCAGCACCATGTCGTAGAGGCCTTCGCTCAGCTTGCCGTCCAGGCCTTCGAACTGGACGCGGATGCCGTCGGCTGTCGCCTCGGCCGCCACGGTCTTGGTCTTGAGCATGATGTTGTCGAAGCGCGGCGCATTCATCTTCTGCCACACCTTGACCAGGTCACGGTCGGCGCCCTGCATCAGGCCGTCGAGCATCTCCACCACATCCAGACGGGCGCCGAGCGTGGAGTACACCGTGCCCATCTCCAGGCCGATGATGCCGCCGCCGACCACCAGCATCTTCTTGGGATGCTGGCGCAGCTCCAGCGCGCCGGTTGAGTCGACGATGCGCGGGTCATCGGGCAGGAAGGGCAGGCGCACCGCCTGTGAGCCGGCAGCGATGATGGCCTGCTTGAACTGGATGGTCTGCGTCTTGCCGGTCTTGGCCTGGCCGTCGCCGCTGGTTTCTTCCACCACCACATGGTGCGGGTCGGCAAAGCTGCCAAAGCCGCGCACGATGGTGACCTTGCGCATCTTGGCCATGGCCGCCAGGCCGCCGGTGAGCTTGCCCACCACCTTGTTCTTGTGGCCCAGCAGCTTGGGCAGATCGACCTGCGGTGCGGCAAAGGTGACGCCCAGGTCGGCGAAGTGCTTGACCTCGTCCATCACGCCGGCCACATGCAGCAAGGCCTTGCTGGGGATGCAGCCCACGTTCAGACACACGCCGCCCAGGGTGGCGTAGCGTTCGACGATCACCGTCTTCAGGCCCAGGTCGGCCGCACGGAAGGCGGCCGAGTAGCCGCCGGGGCCGGCGCCCAGCACCAGCAGGTCGCATTCGATGTCGGCGCCACCGGCATAGCTGGCGGGCGCGGGCGCCGCCAGGGGGGCCTGGGCCGCAGACGCCGCCGCAGCAGCCGGGGCCGGTGCTGCCGGCGCGGCAGTGGCCGCACCCGCAGCCTCCAGCACAAGCAGCAGGCTGCCCTGGTTGACCTTGTCGCCGATGACGACCTTCAGTTCCTTCACCACACCGGCGTGGCTGCAGGGGATCTCCATCGACGCCTTGTCGCTCTCCACCGTCACCAGGCTCTGGTCCACCGCCACGGTGTCGCCGGGCTGCACCATCAGCTCGATCACCGCCACGTCCTTGAAGTCCCCGATGTCGGGCACCACCACATTGATCAACGCCATGCTTGTCTCCGAATGTCTTGGGGCCGGGGCGTCACAGCACGATGCGGCGGAAGTCGGCCAGCAGGCTGGCGAAGTACACGTTGAAGCGTGCCGCTGCCGCGCCGTCGATGACGCGGTGGTCCCAGCTCAGCGACAGCGGCAGGATGAGCCGCGGTGCGAACTGCTTGCCGTCCCAGCGCGGCTCGATCGTGCTCTTGCACACGCCCATGATGGCGACCTCGGGCGCGTTGATGATCGGCGTGAAGTAGCGCCCGCCGATGCCGCCCAGGCTGCTGATCGAGAAGCAGCCGCCCGACATGTCGGCCGGGCCCAGCTTGCCGTCGCGCGCCTTCTTGGCCAGTTCACCCATTTCGGTGCTGATCTGGAAGATGCCCTTCTTGTCGGCGTCCTTGATGACCGGCACCACCAGGCCATTGGGCGTGTCGGCGGCAAAGCCGATGTGGAAGTAGTTCTTCAGCACCAGCTGGTCGCCATCGAGGCTGGCGTTGAACTGCGGGAACTTCTTCAGTGCCGCCACTGCCGTCTTGATCATGAAGGCCAGCATCGTGACCTTGATGCCCGACTTCTCATGCTCCTTGTTGGTGGCCACGCGGAAGGCTTCCAGCTCGGTGATGTCGGCGTCGTCGTGGTTGGTGACGTGGGGGATGACCACCCAGTTGCGGTGCAGGTTGGCGCCGCTGATCTTCTGGATGCGTGACAGGTCTCTTCGCTCGATGGGCCCGAACTTGGCGAAGTCCACCTTGGGCCAGGGCAGCAGGCCGGGGAAGGCCCCGCCGCCACCGGCGGGCGCAGGCGCCGGTGCCTTGGCCTTCTGGGCCGCGGTCTGCACAGCGCCGGCCATCACGCTCTTGACGAAGCCTTGCACATCGGCC
>JARXAJ010000184.1 GCA_029865965.1 Aquabacterium sp.
ATGCAATAGCCCACACCGCGCAGCGTGCGGATCAGGCCGTCGCCCAGCTTCTTGCGCAGGTGGTGCACATACACCTCGATGGCATTGCTCTCCAGCGCGCCGTCCCAGCTGTACAGCCCGGCCTCGATCTGCGCGCGCGACAGCACCCGCGGGCGGGCTTCCAGCAGCAGCAGCAGCACCGCGAATTCCCGCCCCGACAGCGCCACCGGCACACCGGCGCGCTGCGCGGTGCGGGCGGCCGGGTCGACCACCAGGTCGCCATGCTGCAGCAAGGGCTGGCCGCGGCCGGCGGCGCGGCGGCGCAGCGCCCGCATGCGGGCGGCCAGTTCATCCGGGTCGAAGGGTTTGGTGACGTAGTCGTCGGCGCCCTGGTCCAGCGCGTTGATGCGGGCACTGCGGTCGTCGCGGGCGGTCATCACCAGCACGGGGGTCTGGGCATCGGGCAGGCCGCCGGCCGGCGCAGCGCGCAGCCGCGCCAGCAGGCTGCTGCCGTCGCCATCGGGCAGGCCCAGGTCCAGCAGCAGCAGGTCGAAGGGTTCGGCGCACAGCGCGGCCCAGCCAGCCGCCAGGCTGGCTGCCAAGTCCACCGCATGGCCCTGGCGGCCCAGGTGGGCCACCAGGCCGTCGGCAATCCGGGTGTCGTCTTCCAGCACCAGCACGCGCATCGCCTGATTGTGCGGGGCGCCGCGGCTGACACGCAGCGCCGATTAATTTCAACTTAAGCACCCGGTCGCAGGATCTGCCCCGTGATGCCTTCTGAAACCCAGCCCATCTTGGCGCCCTTGTACGTTGTCTCTACCCCGTCTTCTGCGTCCCTTTTTGCCGCCCCGCAGCCAGCGCTGATGTGGCGCCGGGCCCTGGCCACGCTGCTGCTGGCCCTGGTCTTCCTGTCCTGGGAGGCCGCCGGTGGCGACCGCTGGCTGGCCGACATGGCCGGCACTGCCCACGGCTTTGCCTGGCGTGACCATTGGCTGCCTGATGCCGTGCTGCATGGCGGCGGCCGCCTGCTGGCCTGGGCCTTGGCCCTGGCGCTGTGCCTGGGCGTGTGGTGGCCGCAGGGGCCGCTGCGCCTGTTGAGCCTGCCGCGCCGCCTGCAGCTGGCCGGCGGCGTGCTGCTGTCGGTGGCCATGGTGGCGTTGCTGAAGTCGGCCAACCCGGCGGCCTGCCCCTGGAACCTGACGGCCTACGGCGGCGTGGCCGAGCCGGTGTCGCACTGGCTGTGGTGGGCCACGCCCGCAGGTGGGCGCGGCAGCTGCTTCCCGGCCGGGCATGCCAGCGCGGGCTTCGCCTTCATCGGCGGCTATTTCGTGTTCCGCCCGGTAGCGCCGGCGCTGGCCCGGCGCTGGCTGGTGGCGGCGGTGGCGGCGGGGTTGCTGCTGGGTGTGTCGCAGCAATGGCGCGGCGCGCATTTCATGAGCCACACGCTGTGGAGCGGCTGGCTGTGCTGGTGCCTGGCCTGGGCGCTGGATGCCGTGTGCAGCCGCGCCTACAGCCGCGCCCATAGCCGCGCCCATAGCGGCCCCGCTGCCGCGGTGGCCAGGCCGTGACCGCCCCCACCCCCACCACCGGCCACAGCCCGCTGCACCTGGTGCTGGCCACCAGCGTGGCCATGGCCACGCTGGGCAACTGGCCGCTGTGGCAGGCGCTGGCCGACCTGGGCCTGCTGCAAACGGCCCAGGGCTGGGGCCTGGCGGTGGCGCTGGCGGTGGCCGTCTTCGGCGCGCTTGTCGCGCTGCAGAGCCTGCTGGCCTGGCGCACCACGCTCAAGCCGGTGGCCATCTTCCTGCTGTTGGCCACGGCTGCGGGCGCGCATTACATGCTGGCCTACCGCATCGTGATCGACCAGACCATGCTGGTGAACGTGCTGCAGACCAACCCCGGCGAGGCGGCCGACCTGTTCAGCCTGCGCATGGCCGCCACGCTGCTGCTGGGCGGTGTGTTGCCCGCCTGGCTGGTGTGGCGCACCCCGGTGGACGACGTGCGCTGGCCGCAGCGCCTGTGGCGCAATGCCCTGGCAACGCTTGCGGGGCTGGCGCTGGTGGTGGTGGCGGTGGTGGCCAGCTTCCAGCCGCTGTCGTCGACCATGCGCAACCACAAGCAGCTGCGTTTCCTGATCAACCCGTTGAATGCGGTGTATGGCCTGGGCATGGTGGCCACCGAGCCGCTGCGCCGCAGCAGCAGCGTGCTGCTGCCGCTGGGCACCGATGCGCACCTGGGCCCCAGCCATGCCGCAGGCACACGGCCGCCGCTGCTGCTGCTGGTGCTGGGCGAGACGGCGCGTGCGGCCAACTTCTCGCTGAACGGCTATGCGCGGCCCACCAACCCCGCGCTGGCTGCGCTGCCGGTGATCAGCTGGCGCAATGCCTGGAGCTGCGGCACCAACACCGCTGCGTCGGTGCCGTGCATGTTCTCGCACCTGGGGCGTGAAGAATTCAGCAGCCGCAAGGCCAACCACGAGAACCTGCTGGACGTGGCCCAGCGCGCCGGCCTGGCGGTGCTGTGGCTGGACAACCAGGCCGGCTGCAAGGGCGTGTGCGCCCGCGTGCCCCATGCCGACACCTTCGATCTGAAGCACCCTGCGCTGTGCGCCTCGGGTGAATGCTGGGACCCGGTCATGCTGGACGGCCTGGACGCGCGCATCGCCGCGCTGCCGGCGGCCCAGCGTGCCAAGGGCGTGCTGCTGGTGATGCACCAGATGGGCAGCCACGGCCCGGCCTACTACAAGCGGGTGCCGCCGGACTTCAAGCGCTTCCTGCCCGAGTGCAGCACCAGCAACCTGCAGGACTGCAGCCGCGAGCAGCTGATCAATGCCTACGACAACACCATCGCATACACCGACCACTTCCTGGCCCAGGCCATAGGTTGGCTGCAAAAGCGCCAGGACAGCCACGACAGCGCGCTGGTCTATGTGTCCGACCATGGTGAATCGCTGGGCGAGAACAACCTGTACCTGCACGGCCTGCCGTATGCCATTGCGCCCGATGTGCAGAAGCACGTGCCGTGGATCACCTGGCTGAGCCCGGGCTTTGCCCGGCGCCAGCAGCTGAACGCTGCCTGCCTGGCCGGCCGGGCCGACGCCGAGATCTCGCACGACCACTACTTCCATTCGGTGCTGGGCCTGCTGGACGTGCAGACCAGTGCCTACCAGCCCATGCTGGACGCCTACGCCGCCTGCCGCGGGCGTTGATCAGCGCCCGCAGGCGGTCACTGGAAGGCGACCTCGGCAAAGCTGCGCAGCTTGCGGCTGTGCAGCTGATCGAGCCGCTGGCGGCGCAGCAGCTCGATGGCGCGCATGCCGATGCGCAGGTGCTGGTCGACCCGCTCGCGGTAGAACGCATTGGCCATGCCGGGCAGCTTGATCTCGCCGTGCAGCGGCTTGTCGCTGACGCACAGCAGGGTGCCGTAGGGCACGCGGAAGCGGAAGCCGTTGGCCGCCAGCGTGGCGCTTTCCATGTCGAGCGCCACCGCCCGGCTCTGGCTGAAGCGGCGCTCGGGGCCCGGGTGCGGCAGCAGCTCCCAGTTGCGGTTGTCGGTGCTGGCCACGGTGCCGGTGCGCAGGATCTTCTTCAACTCATAACCGTTGAGCTGGGTGACATCGGCCACCGCGCGCTCCAGCGCCATCTGCACTTCGGCCAGGGCGGGGATGGGCACCCACAGAGGCAGTTCTTCGTCCAGCACATGGTCCTCACGCACATAGGCATGGGCCAGCACATAGTCGCCCAGCTGCTGCGTGTTGCGCAGGCCGGCGCAGTGGCCCAGCATCAGCCAGGCATGCGGGCGCAGCACGGCGATGTGGTCGGAGATGTTCTTGGCGTTGGCCGGGCCCACGCCGATGTTGACCATGGTGATGCCCGCGTTGTCGCCCCGCACCAGGTGGTAGGCCGGCATCTGCGGCAGGCGCGGCGGGGCGGCGCCCAGCGCATCGGCGGGCTGCACCATCTGGCCGGCTCGGCGGGTGACCACGTTGCCGGGCTCGACGAAGGCGATGTAGTCGTCGCTCTCGCTGGCATGCTTGGGCCAGTTGCCCAGCAGGCCGCCCTGGCCGGGCGGTTTGGCCATCATCTCGTGGCCCAGGCGCACGAACTCGTCGATGTAGAACTGGTAGTTGGTGAAGAGCACGAAGTTCTGGAAGTGCTCGGGCGCGGTGCCGGTGTAGTGGCGCAGGCGCTGCAGCGAGTAGTCGACCCGCGGCGCGGTGAACAGCGCCAGCGGCTGCGCGTCACGCGGGCCGGGCTCAAAGGTGCCGTTGGCGATGCCGTCGTCCATGGCGGCCAGGTCGGGCAGGTCGAACACGTCGCGCATCAGCTGGCGGCGGTCGGGCGACATCGTGCCTTCCACATGGTCGTGCTGGGTGAAGCTGAAGTGGATGGGGATGGGCTGCTTGCTCATGCCCACCTCCAGCGGCCCGCCGTGGTTTTGCAGCAGCAGCTGGAACTGTTCACGGAAGTAGCTGGCAAACAGGTCGGGGCGCGTGAGGGTGGTCTCGTAGACACCGGGGCCGGCGACGAAGCCATAGCTCAGCCGGCTGTCGGCGCGGGCCACGGTGTCGGTGCGCACCCGCACGAACGGGTAGCAGGCGCGGATGCGGCCGTTGACCGGGCCGCCGGCAACAAAATCCTGCAGGCTTTGGCGCAGGTGGTTGATGCCCGAGCTGTAGATGGTGGCCGCATGGGCCAGGGCGGCTTCAGCGTCGTTGAAGCTCTGGGTGACGATGAGGGTCGTGGGGGTTGTCATGGCTGATTGTCGCGGCGCGGTGTGACGGTGGTCATCGGCAACTGCTGCGTGCAAACGAAGGAAGCGGAGTTGATTGCCGAACAGGCTGGCCGTCGACAATTGGCTGCCACTGGCAGCCTGGTACAAACGGGGCGCAGAGGGAGCAGCGCCAATGAAGGCCAGACACAAGATGAAACGCGCGCCTCGGTCGGTGCGCTGTCCGGCGTGTTGCGTCAAGCGCCCGATCGACTGCGCACCTTGACCAGCAATTCAGCAGCCCCGCGATGCCAATACCGGACGGCCTGTACGACCAACTGCTGACCGAAAGTCTGGCGCGGTCGTTGGCCGGCGTCGGTGCCGACCATGCTGACGTGACGGCGCTGAACGGCACGGCTGGCGAGGCGCTGGCCGAGGCGGTGACGCGGCAGCTGGCAGCCATCCTCGACGATCTGCCCGGTGACGATGCGGACAAGGGGCATCAGCAGCTCGCACTGGTCAATGACCTGCTGGTGGTGCTGCGGCAGCGTCTGCAGGCGGCTGCCGGCGGTGGCGCTCCCGGTGAGCCTGCCGACGTCGTCGATCTGCTGGCACCGCCCCTGCGCGTGTTGCGTGCTGTGCAGCGCGACGGGCAGTTTGCGGTGCCACCCGAGATCGGTTTGGCCGTGCCCTGGTTGTTCACCGCCGGCAAGGGGTCGCCGTCGCTGCTGCAGGAGATCCGGCGCGAGCTGGCTTCCAGCGACCAGGTCGACATCCTGGTCAGCTTCATCACTGTGTCGGGCGTGCGCAAGTTGCAGGACGTGCTGCAGCAGGTGACCGCGCTGGGCGGGCAGGGCAGGGCCGCCACGCGGTTGCGCATCCTGACGACCACTTACACCGGCGCCACCGAGGCCCGCGCGCTGGACGAACTGGCGCGCCTGCCAGGCTGTGAGGTGCGCGTGTCGCTGGACGGCCGGCGCACACGGCTGCATGCCAAGGCCTGGCTGTTTCACCGCAAGACCGGCTTTGGCTCGGCCTATGTGGGCAGCGCCAACCTGTCGGGTGCGGCGCTGACGGGCGGGCTGGAATGGACGGTGAAGCTGGCGCAACGCGGGCAAGAGGCGTTGTTTTCGCGCGCCGTCGCCCACTTCGAGACGCTGTGGGCCGACAGCGAATTCCAGCGCTACGACCCCGATGACCCGGCGCACCGCCAAGCGCTGGCCGCCGCGCTTGGCCGCGCGTCGTTCAACGGCGAGCCGCCAACGGTCATCAGCTTCTTTGACCTGCAACCCAAGACCTACCAGCATGAGATGCTGGAGCAGCTGGCCGCCGAGCGTGCCCGCGGCCGCACACGCAATCTGCTGGTGGCAGCCACCGGCACCGGCAAGACGGTGGTGGCCGCCTTCGACTACCGCCGCACCTGCGGTGCAGAAGGAGGGCGGCCGCGCCTGCTGTTCGTGGCCCACCGCGAGGAGATCCTGCGCCAGGCACTGCGCACCTACCGCGAGGTGCTGCGCGACCCCGAGTTCGGCGAGCTGCTGACCGGCAGCCACCAGCCTGGGCGCCTCGACCATCTGTTCGCCACCATCGACAGCGTCACCAGCCGCGATCTGGTGGCCGGCGTGGGCGCTGACCACTGGCACACCGTGGTGGTGGACGAATGCCACCGACTGGCGGCTGACCGATTCGACGCCTTCGTTCGTGCGGTGCGCCCGCGCCTGCTGCTGGGCCTGACCGCCACGCCCGAGCGCAGCGACGGCCAGCCCATCGCCCAGCATTTCGACGCCCGGCCCGACGGAAGCCCGGCGGTGGAGTTGCGCCTGTGGCATGCGCTGGACTTGCAGCTGCTGGCACCGTTCGAGTACTACGCCTGCGACGACGCCACCGACTTTTCGGCCGTGCCCTGGGACAGGCCGGGTGAACGCGAGGCGCTGGACAAGCTGGTGACCGCCAATGACGTGCGCGCCCGCCTGGTGGTCAATGAATGGCGGCGGCTGGCGTCAGACGCCGCGCGCAGCCGGGCCATCGTCTTTTGCGTGTCGGTGGCGCATGCGCAGTTCATGACCGACTGGCTCAACCGCGCCGGCTTGGCCGCAGCCTGTGTGGTGGGCACCACCGAAGCCGACGAACGACGCCGCGCCCCGCAGCGGTTGCAAAGCGGCGATCTGTGCGCGCTGGTCACTGTCGATCTCTACAACGAGGGCGTGGACTTGCCGATGGTGGACACGCTGCTGCTGTTGCGGCCCACGCAAAGCCCGGTGTTGTTTCAGCAGCAGATCGGTCGCGGCCTGCGCCTGGCGCCCGGCAAGGAAAGCTGTTTGGTGCTGGACTTCGTCGGCCAGCACCGCGCCGATTTCCGCTTCGACCGCCTGTTGTCCAGCATGACCGGCCTGTCGCGCCGCGAATTGTTGGACGGCGTCGAGAGCGGCTTCGGCAGCCTGCCGCCCGGCTGCCACATCCATTTGCAGCGCCAAACGCGCGAGCAGGTGCTTCAAGGCCTGCGGGCACTGACGGCGCAGAACTGGCGCCGCCTGAAGACCGAGCTGCAGAGCTATGCCGCGCTGAAGGGCCGCACGGTGCGGTTGGCCGACTTTCTGCACGACCAGGCGCTGGACCTTGAAGATGTGTACCGCAGTGCCACGGGCCAGGGCCGCAGCGGCTGGACCGCGCTGCGCCGCGACGCCGGCCTGCTCGTGGCCGAGCCAGGCCCCGAAGAGGATTACTTCAGTCGCCGCTTTGGCGACCTGCTGCACGTGGACGACCCCGCCCGCCTGGCCACGATGGCCGCTGTCGGTCTCTCGGCCGCCCAGCTGGTGTCACAGCCCATGGGTGCCAGCGGCCATCCCGAGCAGCCGTGGCGCGCGCAGGTGCAGATGTTGGCCTACCAGATCGATGGCGGCCAGCGCCAGGCCGCCGGGCCCGAGGCCTTCGTACAGCGCCTGGCCGCGCACCCGGCCATTGGCGACGAGCTGGCCGAACTGTCTGCCCTGCTGCAGGCGCGCAGCAATTTGAACCCGCTGCCCGTGCCCGGATTGGAAGACACGCCGCTGTGCCTGCATGCCGCCTACGGCGTGCGTGAGGTGCTGACGGCGGTCGGCTGGCTGACGGCCACGCGCCGCGCGCCTTTCCAGGCTGGGGTGCTGCCGCTGGGCGACCGCAAGACCGAGCTGCTGTTCGTCACACTGGACAAAAGCGCCGGCTACCACGACCGCATTGCGTACCACGACTACGCCATCAGCACGGAGCGCTTCCATTGGCAGAGCCAGAACAGCGCCGGGCCCGATACGCCGGGCGGGCGGCGCTACCTGGACAGCGCGACCAACGGCTGGCAGTTCCAGCTGTTCGTGCGGCCGCGCAAGGGCGAGCCCTACCGGGCGTGCGGGTCGGTGGTGCTCGAATCTGCGGAGGGGGATCGGCCGATGAGCATCGTGTGGCGCTTGGTGACGGCGCTGCCGGCGCGGTTGTTCCGGGAGTTCAGTGTGTTGAGGGGCGCTTGACGCACTTTGCGTTGGCAACCATCCAGACGGAGGAAAACGCGCTGCCGCATCGGTGGCTCAGATTTGGCTTGGCGCCGACAGTCAGGAACTCGAAGTGTTGACCTTCGCCCAGCATGGCGGCGTCCACCAGCCGCGACAGCTGGGCCTTGGCGTCTTGCACGTTCATTTTCATTTCAGCACCAGCTTGGGCGACCAGACCAGCTTTGCAGCTTGGCTGCTTGGGGGCTGCGGTGGCAATGCGAATCGCGCCCCACGTGGATCAGCTGTGCCAGTTCTCCACCACCAAACCATCCCAACCAACAAAGTCCTGGGTGTTGCGGGTGACCAGCGTCAAGCCGTTGGTCTTGGCCACGGCGGCGATTTCCCCATCGGTGCGCGGCAAAGGCCGGCCGGCCTTTGCCAGGCGCGCCCGTTCGCTGCCCAACCAAAACGCGGCGGCTTCATCGAATGGCAGCACGGGCAACTGTGACGGCAGCCCCTCCAGCCAGCGCAGCAGCCAAGTCTGCCGGGCCCCTTGCGGCAGGCAGCGGCATCCGAACACCAGTTCTTCCAGTGTCGGCGCGCTGATCGCGCAAGCGGCCTCCCCGCGCGCCAGGGCCCGCAAGACCCCGGCATTCGGCTGCGGCTTGGTGAGTTCCGACACCACGTTGGTGTCGAGCAGGTATCGCAATGCCATGGAACTGCGGCCTTCAAGCCAGATCAGGTGCGGGCCGCTCGCTTTGGTCGCGCAAGTCTGCCCAGTCAGGGGTCTCCAGCAGCGCCAGGCCAGCCTGCGCGGCCTCTGCGCGCCATGCCTGGGTGTAGGCCAACAGGCCGACTCGTCCGGCGTTCAGCCGCACATAGTCGGCTTCGGACACCAACACCGCCACTGCCCGGCCGCGGCGTGTGATGCGCACCGGCTGGCCGGCCTCGGCCTGGTGCACCAGTTCGGCAAAGCGTGACTTGGCTTCAGCGATCGACATCTCAGCCATGCGCATCCTCAATGACCATCAAGATGGTCATGTTAGGTGGGGGCCAGACCGCAGTCAACCGCCTGCACGGCCGGCTGATGGCTTCTGCCAAGCCGCCGGTCAGTGCAACACCGACAAGAACTGCTTCAGCTCTGCCGTCTGCGGACTGGTAAACAACTCGTTCGGCGCCCCCATCTCATGGATGCGCCCGGCGTGCATGAACACCACCCGGTCGGCCACCTTGCGGGCGAAGTTCATCTCGAGCGTCACCATCAGCAGCGTCATGCCCTCTTCGGCCAGCGTTTCCACCACCCGCAGCACCTCGCCCACCAGCTCGGGGTCGAGGGCGCTGGTGATCTCGTCGCACAGCATCACGCTGGGCTCCATGGCCAGCGCGCGGGCAATGGCCACACGCTGCTGCTGGCCGCCTGACAGCTGATCGGGCCAGGCGTCGAACTTCTCGGCCAGGCCCACACGGTCCAGCAGCTTCTTCGCCTGCGCCACTGCGGCGCTGGCATCGGTCTGCTTGACCAGGGTGGGCGCCAGCATCACGTTGCGGCCCACGGTGAGGTGGGGGAACAGGTTGAAGCTCTGGAAGATCATGCCCACATGCTGGCGCAGCGCCCGCATGGCCTTGGCGTCGCCATGCTTGAGCGGCAGGCCGTCCACCAGCAGGCTGCCCTGCTGAAAGGCTTCCAGCCCGTTGATGCAACGCAGCAGCGTGCTCTTGCCCGAGCCGCTCTTGCCGATGATGGCGATCACCTCGCCGCGCTGCACCTGCATGTCGATGCCCTTGAGCACCTCGTTGGCACCGAAGCTCTTGCGCAGTGCGTCGATCTTGACGATGGGGGCACCGGCGGTGCCCTGGGCAGTGTCAGCGGCCATGCTTGAAGCTCCTCTCCAGCTTGCGGCTGGCGGCTGAGACCGGCCAGCACAGCGCAAAGTACATCAGCGCCACGCAGGCGTAGACGGTGAACGGTTGGAAGGTGGCATTGGTGATCATGGTGCCGGCCTTGGTCAGCTCGATGAAGCCGATGACCGATGCCAGCGCCGTGCCCTTGATCACCTGCACCAGAAAACCCACCGTGGGCGGCACGGCGATGCGCAGCGCCTGCGGGCCCACCACGTGGCGCATCTTCTCGCCGAAGCTCAGCGCCAGGCTGTCGGCGGCCTCCCACTGGCCCTTGGGGATGGCGTTGACGCAGCCGCGCCAGATCTCGGTGAGGAA
>JARXAJ010000259.1 GCA_029865965.1 Aquabacterium sp.
CCGTGGGGGTCAGTTGTTGCCGTTGTTCATCCGGGTGATCTGCTGGGTCATGTAGCTGCTGAGGTTGTTCAGGGACGCCATCCTGGTGTCCAGCGCCGAATACTGCGCCTGCAGCCGCAGCCGGGTCTTCTCCAGGCGCTGTTCCATCGCGTCCTGGCTCTTGGTGTTGCGGTCCACGCTGGCCCGCAGGCCGGCGTTGCGGCTTTCGAACACGCCGGTGCTGCCCAGCGCGGCATCGGCCAGGTTCTTGAAGCGCCGCACGAAGCCCATCCCGGCCGTGGTGCCGCCGTCACCCGACATCAGTTTCTTCAGCTCGCCCAGGTTGCCCAGGGCGTTGTCGAGCTTAGCGGCATTGGTCTCCAGCGTGCCGTCACCCTTGAGCACCAGGCCGATCTCCGACAGCCTGGACCAGGCCGATGACGCGCTGCTGCCCTGGTTGAGCACGGCGCGCAACTGGTTCTGCAATGACAGCGTGCCCTGGTCGCCCTGCAGTGCGCCGCCGGTCTTGCTGTCGGCATTGAAGGCGGTCTGGGTGCGGATGAAGCCGGCCAGGGTGTTGAAGGCCGAGACGAACTCGGTGATCGCGGTCTTCACCGATGGCGTGTCGGTGGCCACGCTCACATCCACATCGCCGCCGGTGGGCTTGACCAGGTTCAGCGTCAGGCCGTCGACCACGTCGGTCAGGGTGTTGCTGGCGGCGCTGAGCGCGATGCCGTTGACCGTGAGCTCGGCATTGGCCGCGCGCATGGTGCGGGCCATCGGCGATGCAGCGGCGCTGGCGTCGTAGCCCAGCGCCGACAGGCCGGTGGCGTCGTCACCGTCGGGGCTGGTTTCGGCCACGCTGATGCGAAAGGCGTTCTCGCTGCCGGTGGCCTGCGAGCGCAGGCTCAGCCGGGTGCCCGATGCGTCGGTCACCAGGCTGGCGGTGACGCCTGCACCGGCGCTGTTGATCTTGTCGCGCACGGCGGCCAGGCTGGTTTCGCCCGCGCCGATGGCGATCGTCACCGCACTGCTGCCGGCCTTGGGGGTGAAGCCTGCCGCCGGCTCGCCGGCATCCCAGGCGCCCAGCGCGATGGTCAGCGTGCCTTCGCCCAGGGTGCTGGCCGATGTGGGCTGGGCGGTGCTGGACACGGTCTGGCCCACGGCCAGGCGGCTGACATTGACGGCATAGCTGCCCGCCACCGCATTGGTGCCGGTGGACACCTTCACGGCGGTGGTGTCGGCCGACGTGGCGGTGGTGCCGCTCCACAGCGTGGGTGCGGTCAGCGCATTGGCCTTGTCGCGCAGGGCAGCAAAGTTGGCCTGCAGCCTGGCCACGTTCGACAGCTTGGTGTCGAGCGCGGTGCCTGCCGTCTTCAGCAGTTGCAGCGGGCGCTGCTCCACCGCCATCAGCCGGTCGAGGATGTCGTTGACGTTCAAGCCGCTGCCCAAGCCGGTGGACGTGATGCTGCCGACGCCGGAGACGGATGTGGCCATGGTGATGTGCTCCTTCGCTGCTGCTGTTTCGGCCACCGGCACGGCGACTTGAGGCCGCTGCGGCCGCAAAGGCAACGGCCCGGGGTTGCCGGGCCGCGTTCAGATGGCCGGCCGCGCCGTGGCTGGCCGCGCCGTGGCTGGCCGTGGGGTTGCCTTGGCTGCGCTCAGTTCTGCAACAGCCGCAGCACCTGCTGCGGCAGCTGGTTGGCCTGGGCCACCATCGCATTGCCGGCCTGCTGCAGGATCTGCGCCCGGCTCATGTTGGCGGTTTCCGCCGCAAAGTCGGCGTCCATGATGCGGGCCTTGGCTGCGCTCTGGTTCTCCACCGACACCTGCAGGTTTGCGATCACCGCCTCGAAGCGGTTCTGCGACGCGCCCAGCGTTGCACGCTCGGCGTTGACCGTGTCCAGCGCGCCGTCGATGTTGTCGATCACCAGGTGGATGGCCGTCACATCGGCCGTGTTGTCGATGAAGGCCCGGCCGGCGCCGGTGTTGTCGGTGCCGGCCACGGCGGTGATCGTGGCGTCGACCGTCAGGTCGGTGGTGGTGATGTCGATGGTGTCGTCGGCCGTGGTGTTGGCCCCCACCTGGAATTGCATACTGCCTGCCTCGTTGCCCAGCACATGCTTGCCGTTGAAGGTGGTGGCGCCCAGCACCCGCTGGATCTCCTTGGCCAGCTCGCCGAACTCCTTGTCCAGGGAGTCCTTGTCGCTGACCGAGTTGGTGGCGTTGGCCGACTGCACCGCCAGTTCGCGCATGCGCTGCAGGGCGTCGGCCACTCTGCCCAGCGAGCCTTCGCTGGTCTGCGCCAGTGAGATGCCGTCGTTCGCATTGCGCATGGCGGCGTTCATGCCTCGCACCTGGGCATTCATGCGCTCGGCAATGGCCAGCCCGGCCGCATCGTCCTTGGCTGAATTGACGCGCATGCCCGAGGAAAGACGCTGCATGGATGTCGCCAGGGATCCCTGTGACGTGTTCAGGCTGCGCTGTGCGTTCAGCGAAGCGATGTTCGTGTTGATCGTCTGCGGCATGTGGGCCACTCCTCAAGATTCGGACGACACCCCGGCATGTTGGCCGGTGATCAAAAGCGGATTGCAGCCGTGAGCGGAGACTGCCCGCCTCGAAACCCGTTCATCGCGTGCCAGGGACTGCAGCGCGCTGTTGTCGGATCACGCCTGTGCGACAGCACAGACATTGGTTCCCATTGTGAAAAGCCGGCCGGAAACTGAAGGCCAGAAATGGGGACCGAAGCCACGCCTGTTCACGCCTGGGGCCGGCAAATGCAAAGGCCCCGCCGGCAGCTTGCCGGCGGGGCCTTTTGGGGGTGGGGGTGGCGCTGCGGCGGCGGGGTCAGCGCAGCAACTGCAGCACCTGCCCGGGCAGCTGGTTGGCTTGCGCCACCATGGCATTGCCGGCCTGCTGCAGGATTTGCGCGCGGCTCAGGTTGGCGGTCTCGGCGGCAAAGTCGGTGTCGATGATGCGGCTGCGTGCGGTGCTCTGGTTCTCGATCGAGATCTGCAGGTTCGAGATCACCGCATCGAAGCGCGACTGCGATGCACCCAGCGTGGCACGCTCGCCGTTGATGGTGTCGAGCGCGGTGTCGATGTTGTCGATCACGTCCTGGATGTCACTGGCGCTGGCGTCCTTGTCGATCCTGGCGCGGGTGCCGCCGGTGTTGTCGGTGCCGGCCACGGCCGTGATGTCGGCATTGGCGGTCATGTTGGCGGTGGTGACGCTCACCGTGTCGTTGGTGCCGGTGTTGGCACCCACCTGGAAGACCTGCGCGCCGGCATCGGCACCCAGAATGGCCAGGCTGTTGAAGCTGGTGCCGCCCAGAACGCGCTGCACTTCCTTGGCCAGCTCGCCGAACTCCTTGTCCAGCGAGTCCTTGTCGCTGTCGGAGTTGGTGGCGTTGGCCGCCTGCACCGCCAGTTCACGCATGCGCTGGAAGGCGTCGGACGCCTTGCCCAGCGCGCCTTCTGCCGTCTGCGCCAGGGAGATGCCGTCATTGGCATTGCGCACAGCCACACCCATGCCGCGGATCTGGGCGGTCATGCGCTCGGAGATGGCCATGCCGGCGGCATCGTCCTTCGATGAGTTCACACGCAGGCCAGACGACAGGCGCTGCATCGAACTGGCCAGCGCCGATTGCGATCCGGCCAGGTTGCGCTGTGCGTTCAGCGCGATGATGTTGGTGTTGATGGTCTGCGGCACGAACTTGTCCTTCGCTCGGGGTGGCCCCCGCCAGGATGTCCTGCGGCGGGTCAGCAGAGTGGGTCGACTGCTTGCGGTTTTATCGGTCGATCAATGGCGGGCTTGATGGTGCGCAGCTCTGCCGCGTGAAAAAAAGACAACGCGCCGTTCCGGGTGGAAGCGACGCGTTGTCAGCCCGTTGGTGGGGTGGGTGGTGCGCGGGCCTGGATGCCACCACCGCGGCGCTCGGTCAGCGCTGCCGCCAGAAAGTCATCGAAGCAGAGTGAGGACCTGCTGCGGCAGCTGGTTGGCCTGCGCGACCATCGCGTTGCCAGCCTGCTGCAGGATCTGGGCGCGGCTCAGGTTGGCCGTCTCTGCAGCGAAGTCGGTGTCCATGATCCGGCTCTTGGCGGCCGACTGGTTCTCCACCGAGATCTGCAGATTGGTGATGACCGAGTCGAAGCGCGACTGCGAGGCGCCCATCACCGCGCGCTGGCTGTTGATCGTGTTCAGCGCGACATCGATGTTGTCGATCACGCCCTGGATGGTGGTGGCATCAGCGGTGTTGTCGATGAACGCCCGGCCCGCGCCGGTGTTGTCGGTGCCGGCCACCACGGTGATGGTGGCATCGGCCGTCAGGTCGGTGGTGGTGATGTCGATGGTGTCGTCTACCGTGGTGTTGGCACCCACCTGGAAGCGGAAGGCGGCTGCCTCGGTGCCCAGGATGTTCAGGCCGTTGAAGGTGGTGCCACCCAGCACGCGCTGGATCTCCTTGGCCAGTTCGCCGAACTCCTGGTCCAGCGAGTCCTTGTCGCTGTCGGAGTTGGTGGCATTGGCGGCCTGCACCGACAGCTCACGCATGCGCTGCAGCGAGTCGGCCACCTTGCCCATCGCGCCTTCTGCCGTCTGCGACATCGAGATGCCGTCGTTGGCGTTGCGGATGGCGACGTTCATGCCGCGTACCTGGGTGGTCATGCGCTCGGCAATGGCCAGGCCGGCAGCATCGTCCTTGGCAGAGTTGACACGCAGGCCCGACGACAGGCGCTGCATGGAGACCGACAGTGATGACTGCGACATCGCCAGGTTGCGCTGCGCGTTGATTGAATTCAGGTTGGTGTTGATGGTTTGGGGCACGGTGATTTCCTTTCAGCTTCGATGAATCCCGGCGGGAGCGCCGGCGTTACTCGGGTGGTGGCGTGAGATCAACGTCATCACCGTTGCACGCCGAACAGTTGCCCGGCGCAATCTGTCCAGCACGCCCGCGCTAGTCGCCCATGTTCTCGGGGCACCTTGCTTGCCGTGCCCGGTCGTCCATCGGCCGGCTAACCGGACCGCGGTGGTCCTTGTGGACCGCCCGTTGGTTTGGGTATCGGCGATTCCGTTTTTCAACTTGAGGGGTCCAAGCAAAACAATTTCGAAGCGTGTCAAGATGGGTTGGGGCCAACTGTGCGGGTTCTTTCACGCCGAAGGCCGGCTTGATGGGCTCAAGTGCCTGCCCTTGTTGCCGCCCTGCGCGGGGTCCGAGCCTGGCGATCGCGACAGAACGCGGCTCATGGACGCGCAGTTCAGACGTTGGCAGATTCGGCATGGCGCGCGAGCGCCATGCAAACGGGGGCCCTCAGGCCCCCGTTTGCATGTGCCGTGCCCGCGCCGCCTGGCGCAGCGCCGTCAATCCGGGTCGACCACCTGGCCTTCGGCTTCGGCCCAGCCCGCTCGGTTGATGGCGCGCAGGCAGGGCAGCACCGCGTCGGGGTTATCGAAGCGGTCGATCACTTGCCGGGGCCCGCAGGCCACGGCCTCGCAGGCCATGCCGTGCGGGTTGGCGCCATCGGTCAGGAACTGCAACAGTTCCGCCACGGTGGCCTGGTTCAGGCGGCTGCCGTCGACTTCGACCGTGTCGGCGTTGCGTTGGCGCAGGCGCGCGCGCAGGGCGTCGAGCTGGCGCTGCTTCATCTCGATGAAGCGGCCGAAGCGCTCGGGCTCGAAGCGCAGCGCCTGGTCACCGGGGGCATGCTGTTCGGCCAGCAGGTCGGCAAACTCGGCCAGCAGGTTGCTGCGCATCACATGCACGATGCGCAGGTTCGGTTCTGCCAGCGCCCAGTCCAGCGCTGCCGGGTTGTGTGCAGGGGCCATGGTGAAACCGCGCACCGGCAGGCTGCCCAGGCTGCGGCCTGATGCGTCATGGGAGCGGCTGAGCATCATGCGCACGAACCACGCCGGGTCCTTGGCGCGCAGGGCCTGCAGGGTGCGGGCCGCCGGCCGGCTGAGCAGACGGTCTGCGAGCTGCATGCCCTGGGGGTGCAGCAGATCGCCGTCGATCAACACGCCGGTGCTGCGGTTCAGGGTGCGGGCCAGCTGGTCGGCGCGGGTGTGGGGCGCCCCCAGCAACAGGGCAGCGCCAGCAGGCAGGGCCGCCGGCACCATGGCGTCGGCGCTGTAGAGGCTGCAGAAGGGGTCGACCAGTTCGGGGTCGAGCAGGCTCAGGCGGGTGTAGGTGCAGCGCTGTTCTTCCAGCAGGCAGGGCTGGCCGCTGTCGGCGCATACGCCCAGGTACAGGCGCAGGCCGTTGCGGTTGCCACACAGCATGAAGCGCGTGCTGGCCTGGCCGCTGGCATCGCACAGTTCCAGGTTGCCGTCACGCAGCTGCCAGCGCTCGGCACCGGCCGGCGGGTTCAGGCCGGTGCGGCCGTTGTCGCGCAGCCGGATGACGCCCTGTGACTGGCCATCGGCGCTGCGCAGCATGTAGAGCCTGCGCTCTTCGGGCGGCATCATCAGGGCAGGCTGGGCACTGGCCAGCGCTTGCAACATGGCCGCGTGGGGCGAGTGCGGTTGCGCCAGCGGCAGGGTGATCCGCGCTGCGGCGCTGGCGTCCTCCAGCTGGCCGCGGCGGCAGGCCAGGCGCAGCAGCTCAGCCGTCTGCGCGATGCCGTTGGCATCCTGCAGGCTCAGCCCGGCCACCGGTGCCAGGGGCAACGCCACGGCGGGTGCGGCAGGCGCCGGCAGTTTGGCGGCAGGCTGGGTGGTGGACAAGGCCAGGGCAACAGCGTTCATCACGCAACTCCGTCAGTCGGGGAGCGCCAGTCTAGGGAGCGCGTGCTGGCGGCCAAACCTTGAATAGCGCGGTGTTTGCCGGCCAGAGCTGGCGTCGGCCAGTGGGCGCCGGCAGGCCCGGGGCGGCGCTTGCTCAGGCTTGGCCGGCTGAGCCAGGGCCTGCACATGGCCCGGCAGATCCCGCCCGGCAGGGACACCCCTGTAGGAATTTGCCTGACACGCCACCCCGAAGAACAGGGACTCAAGAAGGCGAATTGGCCTGATGTTGCCGCCTTGTTGCGATCCCTACAGTTCGTTTCACGCCGGGTTCACCGCCCAGCAACATCCGCCAACCCACCCCCAGGACGACCACCATGAACTCTGACCAGATCCTTGCCGAAATCCGAGAAGCCAATCTGTCGTACCTGATGCTGTCGCAGACCCTGATCCGCACCGACCGCGACCAGGCCCTGTTCCGCCTGGGCCTGAGCGAAGATTCGGCCGCGATGATCGCCGCGTTGACGCCGGCCCAGATGATGAAGATCGCCGCCGGCAACACCCTGCTGTGCCGCATGCGCTGTGACGACGAACTGGTCTGGGGCCTGCTGACCAGCCACGGCAAGAGCGCCGCCAACGAAAGCGTCAGCCGCCTGCATGCGTCCATCCTGCTGGCCGGCCGCCACCAGGAAGCTGCCTGAATTGTTGGCCCCGGCCGCCTGGGGCTGACTTCAGCGGCCCGGCAAAGCCGGATCCGGCGCCGACCTTCGACCGAGACCGCCCCTGGTCGCCCATGGCGACCTGTCCCGCAGGGACCGGGCTGACAACACAGAATCCTGGAGAGAGAACCATGTCGCGCACCAAGAGCATCCTGACCGAAGCCAAGCAGATCGACACCGCTGTCGAACTGATCAAGCTCGGCGCCCGCCTGCAAGTGCTGGAAAGCGAAACCGACCTGAGCTACGAGCGCCTGCTGCGCCTGTACAAGGAAGTGGCTGGCAAGAGCCCCAGCAAGGGCCAGCTGCCGTTCTCGACCGACTGGTTCATGACCTGGCAACCCAACATCCATGCCAGCCTGTTCCTCAACATCCATGAATACCTGAACAAGGTGGCCGCGCTCGACGAGATCGACACCGTCATCAAGGCCTACAAGCTCTACCTGGAACAGGTGGGCGCCCAGGGCCTGGAGCCGCAGCTGTCGGTCACGCGGGCCTGGCGCCTGGTGAAATTCATCGACAACGGCATGCTCACCATGACCAAGTGCAGCAAGTGCGGCGGCCACTATGTCACCCACCCGCATGAGATTGCCCGCCACTACGTGTGCGGCCTGTGCAACCCGCCGGCGCGGGCCGGCAAGGGCCGCAACGCCGGTGCCATCCGCCTGCCCAGTGCCGTAGATGCACTGGCTGCGCAGGACTGCACGGTCAACTGACCTGTCTGGCCGCCACAACCCTGCAGGCCGGGGCGCGGTGGCCGATCTTCTGGTCAGCAACGGGGCTTGCCCAAGGGCGCACCCGCACTGACCGGATCTGAAGAGTTTCTTGCTTGTCTCCTCCTGGCACAGCTCCTGTGTCTTCTGGGCAGGGTCCTCCGGGGTCCTGCCCATTTTTCTTGGTGGGCCGCCACCCCATCCGTGTGTGCGCTGCCCGACCGGCCGCGGCGCGCCAGGCCCCCCCGATGGGGCAAGAGAACATGGGGCGCCCCGGTGTCTCCTTCAGATTGGCCCGGCTTTTCTGCCGACCGGCATGCGGTGCGGCTGCGCACACTGGCGCGATGCCGGACACCTTGTCCCCCGACGTCCCGCGGCCAGCGCACAGCCGGCTGCCCTGGCCGCTGCCGGCCTTGGCCACCTGGCTGGTGGCCTGGCTGCTGCTGGCGCTGATGGTGCCGCTGGCGGCCAGCCAGGCCTGGCCGCTGGCCGCGCCATGGCTGATGGCCACCGCTGCGGGCGTCGTGCTGGCCCTGCTGCCGCGCCGGGCCAGCGGCTGGCGCCGGGTGTTCATGGCTGGCGGCTTTCCGGTGTCGGCCGTGCTCAGCGGTGCAGCGGCCGTGCCGTCCTGGGCCTGGTTGCTGCCCATGGGCCTGCTGCTGGCGGCCTACCCGCTGCGCACCTGGCACGACGCCCCGCTGTTCCCCACACCGGCCGGTGCATTGCATGGCCTGGCCGACCTGGTGCCGTTGCAGCCGGGGGCCCGGGTGCTGGACGCCGGCTGCGGCCTGGGCCACGGCCTGGCCGCATTGCGCCACACCTGGCCGCAGGCGCAGATCGAGGGCATCGAGTGGAGCGGTGCGCTGCGCCTGGCTGCCGCCTTGCGCTGCCCCTGGGCCCGGGTGCGCCGGGGCGACATGTGGGCCGACGACTGGCAGGGTTGCGCGGTGGTCTACCTGTTCCAGCGGCCCGAAAGCATGGCCCGCGCCTGGGCCAAGGCCTGTGCCGAGCTGGCACCCGGTGCCTGCCTGGTGAGCCTGGCCTTCGAGGTGCCGGGCCTGCCGCCAACCGCTGCACTGGGCCCGCCCGGGCCGCGCCGGGTGTGGATCTACCGGATGGCGCCGGGCGCCCGGTCGGCCACTGGTTGCTCAACCAGGCCGCCCGTCTGCCGATAACCCGCCAACGGCCTCACCAGTCCCTGCACACCGCGGGGCGGGCCGCTTGCTCAACGCCACACCATGTTCGTCATCATCGGATGGGTTGTCGTGCTCGGTTGCGTGTTCGGGGTGTTCATCGCCCACGGCGGCAACATGGGCCCGATCCTCAAGGCCCTGCCCTGGGAAATGGCCATGATCGGCGGTGCCACGCTGGGCGCCTTCATCGTCAACAACCAGATGGTGGTGATCAAGTCGACCCTGGCCGGCGTGGGCATGTGCTTCAAGGGCAGCAAGTACACCAAGGCCCGGTACATGGAGCTGCTGGCGCTGATGTTCGACATCCTGCAGAAGGCCCGCAAAGAGGGCCTGATGTCGATCGAGAAGGATGTGGAAGACCCGCACAGCAGCCCGCTGTTCCAGAAGTACCCGATGGTGGGCAGTGACCACCATGTCACCGAGTTCATCACCGACTACCTGCGCATGATGGTGTCGGGCAACCTCAACGCGCACGAGATCGAGTCGCTGATGGACAGCGAGATCGAGACCCACCACCAGGAGGCGCATGCCCCGGTGGGCGCCATCCAGCGCGTTGCCGGCGGCCTGCCGGCCTTCGGCATCGTGGCGGCGGTGCTGGGCGTGGTCAAGACCATGGGCTCGGTGGGCCAGCCGCCGGCGGTGCTGGGCGCCATGATCGGCTCGGCCCTGGTCGGCACCTTCCTGGGCATCTTGCTGGCCTATGCCTTTGCCGAGCCGCTGGCCGGCCTGCTGGAGCAGAAGCTGGAAGAAAGCGCCAAGGAGCTGCTGTGCATCAAGACCACGCTGCTGGCCAGCATGCAGGGCTACGCCCCGCAGGTGGCCATCGAGTTCGGCCGCAAGGTGCTGCTGTCGACCGTGCGCCCCACCTTCAGCGAGCTTGAAGCCCATGTCAAGAAGAAGTGATGCCCAAGATGCTCGGTGCATGCAACCAGGCACACGCCGCGGAACCGGCTTTGCCGGGCCGCTGGGGTGGCCCCCCTGGGGGGCTGAGGCCGGACACAAACGGCTTGCCGTTTGTGCCTGCCGAAGGGCTGGGCCTCTGCCCCAGCGCGGCCTGCAAGGCGCGCTGCAGGCGCTTCGGGGGGTGGTGATCCATGGCGGGTGATTCGAAAAAGCTGCAGCCGATCATCGTCAAGAAGATCAAGAAGGGCGGCCATGCGGCGCATGGCGGGGCGTGGAAGATCGCCTATGCCGACTTCGTGACCGCGATGATGGCCTTCTTCCTGCTGATGTGGCTGCTGGGCAGCACGTCCGAAGGCGACAAGAAGGGCATTGCCGACTACTTCCAGAGCCCGCTGAAGGTGGCCTTGCTCAACGGCGGCTCGGGCTCGGGCGATTCATCGTCGATCCTCAAGGGCGGTGGCACCGACCTCACCCGCAGCCATGGCCAGGTCAAGCGCGGTGACGTGGAGGCACCACGCAACACCATCAACCTGCAGGCCCTGCGCTATGAGCAGCGGGTGGCCGAGGCCACCCGGCTGCAGCAGCTGAGCGAGCAGCTGGAAAACGAACTCAAGAACAACCCCAAGCTGGCGCAGTACGCTTCGCAGATCAAGCTGGACCTGACACGCGACGGGCTGCGCATCCAGATCGTCGATGAACTCAGCCGGCCGATGTTCGACCGTGGCAGCGCCGTGGTCAAACCCCTCATGCGTGAGGTGTTGCACGCCATCGGCAGCGTGCTGCTGGAGGTGCCCAACCGCCTCACTCTGGAAGGCCACACCGACGCCCAGCCCTTTGTCGGCGGCGGTGTGGGCTACAGCAACTGGGAGCTGTCGGCCGACCGGGCCAATGCGTCCAGGCGCGCACTGGTGCTGGGCGGCCTGACCGAAGAACGGGTGCTGCGGGTGCAGGGCCTGGCCAGCAGCCAGCCCTTCAACCGCGACGACCCGCTCGACCCGGAAAACCGCCGCATCAGCATCATCGTGATGAACCGCGATGCCGAAGACCACTTCTACCGCCCCACCGCCGACCGGGTGGAACCGCAGCAAGCACCGGCCGAACCGTCGATCCGACCGGAAAAGCCGGTGGTCGTATCAAGTCCGGCAACGGCGGGCCGATAACCCACCATCGGCCCGCCCGACCTCCCCACCCACCCTTCTCCCGCACCCCGCTCCGAGGACAGACATGATCAATCCTTCCGACCTCAAGTTCCTGGTCGTCGACGACTTCTCCACCATGCGCCGCATCGTGCGCGGCCTGCTCAAAGAAATGGGCTGCAACAACGTGGAGGAGGCCGAAGACGGCGCCATCGCCCTGCAGATGTTGAAGACCAACCGCTACGACTTCGTCGTCAGCGACATCAACATGCCCAACATGAATGGATTCGACCTGCTCAAGGCGGTGAAGGCTGAAGACAGCCTGAAGCACATCCCGGTGCTGATGGTGACGGCCGAGGCCCGCAAGGAAGACATCCTGCTGGCCGCCCAAAGTGGCGCGGCCGGCTATGTGGTCAAGCCCTTCACCAAGGCCACGCTGGAAGAAAAGGTCACCAAGATCATGCAGAAGCTGGCGGCCACGGCCTGACGGCCCCACCTTGAGGAGACCCCATGAAAATGGAAGACATCGCGGCCATGGTGCCCGAACAAGGTGTGGTGGCTTCGCCCGAGGTGTTCCAGCAGATCGGCGCCATCACCCGCCTGCTGCACGACACCATGCAGCAACTGGGCGTCATGCCCAAGCTGCAGATGGCGGCCGACGGCATTCCTGATGCGCGCAGCCGGCTGAGCTACATCGCCACCAAGACGGCAGCGGCGGCCGAGAAGGTGCTGAACTCTGTCGACCAGGCCAAGGCCGAGCATGCCGCCATCGCCGACCAGACCCGCAACCTGGCTGCGGCGCTGCTGGCCGACCCGGTCAAGGCGGTGGCCTCCGGCGCGGTGTTCAACTTTGTCAACGATGTCGAGGCCCGCACCCGGGTGATCGACAGCCATCTGACCGACATCATGATGGCCCAGGACTTCCACGACCTCACCGGCCAGGTGGTGGCCAAGGTGGTGGGCCTGGCCAACGAGCTGGAAGACAGCCTGGTCAAGCTGCTGGTGCAGGTGGTGCCGCCCGAGCAGCGCGAGAAGGTCGATGCCAATGTGCTGGCCGGTCCGGTGGTGAACCCCGAAGGCCGCACCGACGTGGTGACCAACCAGGGCGAGGTTGACGACCTGCTGGCCAGCCTGGGGTTCTGACTGCGTTTGCCGGGCGGGGCCCGGCGCACTTTGCCGAAGGCTGCAACTGCAGCCTTTGCCATGTCTGGCGGCCACCAAGCGGCCGTTGGGCCAAGGACTGGTCAAGTTTTGTCCGCAGCCGCCGATCACACTGTCGCGCAGCTTGTCGCTGCGCCCGCCGTGCAATGACGGCGCTCTTGCTCCCGGAGTACACCATGCGATTTGTTGAAGGAATGTCCATCGTGGCCCGCCTGGGCTCGGTGCTGGGCCTGTTGCTGCTGATGATGGTGCTCACCAGCGGGTTGGGCCTCCACAAGATGGGCGTGATCAAGGCCCAGATGGACGAACTGGTCAACCACCACAACCAGGAGTTGGCACTGACCCAGAAAATGTCCGAGTCCGTGCACATCGTCTCCCGGGTCATCCGCACCCTGGTGATGCTGAACGACCCGGCAGGCCGCGCCAGCGAGTACAAGAAGATCGAAACTGCACGGGCAGATTACGACCTGGCCGCCCGCGAGGCGGAGAAGTTGAATCTCTCCGACGCATCCAGGGCCAAGCGCGTTGCACTGCAGGCCGCGCAAGACAAGGCCCGCCCGCTCAACGACCAGGTGATCACCCTGGCCAATGCCGACCGGGATGCACAAGCCACCGAGCTGATGATGCAGCAGGCCGGACCGGCCAGTGCAGCATGGCAGGCAGAGATGGATGCATTGATCAACGCCATCCAGGAAGAAACCAAGCAGGCCCTGCGTGTTGCCGCAGCCACCTACGACAACGCGGTGGCCGTGGTGCTGGGCCTGGGCGCGCTGGCCGTGGCCATGGGGCTGGGCCTGACCGTGTGGCTGCTGCGTGACCTGCGCAGTGTGCTGGGCGGCGAGCCGGCCGATGCCCGGCGCGTGGCCACGGCCATCGCCGATGGCGACCTGACGGTGGACGTGCCGGTGCGCCCGGGCGACACCCGCAGCGTGATGGCGGCGATGGGCAACATGCGCGCACGGCTGGCCGACCTGGTCAGCGAGGTGCGCCGCAGCAGCGACAGCATTGCCACCGGCTCGGCGCAGATCGCCACCGGCAATGCCGACCTGAGCCAGCGCACCGAAGAGCAGGCCAGCAACCTGCAGCAGACGGCCTCGTCGATGGAGCAGCTGACCGGCACGGTCAGGAGCAATGCCGACACGGCCAGCCAGGCCAACCAGCTGGCCACCGGCGCATCGGCGGCAGCCGTGCGGGGCGGTGAGGTGGTGGGCCAGGTGGTGGCCACGATGCAGGACATTGCCGCAGCGTCACGCAAGATCTCCGACATCATCGGCGTGATCGACGGCATCGCCTTCCAGACCAACATCCTGGCGCTGAATGCAGCGGTAGAGGCAGCGCGGGCGGGCGAGCAGGGCCGCGGCTTTGCGGTGGTGGCCAGCGAGGTGCGCAGCCTGGCCCAGCGCTCGGCCCAGGCCGCCAAGGAGATCAAGACCCTGATCGGCAGCAGCGGCGAGAAGGTGGAACTGGGCGCGCGCCAGGTGCACGACGCGGGCAGCTCGATGGCCGAGATCGTGCGCCAGGTGCAGCGGGTCAGCCAGCTGATCGGCGAGATCTCCCATGCCACCGCCGAGCAGACCAGCGGCATCAGCCTGGTGGGTGACGCGGTGGGCCAGCTCGACCAGGTGACCCAGCAGAACGCCGCCTTGGTGGAAGAAAGCGCGGCCGCCGCCGAGAGCCTGCGCCACCAGGCTGCCCGGCTGGTGGAGGTGGTGGGTGGTTTCAGGGTCTGACGCGCCTTCGCCGCCAGCGCACCAGGGCCGGGCCATGCCCGGCCTCGGCCATGGCGGGGCCCGATAAGCCGGGCTGCAGCCGGCCTTTTTCCAGCGACTGCCCCGCCCCCCGGCTCCTACGATCAAGGCCACTTGTGCCGTGCCTGGAGCCCGCATGCCCGACGCTGTCCTGAATGTTTCCACCCCGGCGTTGACGCTGGCTGAACTGGTCAATGCGGCCCAACGGCAGCAGCAGGCCGGCAGCACCGAGGCCGCCGTGGCCCTGTACCGGCAATGGCTGCAGGACGGGCCGCCGGCGATGCGCCATGTGGCCTTCTTCAACCTGGGCACCTTGCTGGGCACGCTGCAGCGGCCCGACGAGGCCGAGGCCGCCTACCGTGGCGCACTGGCACTGCAGCCCGACTTTCCGCATGCGCGGCTGAACCTGGGCCATCTGCTGGAACGCGGCGGCCAGCAGGAGGCGGCATTGGCCGAGTGGCGCGCCGTGATCGCGGCCAACCCGGCGGTGGACCTGAAAGTGCATGCCTGGAACAACACCGGCCGTCTGCTGGAGCAGCAGCGCCGCTACCCGGAAGCCGAGGCCGCGCTGAGGCAAAGCCTGTTGCTGGATGCGGACCAGCCCAGCGTCATCCAGCACTATGTGCACCTGCGCCAGAAGCAGTGCGCCTGGCCGGTGTATGCGCCGGTGGGCGATGTCGGCCCCAACCGGCTGCTGCAGGGCACATCGCTGCTGGCGATGATGGGCCTGAGCGACGACCCGGCGCTGCAACTGCTGTCGGCCACCCGGTTTGCCCTGGAGCGGGTGCCCAAGCCGGCGCCGGTGCCGATGCACAAGAGCATGCCGCCGCGCACCGGCAAGATCCGCATCGGCTACCTGTCGGGCGACCTGCACATGCATGCGGTGGGCCTGCTGTCGCCCGAACTGTTCGAGCTGCATGACCGCAGCAGGTTCGAGATCTGGGCCTTCTGCTGGACGCCCGAGAGCGACCAGCCGCAGCGCCAGCGCATCGTGCGGGCCATGGACCACCTGGTGCGCCTGGGCGGGGTGGACGACACGACTGCGGCCCGCCTGATCGCCGAGGCCGGCATCGACGTGCTGGTGGACCTGCAGGCGCTGACCAATGGCGCGCGCCCGGCCATCCTGGGCCACCGCGCCGCGCCGGTGCAGGTCAGCTACCTGGGCCTGCCCGGCACCTGCGGCCTGCCCGGCGTGGACTGGCTGCTGGCCGACAGCTATGTGCTGCCGCCCGAGGCCGAGCCCTACTACACCGAGCGCCCGCTGCGCCTGCCGCATTGCTACCAGGTCAGCGACCGCCAGCGTGCCGTGGCGCCGCGCCCGGCGCGCAGCACCTACGGCCTGCCCGATGACCAGGTGGTGTATTGCTCGTTCAACAACAACCACAAGTTCACGCCCGAGGTCTTCGGCGCCTGGATGCGCATCCTGCAGCAGGTGCCGGCCAGCGTGCTGTGGCTGCTGGCCGACAACGACACCGCGCGCGAGAACATGCTGGCCCAGGCCGACAGCCACGGCGTGGCACGCGCACGGCTGATCTTCGCCCCGCGGGTGGCGCCACCCGAGTACCTGGCGCGCTTCCAGTGCGCCGACCTGGTGCTCGACACCTTTCCGTTCAATGCCGGCACCACCGCCAGCGACGCGCTGTGGATGGGCACGCCCATCGTCACGCTCAGCGGGCGCAGCTACATCTCGCGCATGGCCGGCAGCCTGCTCACCGCCGTGGGCCTGCCTGAGCTGGCCACCACCACGCTGGCCGGCTATGAGGCGCTGGCCGTGCTGCTGGGCCGCCAGCCGGCGCGCATCGCGTCGTACAAGCGTTATCTGGCCGAGCATGGCCGCAGCTCGCCGCTGTTCGACATGCCGCAGCTGGTGCGCGACATCGAGGCCCAGTTCGAGCGGCTGGCGCTGGAACACCGCGCCGCTGACTGACCGGCCGCCGGCCCGCGCCCTCGCATCTTCTTCCGCCTGCCGTGTCCGCCCGCGACGACCCCCACTTGCACCCCCAGGCCGAGCCCCAGCCCGCGCTGCCGCCCGGCCTGGAGCAGGACGCGCTGGCCCAGGCCCTGGTGTGGCTGACGCGCCACCACGGGCATGAGCGGTCGATCGCGTCGCTGCTGGAAGGCCAGCATGTCGACGGCCAGCTGGGCCCCGACCAGGCGGTGCGCGCCCTGCGTGATGCGCGCTGGAATGCCGCCCTGGTGCAGCGGCCGATCAGCGCGTTCAGCGACCTGCTGCTGCCGGTGGTGCTGCTGCTGAAGACCGGTGACGCGGTGGTCCTGCTGGCCCGCCGCACCCAGGCCGGCGGGCAGGTGGTGTGCACCGTGCTGATGCCGGGCGACGACGGCCTGGACAGTGCGCAGGAGCTCACCGCCACCGAGGCCGAGCTGGCGGCTGAATACGCCGGCATGGCCCTGGTGGCCACACCCCGCCCGCCACCTGCCGGGCGCAGCGGCGTGGCCAGCGCCGATGTGGCCGCCGCACTGCGCGACCCCGGCAGCCACTGGCTGTGGGGCACGGTGCGGCGCTTTCTTCCGTACTACCGGTCGGCCCTGCTGGCGGCGTTGCTGAGCAACAGCCTGATGCTGGTGACCGGCCTGGTCACTTCGGTCATCTACGACAAGGTGATCCCGCACAAGGCCTTTGTCACGCTGTGGGCCATGGCGGCGGCCGGTGGCATGGCCCTGCTGTTCGACCTGGCCGCGCGCCAGCTGCGCGCCTACCTGATCGACCTGGCCGGCAAAAAGACCGACCTGCTGGTGGGCACGCAGCTGTTCCGCCAGAGCCTGGGCGTGCGCATGGAGCACCGGCCCGAATCGGCCGGCGCCTACAGCCACATCGTCGGCCAGATCGAGCTGGTGCGCGACTTCTTCAGCTCGGCCACGCTGTCGGCCATCAGCGACCTGCCGTTCATCCTGATCTTCATCGCGATGACCTTCATCATCGGCGGGCCGCTGGGCTTCGTGCTGGTGATCGGCGTGCCCCTGATCATGCTGATGGCCTGGGTGATCCAGGGCGCGATGCGGCGCGCCACCTCGGCCAACATGCAGGAGCAGGCTGACCTGCATGGCCTGCTGGTCGAGTCGGTGGAAGGGCTGGAGGACATCAAGGCCACCGGCTCGCAGGGCCGCTTCCTGCACCGCTATGAGCAGTCATCGGCAGCCGCGGTGGAAAGCGCCATCCGCGCGCGCCGCCTCACCAGCCTGACGACCAACATGTCGATGATCAGCCAGCAGGCCATCACCCTGGTGATGCTGGTGTGGGGCGTGTACCTGATCGACCAGCAGGTGATCACCGGCGGCGCCTTGATGGGAGGCCTGATGTTCGCGATGCGGGCGGTGGCGCCGCTGTCGTCGATCGTGCTGCTGGCCACCCGCTGGCAGAGCGCCCGCGCGGCCATGGTGGCCCTGGACAAGGTGATGTCGCAGCCGGTGGAACGCGAGCCCGGGCGCGACTACATCCCGGTGCGCGAGATGAGCGGGCGCATCGGCTTGAGCGATGTCAGCTTTGCCTACCCCGCCAAGGACGGGCAGGAGGCGCCCAAGGTGCTCAAGGGCGTCACGCTGCGTTTCGAGCCGGGTGAACGGGTGGCCATCCTGGGCCGCATCGGCAGCGGCAAAAGCACCATCCTGCGCATCATCGGCGGCCTGTACCGCCCGGGTGACGGCCTGGTCGATGTGGATGGTGTGGACCTGCGCCAGCTCGACCCGGGTGACTTCCGTTTGAACGTGGGCTATGTGCCGCAGGATTCACGCCTGTTCAACGGCACGCTGCGCGACAACGTGCTGCTGGGCCGGCCGGGTGCCGACGCGGTGCGACTGGCGGCCGTGGCCAGGCTCACCGGCCTGGCCCGGGTGGCTGAAGGCCACCCCATGGGCTGGGATCTGCCGGTGGGGGAGTCGGGCTCGCTGCTGTCGGGTGGCCAACGCCAACTGGTGGCGCTGACCCGCAGCCTGATCACCGAGCCCAGGATCCTGCTGATGGACGAGCCCACCAGCTCGATGGACGCGCAGAGCGAACTGGCCTTTCTGCGCCAGCTGCATGAGTCGGCCCGCGGCTGCACCCTGGTCATGGTGACCCACCGCCCGGCGGTGCTGGAGCTGGTGCAACGCATCATCGTCATCGACGCCGGCAAGGTGGTGATGGACGGCCCCAAGGCCCAGGTGCTGGCGGCCCTGTCGGGCGCCCGGCCCATGCCACCGGCGTGCCTGCCGGGGGAGGGCGCTTCGGCTCCCACCAACGTGCACCGCCAC
>JARXAJ010000012.1 GCA_029865965.1 Aquabacterium sp.
GGCCGGCGATCAGCACGCCCAAGGTGCTGGCCGCTATGTGCCAGCGCAACCTGGCCCAGGCCAACGCCGGCCTGCAGCTGCTGCGGCGCCACCCGGCCAACGGCGGCTGGCTGCGTGCGCAAGACACCTACATGGCCCGCGTCGAAGACTGGGCCTACCGGTTGCTTTTTCTGGCCCAGGTGCACCCCGACAAGGCCGTGCGCGCTGCCGCCGAGGCCTGCGAGTTGCGGTGGAACAGTTTCTTCTCCAGCCTGGGCCAGGATGCGGCGCTGCACCGCGCTGCCCGCCAGCTGCAGCCCGCCGACGAGACCGACCGCCAGTTGCTGGCCAACCTGCTGCGGGACTTCGACGACGCCGGTGTCGGCCTGCCGCCGGCCCAGCGCACCCGTGCCAGGCGCCTGAACGACCGCATCGCCGAGCTGGGCCAGCAGTTCGAACGCAACATCCGTGACGCCAACCTGCGCGTGGCCTTCAGCAGTGCCGAACTGCACGGCGTGCCCGAGGCGGTGTGGAAGGACGCCAAGCGTGATGCCGGCGGCCGGCTGCTGTTGGGGGTGGAAGCGCCCACCTATAGCCCGGTGCTGCAGCTGGCCGAATCACCCGCCGCGCGTGAGCGCATGTGGCGCGCCAAGCTCGGCGAAGGCGGTGCCGCCAACCTGAAGCTGCTGGCTGAGATCACCCGCCTGCGCAAGGACTACGCGCAACTCTTCGGTGCGGCCAGCTGGGCCGGGTTCGTCACCCGCCGGCGCATGGCCGAGTCCCCCGCCAAGGCCGAGGCCTTCCTGGCCGAGGTGAAGGCTGCGGTGCAGGCCCGTGAATTGAAGGAGATCGAAGAACTGCGCCAGGCCAAGGCCAGCCACCTGGGCCAGGCGCTGGACCAGGTGACGCTGCACCGCTGGGACGTGCCGTTCTACACCGAGCGGGTGCGCCAGGCCCGTTTTGCCGTGGACCAGGAGGCCTTCCGCCAGTACTTCCCGCCGCAGGAAAGCCTGCAGTTCACGCTGCGCCTGATCGAGCGGCTGATGGGCGTGCGCTACCAGCGGGTGGAGGGCGCCACCGCCTGGCATCCCGAGGTGCAGACCTATGCTGTCAGCGACGCGGCCACCGGCGCGCCGCTGGGCAGCATGTGGGTGGACCTGTACCCGCGCGAGGGCAAGTACAACCATGCGGCGGTGTGGGGGCTGCGCTCGGTGTCTGGCGACCTGAAGCGCCAGCCGCAGGCCGCATTGGTGGTCAACTTCAACCGCAAGGGCCTCACGCTCGACGAGATGGAAACCCTGCTGCATGAGCTGGGCCATGCGGTGCACAACAACCTCAGCACCACCCGCCATGTGCAGCAGGCCGGCACCAACGTGCTGCGTGATTTTGTCGAGGCGCCGTCGCAGATGCTGGAAGACTGGGTCTACGACAAGCGCGTGCTGGCGCTGATGGCCGAGGTCTGCCCGGCCTGCAAGCCGGTGCCTGACGCCTTGCTCGACCAGGCGGTGTCGGCGCGCCGGTTCGGCAAGGGCATGCAGCAGTCGCGCCAACACCTCTTTGCCAGCTACGACCTGGCGCTGTACGGTCCCAGCCCGCGTGAGCCGATGGCGCTGTGGGCGCAGATGGAAGGCACCACGCCGCTGGGCCATGTGGCCGGCACCATGTTCCCCGCCGGCTTTGCCCACATCGCCGGCGGCTACAGCGCGGGCTACTACAGCTACCTATGGAGCGAGGTGGTGTCCAGCGACATGCGCACCGCCTTTGCCGCCGACAAGCTGGACGCCCGGGTGGGCCGGCGCTACCGCGACACCGTGCTGGCCCAGGGCAGCCAGCGCCCGCCGCAGCAACTGGTGCGCGACTTCCTGGGCCGCGACTTCAACGCCCGCGCCTTCTTCGACGAACTGGCGCGCTGACCTGCAGGTTGGCGGGGAAGGGGGCCCCACCTCCGGGTGGGCAGGCCACCGCCGCCGGGGGGATGGCTGGCGGGCGCGGCCTTGCGCAGACTGGCGGCACCTCATCACCCGCAGGAGCCTGCCATGCAAACCACCCCGCTGACCCCAGCCCTGTCGACGCTGCGCGCGGGTGCCGTGCCGGGTGGCATGCACCGCCGCGCTTGGTTGACCGCCGCTTTCGCGGCTGCCGTCTGGCCTGCGTCGCCCGTGCTGGCGGCAATGCCGGGCATTCCGCTGGCGCTGGACGCGCCCGACAGCCTGCAGCCTGCCGGTTATCTGGTCAGCGAGAAGTACGACGGCGTGCGCGCCTTGTGGGACGGCCGGCAGCTGCGGTTTCGCAGCGGCTTGCTGGTGCCGGCGCCGGCCAGTTTCCTGCAGCGGCTGCCCCCAGTGCCGCTGGACGGTGAACTGTGGCTGGGCCGCGGCCAGTTCGAGGCGCTGTCTGGCCTGGTGCGCCGGCGCGATGCGGCAGATGCTGACTGGCGCGGCATCCGCTACATGGTGTTCGACATGCCCTGGGCCGAAGGCGGCTTTGCACGCCGCCACGCGCTGCTGCAGGCCCTGCTGCGCCAGCATGGCGATGCGGCGCTGGAGGCGGTGCCCCAGGCCACCGTGCCCGACCGGGCCGCGCTGCTGCAGCAGTTGGACGCGGTGGTGCGCGCTGGCGGCGAAGGCCTGATGCTGCGCCGCGCCGATGCGCCCTATGCCGCCGGCCGCAGTGCAGCCATGCTCAAGCTCAAGCCGCTGCAGGACGCCGACGCGGTGGTGCTGGCCCATCTGCCCGGCCGCGGCCGGCACGCCGGGCGCATGGGTGCGCTGCAGGTGCGCACAGACAGCGGCCAGGTGTTCCACATCGGCACCGGCTTCAGCGACGCCGAGCGTGACGCGCCGCCCGCGCCAGGGCAGCGCATCACCTTTGCCTATCGGGGCCTCACCGAGGCGGGGGTGCCGCGCTTCGCCAGCTTCTTGCGCGTGCGGCCAGCGGGCCTGTGACGGCACCCAGCAACTGCAGGGCCACCGGCGCCAGGGTGCCGCGCCAGCGGTGCAGCCGCTGCCACAAGCGCCAGCAAACCCACAGGCGGCCGGCCAGCCAGGCCAGCCGGCGCGGCCGCCACACCACCAGCAGCGCCACGCACACGCCCACCCACTGCGGGTTGGCCTTCAGCCAGCGCCAGCCCTGGCGCACCTGGTCGGCCAGCGCCAGCGGCATGCGCAGCACCTGGGCATCGTCGGCCAGCCGGCCACGCAGCAGGGCGCTGCGGTCCTGCAGTTGCTGGCGGCGCAGGGCCAGCGCCTGCTGCCGGGCATCGAAGAACATCAGGCCGGCGGGGTCGGGTCCAGCCCGGCCTGGTCGCGTGCCAGTTCGGCACGGGTGGCCGGCAGCGCGCCGCCAGGGCTCGCCAGCCGCAGCCGGGCCTGGTTGATCATGTAGGCACCCACACCCAGGCAGCCCAGGGTCAGCAGGCCCAGCACCAGCGGGCGCCAGGCGGCGGGGGTCAGCGCCACCAGCATGGCCGCACCCAGCATCAGGCCCAGGGCGATGAACAGCAAGGCCACGCCGGCCCGCACCAGCGCATCGAAGATGCGCAGCTTCTCTTGCTCAAACTCATTGACGGCCAGATCCAGGCGCACCTGGACGATGTCCAGCAACGTGGCCAGCAAACGCTGCAGCGAGTGCAACAGGCCGCGGCCGGGCTCGGGCGGCGGCATGCCGTTCGGCCCGGCCTTGGGTGTCAACGCCGGCCGATCAGCAGGCCGATGATCAGGCCGATGCCGGCGGCAGCGCCAACCGCCTTCCAGGGGTGCTCATGCACGTAGTCGTCGGCTGCATGGCCGGCGGCCCGGGCCTTGGCCACGGCGCTGTCCTGCAGGTCGGCCAGCTTGATCTTGGCGCGGCTGAGCCGGTCTTCGACCCGGGCGCGCCATTCAGTGGCGCTGACGCCGGTCTGCTCGGCGCCCAGGCGCAGCAATTCTTCGGCGTCGCTGATCACCACGCGCAGATCGGCCATCAGCTTGTCCTTCTGGGCCACGGTCATGTCGTTCATTTCGAAGGTCCTTCGAGGTTGTCAGCAGAAGGAGGTAGAGCCCCGGCAGTGCGGCCGGGTTCCGTCTGCGCCGCAATCAGAGCACTTCGGAAGCAAAGTCCGCCAGGCGTGACCGCTCGCCGCGTGCCAGCATCACATGGCCCGAGTGCGGCCAGCCCTTGAACCGGTCAACCGCGTAGGTCAGGCCCGACGAGCCTTCCGTGAGGTAGGGCGTGTCGATCTGCGCCAGGTTGCCCAGGCAGACGATCTTGGTGCCCGGCCCAGCGCGGGTGATCAGCGTCTTCATCTGCTTGGGTGTCAGGTTCTGGGCCTCGTCGATCAGGACGAACTTGTTCAGGAACGTGCGCCCGCGCATGAAGTTCAGGCTCTTGATCTTGATCTTGCTGCGCACCAGGTCTTGCGTGGCGGCGCGGCCCCATTCACCGGCGCTGCCATCGCCCTTGGCCAGCACTTCCAGGTTGTCGTCGAGCGCGCCCATCCACGGGCCCATCTTCTCTTCCTCGGTGCCGGGCAGGAAGCCGATGTCCTCGCCTACCGGCACGGTGACGCGGGTAACGATGATCTCGGTGTAGCGGCGGTCATCCAGCACCTGGCTCAGGCCGGCAGCCAGTGTCATCAGCGTCTTGCCGGTGCCGGCGGTGCCGGTCAGGCTGACGAAGTCGCACTCGGGGTCGGTCAGCAGGTTCAGCGCAAAGTTCTGCTCGCGGTTGCGGGCCGTGACGCCCCACACCGAGTTCTTGGCATGGGTGAAGTCCTTCAGCGTCTTCAGCACCGCGGTCTTGCCGGTGATCTCGGTCACCCGCGCATACAGGGCGGCCGCGCCGGGCTGCTCCAGGTAGACGAACTGGTTGACCATCAGCACCGGCACCATCGGCCCGGCAATGCGGTAGAAGGTGTAGCCGCCCTGCTGCCAGCTCTCCATGGTCTTGCCATGGCGCTCCCAGAAGTCGCCCGGCAGTGCCAGCACGCCGGTATAGAGCAGGTCGCCGTCTTCCAGCACCTTGTCGTTGAAATAGTCTTCGGCGGGCAGGCCCAGGGCGCGGGCCTTGACCCGCATGTTGATGTCCTTGGACACCAGCACCACCTCGCGGCCGCCAGGCTTCTGGCTTTCGGCTTCACGCAGGCTCTTGACCACGCCCAGGATCTGGTTGTCGGCCTTGCCTTGCGGCAGGCCGGCGGGCAGTTGCACGTCCAGCAGCATGGTCTGGAAGTACAGCTTGCCACCGGCGTCCTTGTGGCCGGTCTTGCCCAGCGGGATGCCGATGGCGGGGTCAAGGCTGCCTTCGGCATTGGTGGATGTGGCCAGGGCGTCCATCTCGCGGCTGACCTGGCGCGCATTGCGTGCCACTTCGCTCATGCCCTTCTTGTGGCCGTCCAGTTCTTCCAGCGTGATCATCGGCAGGAAGACGTCGTGTTCCTCGAAACGGAACAGGCTCATCGGGTCGTGCATCAGCACATTGGTGTCCAGCACGAACAGCTTGGTCGGTCCGACGCCGCGCGGCGAGCGCACCCGGGGCTTGACGCCCGCCACCGGCTCGGCGGCCAGCGACGCCTGCTTGGTCGGCATGCCGGGCGCCACCGGGGGCGCGCCTGCAGGTACGGCCAGCGCCGCCACAGGCGCGCGGGCCTGGCTG
>JARXAJ010000048.1 GCA_029865965.1 Aquabacterium sp.
GACGACCAGGATGCCGCCCTGGCCGTTGGGCACGTCCTTGCCGGTCTCGTCGACGACGGCGGCCATGATGCCGGGGAAGGGCAGCGTGCAGCTGCCCGGCACCAGCGGCGTGGCGCCCGGCAGCGGGGTGATCATGTGGCCACCGGTCTCCGTCTGCCAGAAGGTGTCGACAACCGGGCAACGGCCGCCGCCCACATGCTTGTGGTACCACTCCCAGGCGGCCGGGTTAATCGGCTCGCCCACGCTGCCCAGCAGGCGCAGGCTGCTCAGGTTGTAGCTCTTCGGGTGCACGGCGTCATTGGCCTCGGCCGCCTTGATCAGGCTGCGGATGGCGGTGGGCGCGGTGTAGAAGATGCTGACCTTGTGGTCCTGGATCATCTTCCAGAAGCGGCCGGCATCGGGGTAGGTGGGCACGCCCTCGAACACGATCTCGGTGCCGCCCAGGGCCAGGGGCCCATAGGTGATGTAGGTGTGGCCGGTCACCCAGCCGATGTCGGCGGTGCACCAGAACACATCATCGGCCTTCAGGTCGAAGGTGAGCTTGGTGGTCAATGCCGCATGCAGCAGATAGCCGCCGGTGCTGTGCTGCACGCCCTTGGGCTTGCCGGTCGAGCCGCTGGTGTAGAGCAGGAACAGCGGGTGCTCGGCCCCCACCCACTCGGGCTCGCAGGTGGTGGGCTGGCTGTCGGCCAAGTCGGCCATCCACTGGTCGCGCCCGGCCACCATGTTGACGGCCGAGCCGCTGCGCTTGACCACCAGCACGTTCTTCACCGAGCCGCAGCCCGGCATGGCCAGCGCGTCGTCGACGATGCTCTTGAGCGGCAGCTGCTTGCCGCCGCGCACCTGGTGGTCGGCGGTGATCACCGCCACGGCGCCGGTGTCCTCGATGCGGTCGCGCAAGCTCTGGGCACTGAAGCCGCCGAACACCACCGAATGGGTGGCGCCGATGCGGGCGCAGGCCTGCATCGCGGCCACGCCATCGACCGACATGCTGATGTAGATGATGACCCGGTCGCCCTTGGCCACGCCCAGGCTCTTCAGCGCGTTGGCGATCTGGCAGGTCTTGGCCAGCAACTGGCTGTAGCTGGTGCGGGTGACTTCGCCGCCGTCGGCCTCGAAGATGAGGGCCGTCTTGTCGCCCAGGCCACGCTCGACATTGCGGTCCAGGCAGTTGTAGCTGGCGTTCAGCGTGCCATCGGCAAACCACTTGAAGAACGGCGCGTTGCTGTCATCCAGCACCTGGGTGAAGGGTGTCTTCCAGCTCAGCAGTTCACGCGCATGGCGGGCCCAGAAGCCGGCATAGTCGGATTCGGCCTCCTGGCACAGCGCCTCATAGGCGGCCATGCCCTGCACCTGCGCACCGGCCACCGAGGCGGCTGATGGGAGGTAGGTCTTCAACTCGGTGGGTCCGTCAGCATTCATGCATGTCTCCTGGTGTGTGGCAATGGGTGGGCAACTGGCCGGTTGGCAGAGGCTTCAAGCAGCGGCTTCAAGCAGTGGCTTCAGGCAGCACAGTAGGCAGGAGGGCTGACGAATGCCTGACTCCGACACCTGGCGCGCCAGGCCGCCGCATGCTGCGGCGCATGGCTGACACAGGCCAGCTTGTCACAGCCCGCCGCCTAGAATCATGGCGAATCCCCGAACCGACCGCGTCAGCATGGCACAGCCTCCTCAACAATCTCGCCCTGCCATGCAGCTGCTTCCCCGCATGATTTTTGCCAGCCGCTGGCTGCAGTTGCCACTCTACATCGGCCTGATCCTGGCGCAGGGTGTCTATGTCTACCAGTTCTGGCTGGAGCTGGTGCACCTGATCGAGGCGGCGTTTGGCAACCAGGCCGCGCTGGCCACCCTGGTCACCAGCACCGGCTACCAGGCCGCACCGATCTTCGGGCCCGACGGCCAGATCACCGGCTACCAGCCGATCAAGGCGCTGAACGAGACCATCATCATGCTGGTGGTGCTGGCGCTGATCGATGTGGTGATGATCAGCAACCTGCTGATCATGGTGATCATCGGCGGCTACGAGACCTTCGTGTCCCGCCTGCGCCTGGACGACCACCCCGACCAGCCCGAATGGCTGGACCATGTGAACGCGTCGGTGTTGAAGGTGAAGCTGGCCACCGCCATCATCGGCATCAGCTCCATCCACCTGCTCAAGACCTTCATCAATGCGGCCAACTACACCGACAAGGTGCTGCTGTGGCAGACGGTGATCCACGTCACCTTCCTGTTCTCGGCCCTGGCCATCGCCATGGCCGACAGGATCATGCACCCGGCGCCGGCCGCGCCGCACTGATGCCCAGCCGGCCACGGCGCACCTGCGCCGCCGGCAGCTGAACCGTGCCTGCGCGCGCCAGACCAAGTGCATCAGCGCTTCCACCAGCAGACCAGGCGCACGGGGGCGGTGCTGCCGAATGGCGGTCAGGGCTGGCGCGGTGCCGGCGCATCGACCGGCGGTGGGCCGGCAAACACCGCGCTCACCTGGCTCAGCAGCAGGGCCAGTGCGGCACTTGTGGCCGCAGCCGCCACCCAGGCGGTGGCCTGGCGGCGCCCGGGCGTGTCGATGCGGCCGACAACCCAGCACAACAGGGTGCCGGCGATCAGGCGAAGCAGGACGACGCGGGCGAGCAGGCTCATGCAGGCAGCTTGTTCAAGTTGCTGAGCCCGCACCAGCCCGCGCCGGGCCGCCTTGTCGAAGCACGGGACCGCAGGCGGCGCGTGCTGGCAGCCAGCGCCGCGGATGTGCGATCTACACTGCAAAGTTCCCTTCGATGACCACGGCGCCTCGCTGGCGCAACCGCCATGAGCTCCCACATCACCCCTGACACCGGCACCACCCATACCGGCACCACCACCATCCGCCAGGCCGACCTGGTCGAGAGCGTGGCCGCCGCGCTGCAGTACATCAGCTACTACCACCCGGCCGACTTCATCGCCCACCTGGCGCGGGCCTATGAGCGCGAGCAGAGCCCGGCCGCCAAGGACGCGATCGCCCAGATCCTGACGAATTCGAAGATGTGCGCCATGGGCCACCGGCCGATCTGCCAGGACACCGGCATCATCAATGTCTTCCTGCAGATCGGCATGGACGTGCGCTGGGAAGGCTTCACCGGCAGCATCGAGGATGCGGTGAACCAGGGCGTGCGCCAGGGCTACCTCAACCCCGACAACCTGCTGCGCGCCAGTGTGCTGGACGACCCGATCTTCGCCCGCAAGAACACCAGGGACAACACCCCGGCCGTCATCCACATGACCCTGGTGCCCGGCAACACGGTGGACGTGACGGTGGCGGCCAAGGGCGGCGGCAGCGAGAACAAGAGCAAGCTGCAGATGCTCAACCCCAGTGACAGCATCGTCGACTGGGTGCTCAAGACCGTGCCCACCATGGGCGCTGGCTGGTGCCCGCCGGGCATGCTGGGCATCGGCGTGGGCGGCACGGCCGAAAAGGCGGTGCTGCTGGCCAAGCAGGCGCTGATGGACGACATCGACATGTACGAACTGCTGGCCCGCGGCCCGAACAGCAAGCTGGAAGAACTGCGCATCGAGCTGTATGAGAAGGTCAATGCGCTGGGCATCGGCGCCCAGGGCCTGGGCGGGCTGACCACGGTGCTGGACGTCAAGATCAAGACCTACCCCACCCACGCCGCCAGCCTGCCGGTGGCGATGATCCCCAACTGCGCTGCCACCCGGCATGCGCACTTCGTGCTGGACGGCAGCGGCCCGGTCTACCTGGACCCGCCCAGCCTGGACCTGTGGCCCGACGTGACCTGGGCGCCCGACTACAACAAGAGCCGCCGGGTCGACCTGAACACCCTGACACCGGCCGAGGTGGCCAGCTGGAAGCCGGGCGACACGCTGCTGCTGAACGGCAGCATGCTGACCGGGCGCGACGCTGCGCACAAGCGCATCCAGGACATGCTGGCCCGGGGCGAAAAGCTGCCGGTGGACTTCACCAACCGTGTCATCTACTACGTCGGCCCGGTCGACCCGGTGCGTGACGAGGTGGTGGGCCCGGCCGGCCCCACCACCGCCACCCGCATGGACAAGTTCACCGAGATGATGCTGGCCCAGACCGGCCTGATCTCGATGATCGGCAAGAGCGAGCGCGGGCCGGTGGCGATTGCCGCCATCCAGAAGCACAAGAGCGCCTATCTGATGGCCGTGGGTGGCGCCGCCTACCTGGTGGCCAAGGCGATCAAGGCCGCCAAGGTGGTGGGCTTTGCCGACCTGGGCATGGAAGCCATCTATGAGTTCGACGTCAAGGACATGCCGGTGACCGTGGCCGTGGACAGCCAGGGCACCAGCGTGCACGACACCGGGCCGAAGGAGTGGAAGGCCCGCATCGCCGGCATCCCGGTGGTGGCGGGCTGACACAACGCGCGGCCGGTTGCAGCCGACCGCGCGGCGGTCAGAAGGTTTCCCACTCGGCGTCGTTGTGCGTGGCAGCAGCAGTGGCGGGGGCCGGAGCCGGCGCGGGTGATGTTGTGCGTGATGGCGCGGCAGGTGCACGCCTGGCCACGGCAGGTGCGGGCAAGCGCGCCGCTGCTGCAGTTGCAGTTGCAGTTGCAGTTGCAGCTGCAGTTGTAGTTGCAGCAACACGCGGAGTGGCGCCACGCCCGGCCTGCGGCTTGGCCACCGGCGGCCGGGCTGCGGGGGCGTAGACCGGCACGGCCGCAGGGACGTGGCCGGCCCCGCCCGTCAGCTTGAACACCGCCACCGCATCGACCAGCAGGCGCGCCTGGGTGCGCAGGCTCTCGGCGGCGGCAGCGCTCTGTTCCACCAGCGCGGCGTTCTGCTGGGTGCTGCGGTCCAGGTCGGTCACGGCCAGGCCGACCTGGGTCACGCCGTTGCTCTGCTCGCTGCTGGCGGTGCTGATCGCGTTGACGATCTCGCTGACGCGCTGGATGGCGCTGACGATCTCGCCCATCGTGGTGCCGGCCCGGCCGACCAGGGCGCTGCCATGCTCCACCCGTTCGACACTGGCGGTGATCAGGCCCTTGATCTCGCGCGCCGCATCGGCACTGCGCTGGGCCAGGCTGCGCACCTCGCCGGCCACCACCGCAAAGCCGCGGCCCTGCTCGCCGGCACGCGCAGCCTCCACCGCAGCATTCAACGCCAGGATGTTGGTCTGGAAGGCGATGCCGTCGATGGTGCCGATGATGTCGGCAATGCGCCGGCTGCTCTCGTTGATGCCGCGCATGGTCTCGACCACCTCGCCCACCACCACGCCACCACGCTGGGCCACGCTGGACGCGCCGGTGGCCAGCTCGCTGGCCAGGCGGGCGTTGCCGGCATTGGTGTGCACCGTGGCGCCCAGCTGCTCCATCGTGGCTGCGGTCTGCTGCAGCGCGCTGGCCTGCTGCTCGGTGCGGCCCGACAGGTCCTGGTTGCCCTGGGCGATCTCGCTGCTGGCGAGGGACACCCGTTCGGACCCCTGGCGCACATGCGCCACGGTGGCAGTCAGCGCCTGCTGCATGGCCTGCAGGTTGGCCAGCAGGCTGCTGGTGTCGCCGGCACGCACCGGGATCGGCGTGCTCAGGTCACCGTCGGCGACAGCGCGCGCCACCCGGGTGGCCAGCGCCGGCTCGCCGCCCAATTGGCCGAACAGCCGCCGGGAGATGCCCAGTGCCAGCAGCACACCCACCACCACCGCCAGGCTCAGCAGCACCGCCGTGATCATGCGGGCCTGCTCGTAGGTGCCGCTGGCCTGGCTGTCAGCGTCCTGCCCGCCCTTGTAGGTCGCCTTGATCAACGCATCGATCTCGACCACCAGTTCGTCAAACAGCATGCTCGACGCGCCATCGGCCAGGTCGGCAGCATCCTGCGGCTTGCTCTGGCCCAGTTGGACCACACGCTCCTGCGAGGCGCGGTATTTGTCCCAGTCTTGGCGGGCCTTGTCCATCGCCGCACGCTCTTCGGCGCTGGCAAGGGTCTTGGTGTAGACATCCAGCGCGGCCGCCACCGACTTGGATGCCTCGGCCATCTTGTCGCGGTACTCGCTCTGGTAGCTCTTGTCTGCTGTCTTGCTGAGCTTGATCTCGAACTCACGTGACGTGATCAAGCCGCTGCGCACCTCGGCCAGGCTGCCCAGACCGATCAGCCACTTGGTGGCCAGGTCATGGGCTTCGGCATTGACGCGCTGCAGGCCCAGCAGCGCTGTGCCGCCCAGCAGGCCGGTCAGCAGAAGCAACAGAAAGAAGGCGCCGAACAGTTGCTGGCGCACGCCGAGTGCGTTCAGCACGGCGCGCCCGCGCGTGGTGATGTTCATTGGGGGTTTCCAGCATCAGGAAGCAGACAGCCCCAGCCCATGGCCGGCCAGGGGCAGACAACAAGGTGCAAACGCATGCGGCCCCAGGCCTGGCATGCGCAGCAACCTCACTTCTTGTGGCCGATGTAGCTGACGCCGACGATGGTGCCCTTGGCATCCTTGATCGGGTTGTAGCAGGCGTCGAAGGCCGTGCCCAGCACGTCGATCGGGCCGCAATACTGGTTGCCGGCCGACACGGCGGCATAGGCCGCATTGCGCGCCAGCTGGGTGCCCACGCCGCGCTTGCCCTCGGGCGTCAACACATTGGTGCTGACGCGCACGAATTCATCGCCAGCCCTCACGAACACCGTGGCCGTGGCCTGGTGGGCCTTGCGGATGGCATCGACGACGTCGTAGTTGTTGTTGATCTTGCGGTCGCCGAAGAAGATGGCAGGCACCGTCTTGTCGCCGGCCGTGTCGGTGCCTTCGATCTTCACCGGGCCGATCTTGGCCAGGCGGGCATCGAGGTCGGCGATGGTCGCCTTGGGGTCGCTGGCATGGGCAGTGGCGGCGGCAAACACGGCCAGCACGGCCAGCAACTTGGGTAGCAGTGTCATGGAGGCTCTCCTTGGATGGGCATGCAGAGCACGCAAACCGCGCCCTGTTCAGCCACTATCGGCAACACCCTGGCCAGGCTGTAGCGCGGCGGCAGTGGCGCCATGTCAAACCAGCTGCTGGTGCGGCGCCAAGTGCCGCCGGGCGTGCGATTGGTCACGCCTGCGCCGGCACCGGCGCCACGGCCTCAACCCGCCGCGCCGCCCGTGCGGTGCACCACCACCCGCTGCGGGAACGGGATCTCCACGCCCTCGGCAGTCAGCAGCCGCAGCACCGCCAGGTTGACATCGCTGCGCACATTGCCCTGGCCGTTCTCCAGATCGGCAATCCAGAAAACCAGGGTCAGTTCCAGACCGTCGGCAGCAAAGCTGGACAACTGCACCGCCGGCACGGGGGTGGGCAGCACCCGCGGCACCGCAGCCACGGCCGCCTGCAACTTGGGCGTCAGGGCGGCCAGGTCGGTGCCATAGGCCACCTGCACCACGGTGGTGATGGACGCGTTCGGGTCGGCATAGGAGAAGTTCTCCACCCGCTGGGTGATCAGCATCTCGTTGGGCACGATGGACTCGCGGCCATTGAGCGCGCGAATCAGGGTGTAGCGGGTGGTGATGTCGCTGATGCGGCCTTCGAAGCCGTCCACCCGCACCGTGTCGCCGATGCGCAGGCTGCGCTCGGCCAGGATCACGAAGCCCGACACATAGTTGGCCGCCAGCCGCTGCAGGCCCAGGCCGATGCCCACGCCCACCGCGCCGCCCATCACGCCCAGCGCGCCCAGCGGGATGCCGGCGGCCGACAGTGCCACCAGCAGCCCCACCAGCAGCAGCAGCGCGCGGGTGGCATTGGCCGCCATCTTGCGCACGCTGAGGTGCATGCTGTCGGCGCGCAACAGCCGCTGCTCGATGATGGACGACAGCCACAGCATCACCAGCAACACGGCCCCCGCGCTGAGCGCGCCTTCGACCAGGCTGCGCAGCGACACCGGCGCGCCGCCGATCTTCCAGCTGATGGCGTGCATCTCGGCCAGCAGCACCGGCAGCAGGCCGGTGGTCCACAGCACGGTGGCGATCCACACGCCCCAGCTCAGCGTGCGCTCCAGCGCCCGCACCAGGGCGGATGTCGGAAAGGCTGCATGCAGCACCCGCACCGACACCCGGATCAGCGCCAGGCTCAGCAGCACCGGCACCGCCAGCCTGAACACCGCCACCGGGATGTGGTCGCGCATCAGCACCCGTGCCAGCAGTGCCAGCGCCAGCGCCAGGATCGGAAACAGCGCCCCATCAAAGCCGCGCTGGCCGAACCAGATGCCGCCCTGGCTGTGCCGGGCCGGGGCGACGCCGTCGGGGTCGGGCAGTGCATCCTTGGGCCGCAGCATCGCGCAGACGGCCCAGGCCAGGCCCAGGCACGCCAGGAGCAACCCCAGCTCCAGCAGTGCAGTGGGTCGGGTCAGCGCAGTGAGCAGTTCGGGGAAGGTGTCGATGGGACTAGACATCGGCCAGCACGCGCAGGTGCGCCACCACGCTGCGGCCCAGCGCGCTCAGCGCATAGCCACCCTCCAGGCACGACACGATGCGGCCCTTGCAATGGCGGTCGGCCACGTCCTTCAGCCGGCGGGTGATCCATTCATAGTCGGTCTCGACCAGGCCCAGCTGGCCCAGCTCGTCTTCGCGGTGGGCGTCGAAGCCGGCGCTGATGAACAGCATCTGCGGCGCAAACGCTTCCAGCCGCGGCATCCACATCACGTCGATCAGCTCGCGCACCGCCATGCCCCGGGTGTAGGGCGGCACCGGCACATTGACCATGTTGGTGCCCAGGGGCACGGCACCGCTGCCGGGGTAGAGCGGATGCTGGAAGAAGCTGGCCATCAGCACCCGGTCGTCGCCGGCGATGATGTCCTCGGTGCCGTTGCCGTGGTGCACGTCGAAGTCGATGATCGCCACCCGCGTGATGCCGAACTCGGGGCCCAGCACGTCCAGCGCATGGCGCGCGGCAATCGCCACGTTGTTGAAGAAGCAGAACCCCATGGTCTCGCTGCGCGTGGCGTGGTGGCCGGGTGGGCGCACGCAGCAGAAGGCGTTTTCGACATCGCCGCGCACCACTGCCTCGGTGGCCGCCACCGCCGCGCCGGCCGACCGCAGCGCGGCACGCCAGGTGCCGGGGCCCACCACGGTGTCGGGGTCGAGGTGGCGCGGCTCGCCGCTGGCCTGCACCTGCTCCATGAATTCGCGCAGCTGGGTGACGTAGTTGGCCGTGTGGGCGCGCTCCAGTTGCGCCAGCGTGGCCAGCGGTGCATCGCGCTGGTCCAGCGCAACACCCAGGCCCGAGGCCAGCAGTTGGTCGGTGATCGCGTCCAGGCGCTGCGGGCATTCTGGGTGGCCGTCTCCCATGTCGTGTAAACGGCACTCGGCGTGGCTGTAGAAGGCAGTGGACATCGTCGTCTCGAATCGTTTTCCGGTATGGTGCCGCCGATGGCTGATTCCAACCTTGCGCAGCGCCTGGCACTGCTCACAAGCCAGATTAGCACGATCATTGTGGGCAAACAGCCGCAGATCACCGACTGCATTGCCTGCCTGCTGGCCGGCGGCCACCTGCTGATCGAAGACCTGCCCGGCGTGGGCAAGACCACGCTGGCGCATGCGCTGGCGGTCTCGCTCGGGCTGAAGTTCTCCCGCGTGCAATTCACCGCCGACCTGATGCCGTCCGACCTGATCGGCGTGAGCGTGTTCGAGCGCAGCAAGGAGGCCTTCAACTTTCACCCCGGCCCGGTGTTCACCCAGGTGCTGCTGGCCGACGAGATCAACCGCGCCGGCCCCAAGACCCAGAGCGCCCTGCTCGAAGCGATGGAAGAGCAGCAGGTGACGGTGGAGAACGAAACAAGGCCGCTGCCCCGGCCGTTCTTCGTGATCGCCACCCAGAACCCCAGCGACCAGCTCGGCACCTACCCGCTGCCCGAAAGCCAGCTCGACCGCTTCCTGATGTGCATCAGCCTGGGCTACCCTGACCGGGCCAGTGAGCGTGCGCTGCTGTCCGGCGTCGACCGCCGCCAACTGGTGGCCAGCCTGGGCGCGGTGATGAGCCCGGCCGAGCTGGTGCTGGCCCAGGCCGCCGTGCAGCAAGTGCATGCCAGCGAGGCCCTGCTGGACTACCTGCAGGCGCTGATCGCCGCCACCCGGTCGGGCCAGTGGTTTGCCGACGGCCTGAGCCCGCGCGCGGGCATCTCCATCCTGCGCGCTGCCCGTGCGCGCGCCCTGCTGGCCCAGCGCGACTATGTGGCGCCCGACGACATCCAGGCCATCCTGCCGCAGACCGCCGCGCACCGGCTGGTGCCGGTGGGCAGCGCCGGACGTGGTAGGGTCGAACAGGTGCGCGCCATGGTCGAAGCCGTGGGCATTCCATGACTCCCCCCCGTAGCGCCTGCGGCGCTCCTTGCAGGCCGCGCTGGGCCGGAGGCCCAGCCCTTCGGCAGGCACAAACGGCATGCCGTTTGTGTCCAGCCTCAGCCCCCCAGGGGGGCGGCCCCAGCGGCCCGGCAAAGCCGGTTCCGCGGCGCCCGCTTGGTCAGCGCCCGTGATTCGTGGTCGACTCCGGCGCTGGTTCGAGAACCGGCTGCCGCGCAGCGACAGCTGGGTGTTGACCCAGCGCAACCTCTACATCCTGCCCACCAAGGCCGGCTGGGGCTTCTGCGCCACCCTGCTGGTGATGCTGCTGGCGTCGGTCAACTACCAGCTCAACCTGGGCTATGCGCTGACCTTCCTGCTGGGCGGCGCCGCGCTGGCGGCCATGCACCAGACCCATGGCAACCTGCGCCGCCTGCAACTGCATGTGCGCCCGCCCGCGCCGGTGTTCGCCGGCGAGCCGGCCACGCTGGACGTGGTGATCGACAACCCCGGCGGTGAACGCCACGGCGTGGGCCTGGCGCTGTACGACGCACGTGGCGCCGGCATCGCTTTCTGCGACGTGCCGGCCCAGGGCAGCGCGCAGATGAAGCTGCGCTACACCCCGCCGCAGCGCGGCCTGCACATGCTGCCCACGCTGCTGGTGGAGACCCACTTCCCGCTGGGCCTGTTTCGGGCCTGGACGGTGTGGCGCCCGGCCGCCCGTGCCCTGGTCTACCCGGCACCGGAGCACCCGGCCCAGCCGCTGCCGCCCGGCCAGCCCAGCGGCGGGCAGGAACTGCAGGCCCGCAGCGGTACCGGCGGAGAGTTCGAAGGCGTGCGCGCCTACCGGCGTGGCGACCCGCTGCGCCAGGTGGTGTGGAAGAAGGTGGCCCGCACCGGCGAACTGGTCAGCCGCGACACCAGCGCCAACGCCGCCCAGGCCCTGGTGCTGGACTACGCGGCAACCGGCGCGCCCGACCCCGAAGCACGGCTGTCGCGCCTGGCCGCCTGGGTGCTGGTGGCCGAGCACAGCGGCCAGGGCTTCGGCCTGCGCCTGCCGGGGCAGGAGCTGCCGCAAGCAAGCGGCGAGGGCCAGCGCCGCAGCGCGCTCGAAGCCCTGGCGCTCTGGCAGACATGATCACCCCCCCGAAGCGCCTGCGGCACCCGCCCCCCGAGGGGCAACCCCAGCGGTCCGGCAGCGCCGGTTCCGCGGGGTTCACATGGTTCGGCCTCGGGGCCTGGCGCCAGTGGCCGCGCGACACCCGCGACACCCTGTTCCAGCTTCTGGTGATCGGCTGGACGGTGCTGCCCCATCTGCTGCACCTGGCGCCCTGGTGCGGCGTGCTCACCGCCGTGGTGCTGCTGTGGCGCGCCCAGCTGGCGCTGGGCAACGGTCCGCTGCCGGGGCGCTGGAAGGTGGGCCTGGTGCTGGTGCTGGCCGTGGCGCTGACCTTCTGGACCGAGCGCACCCTGCTGGGCAAGGCCGCCGGCGTCACCTTGCTGGTGGTGCTGATGGCGCTGAAGACGCTGGAGCTGCGCGCCCGCCGCGATGCGATGGTGATCTTCTTCCTCGGTTTCTTCCTGGTGCTGACGCACTGCCTGTATTCGCAATCGCTGCTGATCGCGCTGCACATGGCGCTGGCCACCTGGGGCCTGCTCACCGCCCTGGTGCTGGCCAACATGCCGGTGGGCAAGCCGCCGCTGTGGCGCGCTGCGGCGCTGGCCGCGCGGTCGGCCCTGCTGGGGCTGCCGCTGATGGCTGTGCTGTTCGTGCTGTTCCCGCGCTTCGGCCCGCTGTGGGGCCTGCCGCAGGATGCTGGCGGGCGCACGGGGCTGTCAGGCACGCTGCGCATGGGCGGCATGGCCGACCTGGCCAACGACGAGACGATCGCGTTCCGCATCCGCTTCACCGGTGTGCCGCCGCCGAACGAGGCGCTGTACTTCCGCGGCCCGGTGCTGTCGCGCTTTGACGGCACCGAGTGGCAGCCGTCACCCTTCGCCGGCCGGCGCAATGCCCTGCGGCCGCTGGACCTGCGCCTGGCCGGCGCCCCGGTGGCCTATGAGCTGATGCTCGAACCCATCCGCCTGCCGCTATTGCCCCTGCTGGAGGCCACGCCGCCCGACGCGGCCACCGCCGCGCAGCTGCCCGACTGGACACTGTGGCTGGGCAGCGACCTGCAATGGCACACCGACCGCCTGGTGGGCGAACGCCTGCGCCTGCAGGCCCGGGCCTGGCCCGCCTTCAGCCATGGCCAACAGGCTGAGCCGCAGGAGCTGGCCGCGCTGCGCGACCTGCCCGACGGCTTCAACCCGCGCACCCTGGCCTGGGCCAGGCAACTGCGCGCCCAGCTGGGCGATGTGGATGCCCGCACCCTGACCGCGGCGCTGATGGCCCACATCCGCCAGGCCAGCTATGTCTACACCCTGCAGCCCGGCTTTTATGGCCGCGATGCAGTCGATGAGTTCTGGCTCGACCGGCGCGAGGGCTTCTGCGAACACTTTGCCACCGCCTTTGTGGTGGTGCTGCGGGCGCTGGGCGTGCCGGCGCGGGTGGTCACCGGCTTTCAAGGCGCCGAGCCGCCCGATGCCGATGGCTTCCGCGTGGTGCGCCAGAGCCACGCCCACGCCTGGGCTGAATACTGGGTCGAAGGCGCCGGCTGGCAACGCGCCGACCCCACCGCCGCCGTGGCACCTGAACGTGTGCGCGCCAGCCGGCCGCTGCCGCCGCAACCCGGCCTGGTGGCCGGCGCGCTGCAGAGCATGAGCCCGGCGCTGGCAACGCAGATCCGCCGCGCCTGGGAGCTGCTCGACAGCCGCTGGAACCAGTGGGTGATGGGCTATTCGCGCACCCGCCAGTTCGACCTGCTCAGCAAGCTGGGCGTGCGCCAGCCCGACTGGACCGATGCGGCCCGGGTGCTGGTGGTCGTGCTGTCGCTGGCTGCGGCCGGCGGCGCGCTGTGGGCCTGGCGCGACCGGCGCCGCCAAGACCCCTGGCAGCGGCTGCAGGGCCTGCTGGCCGCACGGCTGCGCGGCATCGGTGTCGATGCCCTGCCGCACCATCCGCCGCGCACCCTGGCGGCCATGGTGCGCGGCCGCCACGGTGCCGCCGGTGAGGCCCTGGCCGCATCGCTGGAAGCACTGGACCGCTGGCGCTACGCGCCCGGCGCCCAGGCCAAGCTGCCCGACCGGCAGTGGTGGGCCCGGCTCACGGCCGAAGCCGACCGGCTGCGCAGGGCGGCACCGGGATAATCTCCGCATGCCGCCACCAGCCACCACCATCCCCGCTGCCAGGCGTTGCGCCACAACCCTGTCGGCTGGCCTGGTGTTGGGCCTGGGCTGCTGGCTGGGCACACCGGCAGCGGCCCAGGCGGTCAGTTCACCCACGGTGCGGGCCGAGCCGGCCAGGCCGGCCAAACAGGTCAAGCCCGCCAGCAAGCCGCCGGCCGGCAAGGTGTCCAGTCCGAAGATCAGCAACCGGGTGCAGCACGACAGCGCACTCGACATGGTGACCTACGGCGGCCGCAGCGACGCCATGGCCCTGGCCGATGAACTGGCCGACCGCCATGCGCTGGACCCGGCCTGGGCCCGCGCCCAGCTGGCCAAGGCGCGCTACCTGCCGGTGGTGGCGCGCCTGATCATGCCGCCGCCTGCCGGCACAGCCAAGAACTGGACCGCCTACCGCGCCCGCTTCATCGAGCCCGAACGGGTGCGTGCCGGCGCCGCGTTCTGGGCCGCCAACCAACGCTGGCTGGACGCCGCCGAAGCCCGCTACGGCGTGCCCGCCAGCCTGGTGGTGGGCATCATCGGCGTGGAAACCTTCTACGGCCGGGTGACTGGCAACTTCCGCGTGCTGGACGCGCTGGCCACGCTGAGCCTGGACTTCCCCAAGGGCCGCAAGGACCGCAGCGACTTCTTCCGTGACGAACTGGGCCACTTCCTGCGGCTGGCGCAGACCGAGCAAGTGGCGCCCACGGCGATCAAGGGCTCGTTCGCCGGCGCCATCGGCCTGGGGCAGTTCATGCCCGGCAGCATCAACCGGTTTGCAGTCGACTTCGACGGTGACGGCCACATCGACATGGCCAACAACCCCGCCGACGTGATCGGCAGCGTGGCCCACTATCTGGTGGAACATGGCTGGCAGCCCGGCATGCCCACCCACTATGCGGTCAGGCCACCGGTGGACACCGCCGACCGCGCCGCCCTGCTGGCACCCGACATCCTGCCCAGCTTCAGCGCCACGCAGATGGCCGAGCGCGGCGCGGTGCTCGACGCCGCCGGCGCCGCCCATGCCGGCCCGCTGGCCCTGGTGGAACTGCAGAACGGCGACGCCGCACCCAGCCACGTGGCCGGCACGCAAAACTTCTATGCCGTGACCCGCTACAACTGGAGCAGTTACTACGCGCTGGCGGTGATCGAGCTGGGGCGGGCGGTGGCTTCCGCACGCTGACCCTGCATGTCAGCCCGGCAGGGTCAATGTGCCGGCGTGCCGCCGCGCAGCCGCTGCACCAGCATCACCCCACCCAGCACCACGATACCGGCGACCACGCCCACCAGCGCATCGGCCAGCAGCGGCAGCATTGCGCCGGCAACCGCACCGACACCGGCCACCATCGCCTCGATCTGGTGGTGCAACCATGGCACGCCATGGGTGAGGATGCCGCCGCCCACCAAAAACATCGCCAGCGTGCCGACCACGCTCAGCATCTTCATCAGCCAGGGCGCAAACACCAGCAGGCCGCGGCCCAGGGCCTGCCGGGCCGCACCCGCCTGGCGGCTGAGCCACAAGCCGGCGTCGTCGAGCTTGACGATGCCGGCCACCAGCCCGTAGACGCCCACTGTCATCGCCAGGGCGATGCCGACCAGCACAGCGGCCTTCTGCGCCAGCGGCGCGTCGGCCACCGTGCCCAGCGAGATCACCACAATCTCAGCCGACAGAATGAAGTCGGTGCGCACCGCGCCCTGGATCTTGGTTTTCTCAAGCGCCACCAGGTCCACTTCGGGGTCGATCAGCGCCAGCTTCAGCGCCGCCCGTTCGGCCGCGTCGTCGGCCGGGTCGTGCAGATACTTGTGTGCCAGTTTTTCCACGCCCTCAAAGCACAGGTAGGCGCCGCCCAGCATCAGCAGCGGGGTGATCAGCCATGGCGCCAGCGCGGCGATCAACAGCGCGGCGGGCACCAGGATCACCTTGTTGCGCAACGATCCCTTGGCCACCGCCCACACCACCGGCAGTTCCCGGTCGGCCCTGACGCCGGCCACCTGCTGTGCATTGAGCGCCAGGTCGTCGCCCAGCACGCCGGCGGTTTTCTTGGCGGCCACCTTGGTCATGGTGGCCACATCGTCCAGCACGCTGGCGATGTCATCGAGCAGAACCAGAAGGCTGGTGGCCATGGGCGGGCACAGAAGTGAGCAGGGCCTGATGCTAGCCCGGCAGGCCGCCGGGCGTCGGAACATGCCCTAGCGCGGCGCCTGGTTTGCCTGGTTCAGTTCCCGCAGCCGGGCCAGGTGGTCGGCCACTGCCTTGTTGCAGATGCGCACCGATTCCGCCAGATCTGCGCGGCGCTTCTCGCACACCTGCAGGGCCTGGCCGTCCTGGATGCTGGCGCGGATCAGCTGCTCGAAGCTGGCGCCGTCGGGCAGGGCCTGGGGTGCTGCGCAGGCGGCGCTGAGGCGCTCAGGCAGCACCGGGCAATCCAGGCTGTCGGGCAGCACCTTCACCGTGGTGCCACAGCCGATCAGCTGGGCCAGCAGGGCCGGCAGAAGGGTGGCGTGGGCGCGCTTCATGGCTTGACCGCTTGGCCTGCGCCCTGCCAGTCGGCCAGCACCGCCAGCGGCACCGGCACCGGCACCATCTCCCGGGCGTTGCCGGCGATCCTGGCGTCGTAGGTCTGGATCTGCTGGCTGTGCGTCTCGGCCAGCTTCCTGATCTCGGCGTCGAACCTGGCGTCCTTGGCGGCCAGGTCGGTGCCAAGCTGGGCCTTCACCGCCCTGAGCGTGGCCTCGGCCTGTTCACCCAGGGCCTTGTACCTGGCCACGGCCTCGACCGCGTCACGCCCCTTCCAGTTGCCGCCGTACCAACCCGCTGCGCCGGCCAGCGCCATGATGATCATGGTAGATCAGGTTCTGCATGGTGCACCTCCGCATGCATGCTGACACGAAAGGCCCAGCGAGCCCAGCGGGTCCGCCCTCTTTGCAGGTTAGCGCGACAGGGCCAGTTTGATGCTGAAGCCAACCAGCAGCGTGCCGGCCAGCCGGTTCAACCAGCGGGTGGCTGCCGGGTTGGCGCGCAGGCGTTCGGCAAAGTGCAGGGTCAGGCCGACGGCCAGCGCGCCGTAGGCGAAGGTGAGCACCGCCACCGTGGCCGCCATCACGGCAAAGGTCAGCAGGCCCTGGTGCCGCGCCGGGTCGACGAACAGCGGGAAGAAGGCCATGTAGAACACGATGGCCTTGGGATTGAGCAGGGTGATCATCAACGCCTGGCGGAAGTACTGGCCGGCGCGGATCTGCAGCACGGGTGCATCACCGGGCTTGGCGGTGATCATCTTCCAGCCCAGCCACGCCAGGTAGGCCGCGCCCAGCCACTGCACGGCGGCAAACAGCACCGGCGATGTGGACAGCAGCGCCGCCATGCCGGCCACGGCCAGCCAGATCAGCACCTGGTCGCCGACGATCACGCCCAGCGTGGCGGCCAGCCCGCCCGCCATGCCACCCTTGCCGGTGGATGTGACCAGCGCCAGGTTGCCCGGCCCCGGGATGGCGAGGAACACAATCACTGCCACCACAAAGGCCCCGTAGTCCATCACCCCGAACATGCACCGCTCCTGTCTGCCCGACCCGTTGACCGGGCATCGATGATGCCAGCCCCGCTAGGCCACCCACGCGAGGACGAATGCCAGTTCAACCCGATACGCGCCCAGGGCGCAGGCGGGCAGAACATCAACAAGGTGAGCAATGCGGTGCACCTGCGCTACGACATCCACGCCAGCAGCCTGCCTGATGCGCTGAAGGCACGCTTGCTGACATTGGGCGACCAGCGCATCAGCGGCGACGGTGTGGTGGTGATCAAGGCCCAGGACCACCGCAGCCTGGAACGCAACAAAGCCGACGCGCTCGAACGTCTGGCCGCCCTGATTGCCGACGCGGCCCATGTCGCCAAGGCGCGACGGGCGACCAAGCCCACCCGGGGCTCGCAGCGGCGGCGGGTGGAAGGCAAGGTGCAGCGCGGGCAGGTGAAGGCGCTGCGTGGGAAGGTGTCGGGCGATTGAGGACAGATGCGGGTTTGGGCTCTTTGCTGCCCTTTGCTGTTGTTGCTGAAAGCCGGCGTTCGACGGCCTGAGCGATCGCGTCGGGCCGGGCGGGCCGGTTCTGCTCCATGCCAGCGGCCAGTGGCCGCTGGCGTTCGCCAGGCACAAACAGTCCACAGGACTGTTTGTGTCCGGGCTCACTCCCCCGTCGGCTTCGCCTCCTCCTCCTCATACTTACGCAGAACAGGCCCGCCCGACCCGACGCTCGTGCACCACCGAGGCGCGCGGGTCTTTGTCCTTCGAGGACCACCGCTGTCGCCAGGGCGAGGGCGTCGGGTGCCTGGCCGACGCAAGTAAAGGAAGGAGGGCCGTTAGGCCCGGGGGGACATGGAGTCGGCCAGGTACCCGGCGCCCTCGTCCACGCACAGACCTGTGAATGTCGGCTGTTCTCTGCCCGCTACGACCGACAAGAGCCCAAAGCAGATGGCGTCAGCGCTGGGACTTCAACATGTTGCGCCCGATCACCAACTGCATGATCTGCGACGTGCCTTCATACAGGCGAAACAGCCGCACATCGCGGTAGAAGCGCTCGATGCCGTATTCGGCCATGTAGCCAGCACCGCCGAAGATCTGCACCGCGCGGTCGGCCACACGGCCGCACATCTCGCTGGCAAACAGCTTGCAGCAGGCGGCCTCGGTGGCCACGCTCTGGCCGTTGTCGCGGCGGCGGGCAGCGTCCAGCACCATGCATTCGGCGGCGTAGATCTCGGTCTGGCTGTCGGCCAGCATCGCCTGCACCAGCTGGAACTCACCGATCGCCTGGCCGAACTGCTCGCGCTCGGCCGCATAGGCCAGTGCATCGGCCAGCATGCGCTTGGCCGCACCCACGCACACCGCCGCAATGTGGATGCGGCCCTTGTCCAGCACCCGCATCGCCATCTTGAAACCTTGGCCCTCCTTGCCACCAATCAGGTTGGCAGCCGGCACGCGCACGTTGTCGAAGATGACATCGCAGGTGTGGGCGCCACGCTGGCCCATCTTCTTGTCGGGCCGCCCCAGGCTGATGCCGGGGCTCTTGGCGTCGACGATGAAGGCCGACACCCCGCCCGCCCCCGGCATGGCCGGGTCGGTGCGCGCCATCAGGGTGAACAGCCCGGCCTGCGGCGCATTGGTGATGTAGCGCTTGCTGCCATTGACGATGTAGACATCCCCGTCACGGATGGCCATGGTGCGCAGCGAGGCTGCGTCCGACCCCGACCCCGGCTCGGTCAGCGCAAACGACGCGATCACCTCACCGGTGGCCAGCTTGGGCAGCCACTGGGCCTGCTGCGCCGGCGTGCCGTCGAACACGATGCCCTGCGAGCCGATGCCCACCGTGGTGCCTATCACCGACCGGAAGGCCGGTGAGGTGTGGCCCAGGGCGACCATGACCCGCACTTCCTCTTCCATCGTCAGCGCCAGGCCGCCGTGCTGCTCGGGGATGGTCAGGCCGAACAGGCCCATGGCGCGCATGTCCTGCACCACGTCGGGCGGGATCTGGTCGGTGTCGGCCACCTGCTGCTCCAGCGGGCGCAGCCGCTCGGCCACAAAGCGCTCGACCGTGGCCACCAGGGCCTGGATGGTTTCTTCGTCGCGGATCATGTGCTGCGCTTCACAGGGTGTCAGACGTGCCGAGGATGGCGGTGGCCTGGCTCGACAGCGTGCCGCCGTTGCCATGCGCCAGCGCCACGTTGACGCCGGCCACCTGCCGCTCGCCGCCTTCACCGCGCAGCTGCTGCACCGCCTCGATCAAGGCAAAGATGCCGTACATGCCGGGGTGGGTGCAGCTCAGGCCGCCGCCATTGGTGTTGACCGGCAGGCTGCCGCCCGGGCCGATGGCGCCACTCTCGACGAAGGCGCCCGCTTCGCCCTTGGCGACAAAGCCCAGGTCTTCCAGGAACAGCAAGGTGTTGATGGTGAAGGCGTCGTACAGCTCGGCCACCTGCACGTCCTTGGGTGCCAGCCCGGCCATGGCGAAGGCGGCGGCGCCGCTCTGGCTGGCGGACGTGACGGTCAGGTCGGGCATGCTGCTGATCTGGCGGTTCCAGCAGGCCGTGGCCGCGCCCAGCACATAGGCCGGCTTCTTCGGGCCGGCCTTGGCAGCATCGGCCCGCTGCAGCACGAAGGCGCCGGCGCCGTCGGTCACCAGGCAGCAGTCACGCACCGTCAGCGGGCTGGCCACCATGCGGGCCTTCAGCACGTCGTCCACCGTCAGCGGGCCGCGCTCGAAGGCGTCGGGGTTCTTCTGCGCCCAGGCCCGGGCCGACACCGCCACCTGCGCCAGCTGGCGGCGGGTGGTGCCGTACTTCGCCATGTGGGCCGACGTGGCCAATGCATAGGCCGACACCGGGAACACCGGGTCGTAGGGCATCTCGTAGGGCTGCGGGTCCATCTGCCGGCGGGCGGCGGCAACGGCCGCACGGTTCATCGTGCCGCTGCGCTGGGTGCTGCCGTAGCACACCAGCACGTTGTCGCACTGGCCGGCGGCCAGCGCCAGCATGGCCGGCATCAGGTGGGCAATGAAGCTGCTGCCGCCCAGCATGGTGCCGTCGATGAAGCGCGGGTTGATGCCCAGGTACTCGATCACCGGCATCGGCCACATCGTGCTCAGCACGCTGGCGGTGCAGATGCCGTCGATGTCCTGCATCGTCAGGCCTGCTTCGGCCACGGCGCGGTGGGCGGCCTCAGCCAGCAGCTCGATCTCGGTGTAGCCGGGAGTTTCACCGTTGCCGAACAGGCCGATGCCGCTGATGGCGGTGGCGCCGCGCAGGGCCTTCATCTGCGGTGTCAGGGTGATGGGGCGGGGGTAGCTGATCATGGTGCCACCGCCGGGTCGAAGACCACCAGGCCCTTGCCTTCGGTCAGTTGCACCCGCGCACGCACCCGCAGACCGATCTGCACCGCGTCGGGCGCCAGGCCCTCGACCCGGCTGAGCAGGCGCACGCCTTCGTCCAAGTCAACCAGGCAGACATGGTAGTTGCCGCCCTGGTCGGGCTTGCGGCCGATGGTGGTGACGGCGGCCACCGTGCCCAGGCCGGCAGGCGCCACCAGGGCCGGTTCGCCAGCGCCGCAGTGCGGGCAGACGGCGCGTGGAAAGTACACATGCCTGCCGCAGGCAGCGCAATGCTGGATGAGGAAGCGGCCCTGGTCCAGCGCCTGCTGGTGCCGGGCCTGGATGCCTTGCTGGGGATGGGTCATGAGGGATGGCGCAAGCGCGGAACGGGTCAAGCCCGCAGTCTGCCCAAGCCTGTGCCGCAGCGCCATTCGGCTTTGCCGAAGGGGCCCCGCGCCCGGCGGCGAAGCAGGCGCCCACGCCCCCCCGCGCAAACCCCTGGTTTGGTGAATCCGAATTGCCGGCGCCGCGCTGCTGGGTAAAGCTGCACATCCCGCCACCCTTGCGCAAACTGCCACCATGTCCACCACCTTGCACCGCCGCACCGCACTGGCCGCCTGCGCCCTGGCCGGCCTGTCCCTGTTGCCCCAGGCCCAGGCCCAGACATCTGCGGCCAATGTGCGCCTGCTGGTGGGCTATGCCGCCGGCGGGCCGGTGGATGCCATGGCCCGCATCTTCGCGCCGGCGCTGGCCAAGGAACTGGGCGCCAACGTCATCGTCGAGAACAAGCCCGGCGCCAGCGGCGCGCTTGCTGGCGAGCTGACCAGCACCGCCGCAGCCGACGGCGCCACCTACTGGTTTGCCGCCAGCCCCACCGTCACCATCGTGCCGCACATCCAGAAGAAGCTGAAGTTCGACGCCATGCGCGACCTGACGCCGGTGGCGCCGCTGCTGACCTACGCCAATGTGCTGGTGGTGCCGCAGGCCAGCCCGCTGAAGACGGTGCAAGACCTGCTGGCCCAGGCCCGCAGCAACCCCGGCAAGGTGTTCTACGGCTCGGCCGGGGTGGGCGCGTCCAACCACTTGAGCGGCGAGCTGCTGGCCCACCAGGCCAATGTGCAGCTCACCCATGTGCCTTACAAGGGCAACGCCCCGGCGATGAACGATGTGATCGGCGGCCAGCTGCAGATGATGTTCGACATCATCGGCGGGGCGCAGAAGTTCATCAGCGGCGGCCAGGTGCGGGCGCTGGCCGTCACATCGGCCACGCGCAACCCGATGCTGCCCGACGTGCCCACCATGCGCGAAGCCGGCATGCCCGGCTATGAAGTGGTGGGCTGGATGGCGCTGTACGGCCCGCCCAAGCTGCCAGCGGCTGCCACCGAGCGCATGGCCGAGGCCACCCGCAAGGTGCTGGCCACGGCCGACTTCCAGCAGCGCCTGGCTGCGCTGGGCTATGCCCCCTGGCCGGGCCCGGCGGCCGACCTGGTGGCCCAGGCCACGAAGGAGCGGGCCATGTGGGGCACCGTCACCAAAGGCATTGAGATCGACTGAACCGACGCAAGCCCGGCCGCCGGCATCTGCCAGGGGCCGACCGACACGGCCGATGCGGCCGATGCGGCGAAGCAGTGGCTGGTCGACACCCGGGCAGCGCAGCCACGCCGCCCGCACGGCATCGCGGCCTGGTCAGAACAGGCCGACCACCCGGCCGTTGTCGTCCAAGTCGATGCGCTCGGCCGACGGGCTGACCGGCAGGCCTGGCATGGTCATGATGTCGCCGCACACCAGGGTGACGAAGCCGGCGCCGGCGGCCAGGCGCACCTCGCGGATGTTCAGCACATGGCCGCTGGGCGCGCCGCGCAGCGCCGCGTCGGTGGAAAAGCTGTACTGGGTCTTGGCGATGCACACCGGCAGCGCGCCATGGCCGGCGTCTTCCAGCGCCTGGATCTGCGCGCGCACGGCCGCCGGGGCGCTGATGCCCGACGCACCGTAGACCTTCTGCGCCACCTGGGTGGCCTTCTCCCACAGGCTGGCTGCGTCAGGGTACACAAAGCGCATCGGGCTGCCGGCCTGGTCGCACAGGTGCACCACGGCATGGGCCAGGTCGGCCGCGCCGCGGCCGCCCTCGGCCCAGTGGCGGGCCAGCACCACCGGCACGCCCCAGGCCGCCACTTCGCGCGCCAGCAGGGCGTGCTCGGCATCGGTGTCGGCGCTGAAGTGGTTGACCGACACCACGCAGGGCAGGCCGTAGACCTCACGCACGTTGTGCACATGGCGCTGCAGGTTGGCCAGGCCCTTGTGCAGGGCGGCCAGGTTTTCGCTGCCCAGGTCGCCACGGTCAACACCGCCGTGGTACTTCAGTGCCCGCACCGTGGCCACGATCACCGCCGCATGCGGGCGCAGGCCCGACTGGCGGCACTTGATGTCGATGAACTTCTCGGCCCCCAGATCGGCGCCGAAGCCGGCTTCGGTGACGACATAGTCGGCCAGCTTCAGCGCGGTGCGGGTGGCCAGCACCGAGTTGCAGCCGTGGGCGATGTTGGCGAACGGCCCGCCATGCAGGATGGCCGGGTTGTTCTCCAGCGTCTGCACCAGGTTGGGCGCCAGCGCGTCCTTCAGCAGCACCGTCATGGCGCCGTGCACCTTCAGGTCGCGCGCATGAACAGGCTGCCGCCCGCGGGTGTGAGCCACGACGATGCGGCCCAGGCGGGCCTTCAGATCGGCCAGGCTGTCGGACAGGCACAGGATGGCCATCACCTCGCTGGCCACGACGATGTCGAAGCCGTCTTGCCGCGGAAACCCGTTGCCCGGCCCGCCCAGGCCCACGGTGATGTCGCGCAGGGCGCGGTCGTTCATGTCCATCACCCGGCGCCAGCTGATGCGGCGCACGTCGATGTCGAGCGCATTGCCGTGGTGGATGTGGTTGTCGATGGCCGCGGCCAGCAGGTTGTTGGCCAGCGCAATGGCGTTGAAATCACCGGTGAAGTGCAGGTTGATGTCTTCCATCGGCACCACCTGCGCATAGCCGCCACCGGCTGCGCCACCCTTCATGCCGAACACCGGGCCCAGCGACGGCTCGCGCAGTGCCACGATGGCCTTCTGCCCGATGTGGTTGAGCGCGTCGCCCAGGCCGACAGTGGTGGTGGTCTTGCCCTCGCCGGCCGGTGTGGGGCTGATGGCGGTGACCAGCACCAGCTTGCCATCGGGCCGGCTTGCCAGGCTGTCGATGTAGGCCAGGCTCAGCTTGGCCTTGTGGTGGCCGTAAGGCACCAGGTGCGCATCGGCGATGCCCAGGCGGTCTTGCGCCAGATCGGTGATGCGGCGCAGCCGGGCCTGTTGGGCGATCTCGATGTCGGAGAGTGGCATGGCGGTGGTGGAAAGCCAAAGCACCACATTCTGCGGGCAGTTGCCGCGGCCGGCCGTCGGGGCCTGCCCCAGCGCGTCGCGCGGATTCAGCCGACGCGGCATGCGGCCTGTTCCGTTCCATGTAGGCACCGTCCCATGCCCGGTGGGCGGCCATGCACCGGCCGGGTGCGGCCGCAGGCCCGGCAGCGCCTGGCGCAGGGGTTTGTCCGGGCTCGCCGCCTGGCACGGGGGTTGCGTAAGATTCCAACAAATCTTGACCAAATGGTCAGATTCGAGGTGATTCCAGGCCACCCGTCTGCCTGGCATTGCAGGAGATGCGTGTGTCCCCTCCCACCACCAGCGCCGCTGACACCGGGCCCGACATCCGCCCGGCGCGGCTGGCTGCAGAGCAGTACGCCCAGCACTTTGCCGACGCGGCGCCGCGCCTGACCCGCACCCAGGCCCTGGTGGAGGCCGAGCGCTGCCTGTACTGCTACGACGCGCCCTGCACCATCGCCTGCCCCACCGGCATCGACGTGCCCAGCTTCATCAAGCGCATCGCCGACGACAACCTGCGCGGTGCGGCCAAGGCCATCCTGGACGCGAACCCGTTGGGCGGCACCTGCGCCCGGGTGTGCCCCACCGAGGTGCTGTGTGAACAAGTCTGCGTGCGCACCACCCAGAGCGGCAAGCCGGTGGAAATCGGCAAGCTGCAGCGCTATGCGGTCGACGCGGTGATGGACAAACCGATCAGCGCGCTGTTCCCGCGCGCCGCATCCACCGGCAAGACGGTGGCGGTGGTGGGCGCAGGGCCGGCCGGCATCGCCTGCGCGGTGGTTCTGGCCCGCCTGGGCCACAGCGTGGTGTTGCACGACGCCCAGGCCAAGGGCGGCGGCCTGAATGAATACGGCCTGGCCAGCTACAAGGTGGCAGGCCAGTTTGCCCAGCATGAGCTGGACTGGCTGCTGGGCATCGGCGGCATCACATTGAAGACCGGCTGGAGACTGCAGACCGCCGCCCAGCTGCAGGCGCTGCGCGACGGCCATGCCGCCGTCTACCTGGCCGTGGGCCTGGCCGGCACCCAGGCGCTGCGTGTGCCGGGCGAAGACCTGGCCGGCGTGCGCGACGCGGTCGACTTCATCGCCGACCTGCGCCAGGCGGCCGACCCGTCTACCTTGCCCATCGGCCGCCGCGTGGTGGTGATCGGCGGCGGCATGACCGCCGTGGATGCGGCGGTGCAGAGCAAGCTGCTGGGCGCTGAAGCCGTGCACATGGTCTACCGCCGCGGCCCGGCCACCATGGGTGCCAGCCAGGCCGAGCAGGAATGGGCGCAGACGCACGGCATCAGCATCCACCACTGGCTGGTGCCCGAGGCCCTGCTGCCCGGCAGCGGCGCAGCGGCCGGCCATGTGGCTGCGGTGCGCTTCGAACGCCAGGTCGCGGTCCATGGCCACCTGCAGCCCACCGGCCTGCACGAGACCCTGGCCGCCGACATGGTGCTCAAGGCCATCGGCCAGAAGCTCGACAGCAGCCTGCTCGACGATTGCGGCCTCAGCCTGCGTGCGGGCCGCGTGGTGGCCGACGACGACGGCCGCACCGGCGTGCCGGGCCTATATGCCGGCGGCGACTGCCGGCTGGGCGGGCGCGACCTGACAGTGGAAGCGGTCGAGGACGGCAAGCGCGCCGCCCAGGCGATCCACTCGCAACTGATGGCTTGAGCGGAGCACACACACCATGGCCGATCTGCGCACCACCTTTGCCGGCATCAGCAGCCCCAACCCCTTCTGGCTGGCCAGCGCGCCACCGACCGACAAGGCCTACAACGTGCACCGCGCCTTCGAGGCTGGCTGGGGCGGCGTGGTCTGGAAGACCCTGGGCGAGGAAGGCCCGCCCATCGTCAACGTGAACGGCCCGCGCTACGGCGCCCTGCTCACGCCCGACCGCAAGCTGCTGGGCTTCAACAACATCGAGCTGATCACCGACCGGCCGCTGCAGTTGAACTTGGACGAGATCCGCGCCGTCAAGCGCGCCTGGCCCGACCGGGCCATGGTGGTCAGCCTGATGGTGCCCTGCACCGAAAGCGCCTGGAAGGCCATCTTGCCGATGGTCGAAGACACCGGCTGCGACGGCCTGGAGCTGAACTTCGGCTGCCCCCACGGCATGAGCGAGCGCGGCATGGGCGCAGCGGTGGGCCAGGTGCCCGAGTACATCGAGATGGTCACCGCCTGGTGCAAGCAGTACAGCCGGCTGCCGGTGATCGTGAAGCTGACACCCAACATCACCGACATCCGCCAACCCGCCGCCGCCGCCAAGCGGGGCGGCGCCGATGCGGTGAGCCTGATCAACACCATCACCTCGATCATGGGTGTCGACCCCGACACGCTGACGATGAGCCCATCGACCGGTGGCTACGGGTCCCACGGTGGCTACTGCGGCCCGGCGGTCAAGCCGATCGCGCTGAACATGGTGGCCCAGATCGGCCGTGCGCCTGAGACGGCCGGCCTGCCGATCAGTGGCATCGGCGGCGTGGGCAGTTGGCGCGACGCCCTGGACTACATCGCCCTGGGCGCGGGCAATGTGCAGGTGTGCACCGCCGCCATGGTGTACGGCTTCAAGATCGTGCAGGACATGGCCGACGGGCTGTCAAACTGGATGGATGACAAGGGCTTCACCTCCATCGACCAGTTCCGTGGCCGCGCCCTGCCCACGGTGACGGAATGGCAGCACCTGAACCTGCGCGCCATCAGCAAGGCGCAGATCAACCAGGACAGCTGCATCCAATGCGGGCGCTGCCACATCGCCTGTGAGGACACCTCGCACCAGGCCATCACGTCGGTCAAGGACGGCAAGCGCCACTTCGAGGTGCTGGACAACGAATGCGTGGGCTGCAACCTGTGCGTCACCGTGTGCCCCGTGCCCGAATGCATCACCCTGCGCACCCTGGCGCCCGGCGAGGTGGATGCCCGCACCGGCGAGACCGTGACCGCCGCCCCGGCCAACTGGACCACCCACCCGAACAACCCGATGCGCACCACGGTGCCGGCTTGACCGCCGCGCTGCGCCGCGACACCATCACCTGTTTGCCCAAGCTGGAGCCCCTGCATGAAACCCCTGCTGATCCGTGGCGGCACCGTCGTCAATGCCGACCGTGAATTCCGCGCCGACGTGCTGTGTGAAGGCGGCCTGGTCACCGCCGTGGGCACCGGCCTGGCCACCCCTGCAGGCTGCGAGGTGCTCGATGCTGGCGGGCGGCTGGTGATGCCCGGTGGCATCGACCCGCACACCCACATGCAGCTGCCCTTCATGGGCACTGTCACGCGCGACGACTTCTACAGCGGCACGGCTGCCGCCATGGCCGGCGGCACCACCACCATCATCGACTTCGTCATCCCCGACCCGCAGGAGCCGCTGATCGACGCCTACCGCAAGTGGCGCGGCTGGTCCGAAAAATCGGCCGGCGACTACAGCTTCCATGTGGCCGTGACCTGGTGGAGCGACAGCGTGCACCGCGACATGGGCACGCTGGTGCAGCAAGAAGGCGTCAACAGCTTCAAGCACTTCATGGCCTACAAGAACGCCATCATGTGCGACGACGAGACGCTGGTGAACAGCTTCCGCCGTGCACTGGAACTGGGCGCCATGCCCACGGTGCATGCCGAGAACGGCGAACTGGTCTACCTGCTGCAGGCCGAGATGAAGGCCAAGGGCATCTTCGGCCCCGAAGCCCACCCGCTGAGCCGCCCGCCCGCAGTGGAGGCTGAAGCCGCCCAGCGCGCCATCGCGATCGCCGACGTGCTGAACGTGCCGATCTACGTGGTGCATGTGTCCTGCGCCGAAAGCGCTGCGGCGATTGCCAGTGCCCGCGCCCGCGGCCAGCGGGTGTATGGCGAGGTGCTGGCCGGCCACCTGGTGTTGGACGACAGCGTCTACCGCCACCCCAGTTTCGACTACGCGGCCGGCCATGTGATGAGCCCGCCATTCCGGCCCAAGGGCCATGCCGACATGTTGTGGCGTGGCCTGCAATCGGGCAGCCTGCACACCACGGCCACCGACCACTGCACCTTCTGCGCCGAGCAAAAGGCGGCTGGCAAGAAGGACTTCAGCCTGATCCCCAACGGCTGCGGCGGCGTGGAAGAACGTTTGGCCGTGCTGTGGCATGAGGGCGTGAACGGCGGGCGCCTCACGCCCAGTGAATTTGTCGCCGTCACCTCGGCCAATGCCGCCAGGCTGTTCAACATCTACCCGCAAAAGGGTTGCATTGCCCCGGGCGCCGACGCCGACATCGTGCTGTGGGACGCCCAGGCCACGCAGACCCTGTCGGTCAAGACCCAGCGCAGCCTGGGCGACTTCAACATCTTTGAAGGCCGCACCGTGCAGGGCAAGCCCACCCACACGCTGAGCCATGGCGTGGTGGTCTATGCCGACGGCGACCTGCGCGCGGTGCGCGGCGCGGGCCGCTACATCAAGCGGCCGCCGTTTGCGCCGCAGTTCGCGCCATTGGCGCGCAAGGCGGTGCTGGAAACCCCGGTCGCCGTCGCCAGATAACAGGACAGCACCATGGACATGAAGACCACCCCCCTGCCCGAGAAGATCGCCGGCCTGCGCATCAACGGCCAACGGCTGTGGGACAGCCTGATGGAACTGGCGCAGATCGGCGCCACCGCCAAGGGCGGCGTGTGCCGCCTGGCGCTGAGCGACCTGGACAAGCAGGGCCGCGACCTGGTCAGCCGCTGGGCCAAGGAAGCCGGCATGACCATCACCATCGACAAGATCGGAAACGGGTTTTTGCGCCGGCCGGGCCGCAACAACAGCCTGCCGCCGGTGATGACCGGCAGCCACATCGACACCCAGCCCACCGGCGGCAAGTTCGACGGCAACTACGGCGTGCTGGCCGGCATCGAGGTGGTGCGCACGCTCAACGACGCCGGCATCGCCACCGAGGCGCCGATCGAGGTGGCCTGGTGGACGAACGAGGAAGGCTCACGCTTCGTGCCGGTGATGATGGGCTCGGGCGTGTTCGCCAAGGCCTTCACGCTGGAGCATGCCTACGCCGCCACCGACACCGAGGGCAAGACGGTGAAGGCCGAGCTGGAACGCATCGGCTACATCGGCGATGAAGAGCCGGGCGACCACCCGATCGGCAGCTATTTCGAAACCCACATCGAGCAAGGCCCGGTGCTGGAAGACAACGCCAAGACCATCGGCGTGGTGACCGGCGTGCTGGGCATCCGCTGGTACGACTGCGTGGTCACCGGCATGGAGGCCCACGCCGGCCCCACGCCGATGGCCCTGCGCAAGGATGCGCTGCAGGTGGCCGCCAAGCTGATGCAGGAGGTGGTGGCCTGCGCCCACCGCCACCCGCCGCACGGCCGCGGCACGGTGGGCATGGTCCATGTGCACCCCAACAGCCGCAATGTGATCCCCGGCCGGGTGAAGTTCAGCATCGACCTGCGCAATGCCAGCGACGCGCTGTGCGAGGCGATGGACGCCGACATCCGCGCCGTGGCCGCCCGGCTCAGCGCCGAAAGCGGGCTGCCGATCGAGATCACGCCCGTCAGCGCCTACCCGGCCCAGCCTTTCCATGCCGAGTGCGTGGACGCG
>JARXAJ010000073.1 GCA_029865965.1 Aquabacterium sp.
GCATCGATGTGATCGAGGCCCGCCATCCGGTGCCCGACGAGGCCGGCCGCCAGGCGGCGCAGCGCATCGCCAGCCTGGCCCAGGGTCTGACGGCCGATGACCTGGTGCTGTGCCTGGTCTCCGGCGGTGCATCGGCCCTGCTGAGCCTGCCGGCGCCGGGGCTGGACTTTGCCGACAAGCAGGCCATCAACAGCGCCTTGCTGCGCAGCGGCGCGGCCATCGACGAGATGAACACCGTGCGCAAGCATCTGTCGGCCATCAAGGGCGGCCGGCTGGCCGCGCTGTGTGCCCCCGCTCGGGTGGTGACCCTGCTGATCAGCGACGTGCCGGGCGACGACCCGCAGGTCATCGGCAGCGGCCCCACCGTGCCCGACGCCAGCACCTGTGCCGACGCGCTGGCCATCCTGGCGCGCTACGGCATCGCCATCCCCGCCGCCGCGCGTGCCGGGCTGGAAAGCGGCGTCTTCGAAACCCCCAAGCCCGGCAGCCCGCTGTTTGCCGGCCACAGCGTGCAGCTGATTGCCACGCCCCAGGACAGCCTGGAGGCGGCTGCCGCGCTGGCGCGCCGGCATGGCCTGGCCGCGCACATCCTCAGCGACGCCATCGAGGGCGAGAGTCGCGAGGTGGGCAAGGTGCATGCGGCGCTGGCACGGGCGGTGGCCCGCCGCGGCCAGCCCTTCCAGGCGCCCTGCGTGATCCTGTCGGGTGGCGAGACCACGGTGACGCTGCGCGACAAGGGTGGGCGTGGTGGCCGGGCCAGTGAATTCCTGCTAGGCTGCGCCATCGCGCTGCAGGGCCAGGCCGGGGTGTGGGGCTTGTCGGCCGACACAGACGGCATCGACGGCATCGAGAGCAATGCCGGCGCGGTGCTGGCGCCCGACACCTTGGCGCGGGCGGCGGCGCTGGGGCTCAAGCCCGCTGACTTTCAAGACCGCAACGACGCCTATAGCTTCTTCCATGCGCTGGGTGATCTGGTGGTGCCCGGGCCCACCTTCACCAACGTCAACGACTTCCGGGCGCTGCTGGTGTTGTAGGGCGCTGCTGGCAGATCTGGCACAGGCGGTGCACCCGGCGTGCCTGCAAATTCAGGTCTGCTTCACCGGGATTGGCGCGTTGCGTTTGTCTTCATCGCTGCGGGCTGGCAAGCTGGGTGCTCCATGCAGACTGCAGCCCTTGTTTCTCTCGCCTTCCCGGTGTTCATTCAAGGCCTGGGGCTGGGCTTCGGGCTCATCGTCGCGATCGGTGCCCAGAACGCCTTCGTGCTGCGCCAGGGCCTGCGCCGCGAGCATGTGGGCAGCGTGGTGCTGTTCTGCGCTTTGGCAGACGCCGTGCTCATCGCGGCGGGCGTCCTGGGCATGGCCCAGGCCCTTGGGGGCAGCCCGAACCTGGCGCGCGCCCTGGCCCTGGCGGGTGCTGTCTTCCTGGCCGTTTACGGCTGGCGGGCGCTGCGCCGCGCACGGCAGGCCCATCGTCTGGATGCGGCCGACACCGGTTCTGCGCTGACGCCGGGCGCGGCCCTGGCGCAAGCCGCTGCCTTCACGCTGCTCAATCCGCATGTCTACCTGGACACCGTGCTGCTGGTGGGCAGCATCGGCGCCCAGCAAGCGGACGGCCTGCGCGCCTGGTTCATCGCCGGGGCCAGCACGGCCAGCCTGACCTGGTTCACGCTGCTGGGCTTCGGGGCCCGCTGGCTGGCGCCCTGGTTTGCGCAGCCCAGGGCCTGGCGGGTGCTCGACGGCCTGATCGGCGTGACCATGTGCGTGCTGTCGGCCCTGCTGCTGCGGCACGCCCTGGTCGGGCTGTGAAGATCAGGCCTGGACGTCAACCCGCTGCACCGGCTGGCAGATTGCGAGAGGCTCTTTGCGCTGATGGCCGCGCACCCGATCGCCTGGAAGACAAGCGCAAGGCCAGCCAGAAAGAAGCCCTGCCTGACGGGCTGGGCATGGTGCGCGGGCTGCAGGAGCATGCCTGTGACGCAGCACGCGCCATGGCTGCGCTGATCCAGGGCGCCAGCGATGGCGAAGGCCCGCGCAGCGCCTGACTGTCGCCTTTTGACACTGCCCGGAGCCGATGCCCAGGCCTGCAAGGTCACGCATCGCCAACGGCCCCATCGGCATGCTGAAGTCATGCAGCATGCGGTCAGGCGCGAGGCCGGCTTCGTGGCCGCAGCCCCGAATTGTCTCCAGGGTCGGCTGATGGCCGACAGCGACTTCCGCAGTGCATCGCCACGCCGTCCCGCCCCTTTCTGCGGCGCATGGCAAGGTGCCGGTCAGGGCGTGCTGCGCAGCACGACAGGCTTGATCTTCAGGCGTTGTGCATTGCGGCTCAGGGCGGCGTCCAGTGTTGCCATGTGTTTCGCGCCCGCAGTCTCGGCACACGCCAGGTGCAAGGCGTCGCCGGCGCGCAACCCGCTCGCCGCATCGAGGACCAGTTCCGCTGCGCGATGGAAGTCGGCGGGTGCGACCGGAAGCAGTCGAAGGTCGGCAGCCACCATGCGCTCGAAGCGGGCCCAGGCGCCCTGGGCCTGCTGCGTGTCGATGGCACCCGTGCGCTGCTTGATGCCGAGGGCGCTGGCGAACTCCGGAACGCACCAGGCCGCAGCGATGAGTTCGCCTTTCTCGCGGGCATACCAGGTGGCGACTGCCGTGCTATGCGGCTCGTTCAGAAACAGGGGCACGAGCACGCTGGTGTCGACATAGACCATGTCAGTACCGCGCACCGCTGCGCAACTCCTCCATCACGGAGTCGCGCATTGGCATGGCGTTGCGGGCCTCGGTCAGCTCAAGCGCGAATGCCTTGCGATTCCACTGCGCCGGCCGAATCGACAGGCTTCCGTCGACGGTGAGTTGGGCCTCGACGGTTGCCCCTTCCCGCAATCCGAGCCGACGTACGATCTCAGCCGGGATCCGCAGGGCAAGACTGTTACCCCACTTCGCTATCTGCAGATCCATGATGTATATCCTCCCGCGTATATCAATCCTACTTGCTGAGCATCGGATGTCAAGCGGTCGGTCCCCGCACGTACCAGAAGCTGCATTCAGGCATCGGTTCTGCGCGGGCGATGCCCATCAGCCGGGCGCGGCCCGACGGCCGCCACGTCCCCCTGCTGGCCGGCTCGTTGGACGCCCCGACAGCTGACGCTGGCAGCGGTGCGTCAGCGCGCGCCGATCACCGGGTGAAGTGCTCCCCCGCCGCCGCCTTGCGCAGCAGCAGCGGCGACAGGCTGAAGCCCGGCCCCATCATCTCGCCATAGGCCTGCAACTGCGCCACCACCGTGGGCAGGCCCACCGTGTCGGCATAGAACATCGGCCCGCCGCGGTAGACCGGCCAACCGTAGCCGTTGATCCACACCGTGTCGATGTCGCTGGCGCGCTGGGCGATGCCTTCGTCCAGGATCTTGGCTGCCTCGTTGACCATGGCATAGGTGCAGCGCTCCAGGATCTCGGTGTCGCTGATGGCGCGCGGGCTGCGGCCCTGGCGGGCCACGAAGTCGGCCACGATCTGGCGGGTGACTTCGGACGGCCGGGCGTTGCGCGCGGCGTCGTAGTCGTAGTAGCCGGCGCTGGTCTTCTGTCCGCGCCGGCCGGCCTCGCACAGCAGGTCGCGGATGCTGGCGCCCTTGCTGGTCTCGGCTGACCAGCCGATGTCCAGGCCGGCCAGGTCGCTCATCGCAAACGGCCCCATCGGCATGCCGAAGTCGTAGAGCACGCGGTCGATGTCCCAGGGCATGGCGCCTTCGAGCAGCATGGCCTGGCTCTGCGCGCCACGCGCAGCCAGGATGCGGTTGCCGATGAAGCCCGGGCACACGCCCGACAGCGCCGCCACCTTGCCGATCTTCTTGCCGATCTGCATGGCGGTGGCCACCACCGGCTTGCTGGTCTTGTCACCACGCACCACCTCCAGCAGCTTCATCACATTGGCCGGCGAGAAGAAGTGCATGCCCACCACCGCCTCGGGCCGGGCGGTGGCTGAGGCGATCTCGTTGACGTTCAAGGCCGATGTGTTGGTGGCCAGCACCGCGCCGGGCTTCACGATGGCGTCGAGCTTGGCAAAGATCTCCTTCTTGATCGCCATGTTCTCAAACACCGCCTCGATGACCATGTCGCAGCCGGCCAGCGCCTGCAGGTCGAGCGCGCCGGTCAGCAGGGCCATGCGCTGCTCCACCTGCGCACTGCTGAGCTTGCCGCGCTTGGCCGAGTTCTCGTAGTTGCGGCGCACTACCGCCAGGCCCTTGTCCAGCGCGGCCTGGCTGGTTTCCACCAGCGTGACCGGCAGGCCCACGTTGGCAAAGTTCATCGCGATGCCGCCGCCCATGGTGCCCGCGCCGATGATGCCCACCCGCGCCACCGGCACGGTGGGCGTGTCGGCGGGCACGTCGGCGATCTTCTGCGCCTGGCGCTCGGCGAAGAAGGCATAGCGCTGGGCCTGCGACTGGATGCCCGAGACCAGTTCAAGGAACAGCGTGCGCTCGACCTGCTTGCCGTCTTCGAAGCTGGCGCTGTTGACCGCCGCCTCGATGCAGCGGATGTTGTACTCGGGCGCCAGAAAGCCCCGGAAGCGCTTGGCATTGGCCGCGCGGAAGTCGGCAAACAGCGCCGCATTGCCGCGGTCGGGCAGCAGCTTGTCGTCTGCATCACGCACCTTGCGCAGCGGCCGGCCTTCGGCCAGCACCTGGCGGGCAAACTGCTTGGCGCCGGCCAGCAGCTCGCCTTCGGGCACCAGCTGGTCGAACAGGCCCATGGCCAGGCTGTCGGCGCCGCCCACATGGGTGCCCGATGTCACCATCTCCAGCGCCTTGGCCGCGCCCACGATGCGCGGCAGCCGCTGCGTGCCGCCGGCCCCGGGCAGCAGGCCCAGGTGCACCTCGGGCAGGCCGCACTTGGCGCTGGGCACGGCCACCCGGTAGTGGCAGCACAGCGCCACCTCGAAGCCGCCGCCCAGGGACGTGCCATGGATGGCCGCCACCACCGGGTAAGGCGCGGCCTCGATCTCGTCCTGGATCAGGTACAGCGACGGCCCCTGCGCCGGCTTGCCGAACTCACCGATGTCGGCGCCGGCCAGGAAGGTACGCCCTTCGCAGATCAGCACCAGGGCACGGATGCCCGGCAGCACCTTGGCCTGCTGCAGCCCGGCCATCAGGCCTTCACGCAGCACCGCCGACAGGGCGTTGACGGGCGGGTGGTTCAGGCTGAGCACGGCGATCTCGCCGTCGGTGGTCAGCGTGGTGACTGCGTTGATGGTGGTCATGGGTGTCTCCGTCGTGTGGGGAATGGGTTGCGCCGCCTGTCGGGCGGTGGCACGTTCAAACCAGGTGTTTAGCAGCTACGCTGCCCTGCGGCGCGTCATCTGCATGACAGCTGCATCGCGAGTTGATGCGCGGCCTGCAGGTCTTGAGACGCTGCTGAGACGGTGATCTTCTCCAATGTCCGAATGGCGGATGCACGGGGCGGGCGCCGAATACCCAGAAGGAATCGCTGCATGACAAATCTGTTGAAGAAATTCCGTAGGCGTGCCGGTGCCTGGTGCCTGATGGCGGCCTGTGCCCTTGTGCTGGGCATGGGGGACATGCCGGCGTCGGCCTGCCTATCCGCCCGGCATTGATTCGCTGACCTTGACCGGGCTGCCTGCGGGGCTGACCGTGGTGTTTGGCACCCGCTTGCTGAGCTGCGTCGACACCCTGGATTATTTCGACGCGGGCAGCGTGACCATGACGTCGCGCGTCATCGAGGGGTGCGAGCCGGTGCGCACAGACACGGGCTTCGAGTTCAAGTGGGTGTCCCGCACGGTGGACGAAGGCACTGTGATGCCGAGGTTGGCTATGCCGCTGGGACCTTGCCTGGGGGTCGATGGTGGCAACCATGACCTGGAGCTCAGTGCGTCAGTGCGAGGCAGCACAGACCCTGCGCAGCCGACATCACGCGAGGTTGACTTCCTGCCGCGCGTGATGATGAACAGCAACCTGCACTTCACCCAACACCTGGCAGCGCGGTCGCGCTTTGTGCTGTTGCCGGGTCAGACCGGCCCCGTCACCATCACCCGGGGCGTGGCGAACTCAGTGTCGATCGACAACCTGAACCTGATCGGCACGGCGGCGATCCGTATGCCGTCGCTGTCGCTCGTGCGCAAGTCGGGCCCCTTGCTCAACCGTCAGCTGGCCCGGCTTTGGCTGAATGAACGTGGCCGCACCTGCATCACCGCGGGCAGCAGAACCGTTTGCCAGGGCGACGTGCTACCGGCCACGCCGTCTGGCGCCATCGTGCATGCCGGCATCGCGCTTCGGTCGATCGTGGCCCGCACCTCTGGCAACGATGTGCCAGCCAACACCAGCCGTGCCCAGTTCAGCTTCAAGCTGCCCGCATTGTTTTCAGTGGGCACGTTCAACCTGGTGGCCAATGCGGATGACATCGACATACCGTTGTGTTTGGTGAACGGCGTGCCGACGGCGTTGGACCTGTTGCCCTGGCAATCGGCGGTGCATGACGTGGCGGTGCAGTGATGCCCAACTGCGCCGCCGCGACTGCCGCCAACACTGCGGGCGGCGGCTGCCCGCAGCGCCTGGCTGGCTGCGGCTGCGCCGGTGCAGCCGCCAGGCGTTCGGCCAAGTCGATCGGCCCCAGCCGACGCTGAACGTCGACCCACCCGGCCGGCCCTGACGTCTACAGGCTGGCCGTGATGCCCCCGTCCACATACAGGATGTGGCCGTTGACGAAGCTGCTGGCCGCGCTGGCCAGGAAGACCGCTGCGCCACCCAGCTCCTGCACCTCGCCCCAGCGGCCAGCCGGTGTGCGTTTGCTGAGCCAGGCGGTGAAGTCGGCATCGGCCACCAGGGTCTGCGTCAGCTCGGTCTTGAAGTAGCCCGGCCCCAGGCCGTTGACCTGGATGCCATGGCCGCCCAGGTCGATGGCCATGCCCTTGGTCAGCATCTTCACCGCGCCCTTGGTGGCGGCATAGGGGGCGATGCCGGGGCGGCCCAGCTCGCTCTGCACCGAGCAGATGTTGATGATCTTGCCCGCCTTGCGCGGGATCATGCGCTGCGCCACCGCCCGGCCGACGAAGAACACGCTGTCGATGTTGGTGGTGGTGATCTTGTGCCAGGCGTCGGTGGGGAACTCGGCAAACGGCCCGCGGTGCTGCATGCCGGCGTTGTTGACCAGGATGTCGATCGGCCCGATGCCGGCTTCGATGGCGGCCACGCCGGCATCCACTGCGGCGGCATCGGTCACGTCGAAGGGCGCGGCATCGGCGCTGATGCCCTGGGCGCGCAGCGCGTCCACCGCCCTGGCCAATGCATCAGCGCCGCGTGCGTTCAGCACCACCCGCGCACCGGCCTGGCCCAGCGCCACAGCCAGCGCAAAGCCGATGCCCTTGCTGGCGCCGGTGATCAGGGCGGTGCGGCCGTTCAGGTCGAACAGGTTCATGTGTCGTCTCCTCGCAGGTTGCATCAGGGCCTAGTTTTGAATCGCCATATCATCACACCAAAACAACGGCTGTTCAGGAGACGACGATGCGCTACCGCTGCATGTGCCTGGTGATCCATGCCCCCGACGACCTGCGCGTGGACGCGCAGGAAGCCGCCGACCCCGGCCCTGGTGAGGTGCTGGTGGCGGTGGGCTTTGGCGGCATCTGCGGGTCGGATCTGCACTATTTCCACCACGGCGGTTTCGGCACGGTGCGCATCAAGCGGCCGATGGTGCTGGGCCATGAGGTGGCCGGCACAGTGCGCGCCGTGGGCCCGGGCGTGACGGCGCTGCAGCCTGGCGACCGGGTGGCGGTGAACCCCAGCCGGCCCTGCAGCGCGTGTGTGTACTGCCTGGAAGGCCTGCCCAACCAGTGCCTGGACATGCGCTTCTATGGCAGTGCGATGCGCGACCCGCATGTGGAAGGCGCCTTCCGCAACCTGCTGCTGTGTGACGCGGTGCAGTGCGAGCCGGTGGCAAGTGGCGTGCTGCTGCAGCATGCGGCCCTGGCTGAGCCGTTCTCGGTGGCGCTGCACGGCGTGCAGCGGGCCGGGCCGCTGCTGGGCAAGCGGGTGCTGGTGTCGGGCTGCGGCCCGATCGGCGCGCTTTGCGTGGCGGCCGCGCGCATCCACGGTGCGGCCGAGATCACGGCGGTGGACCTGACCGACCAGACCCTGGCGATTGCCCGCGCCATGGGCGCGGACGTCACCATCAACGTGGCGCAGGACACCGCCTGGCTGCAGTGTTATGCCGCCGATGGCGCCACCCGCAAGGGCACGTTCGACGTGATGCTGGAATGCAGCGGCAATGAACGCGCGCTGCGCGCCGGCCTGGAGGCCATGCGCCCGCGCGGCGTGGTGGTGCAGCTGGGCCTGGGCGGCGATGTCAGCATCCCGCAGAACATGGTGGTGGCCAAGGAGCTGAGCATCTGCGGCAGCTTCCGCTTCCATGCCGAGTTCAAGCTGGCGGTGCAGCTGATCAACAGCGGCCGCATCGACATGGCGCCGATGGTGACCGGCGCCTTTCCGCTGAGCCAGGCGCGCGCCGCGTTTGAGCTGGCCAGCGACCGCACCAAGGCGATGAAGGTGCTGCTGGACTTCGCCGACGCCTGATTCATGTGCTTTCGCGCTGCATGATGGAAAACGGGATCAGCACTGTCTCTGCGGGCAGGCGGGCACCGGCCCGGGCAGCGTCGATGGCGCGCAGCAGCAGTTCACCGGCGGCACGCCCGATGCCGGCGCAGTCGACCGCCACCGTGGTGATGCGCGGATGGCAGGTGCGCGCCACTTCGAAATCACCGAAGCCGGCAATGGCGATGCGCCCTGGCACCGCCCAGCCCTGGCGTTGGCATTCGGCCAGGACGCCGAAGGCCGACAGGTCGGACACGCAGACCACCGCATCCACCTCGGGCCACTGCCGCACCAGTTGCAGCAGGGCCTCGCCGCCCTGGGCCATCGTGATGGGCGGCTGGCCGAAGCTGATGATGCGGCCCTCGGGCGTGCCGTGCAGCAGGCCCAGCGCCCGCATGGCCTCGCTGTAACCACGGCGGCGGTCGGCGCCGCGGGTGTCGCGGTTGCTGGTGCCGCCGATGAAGGCGATGTGCCGGTAGCCCTTGGCGTGCAGGTGGCGCACCAGTGCGGCGGTGGCCTCGGCGTTGGAAAAGCCCACGGTGTGCCCGATGGGCGCGGCCGGCAGGTCCCAGGTCTCCACCACCGGAATGCCTGCGGCCTGCAGCCGGCTGCGGGTGGCGGTGGTGTGGCTGCCACCGGTCAGCACCACGCCCTCGGGCCGGCGGCTGAGCATGGCGGTGACCAGGCGTTCCTCGGTGTCCACCCGGTAGTCGGTGTAGCCCAGCAGCAGTTGCAGGCCGCTCGCCTCCACTGCCGCGGTGAGGCCCTGGGTGGTCTCGGAGAAGTTGCTGTTGTTCAGCGAAGGGATCAGCGCCGCCACGAAACCCGAGCGCTGGCTGGAGAAGGTGCGCGCGGTCTGGTCGATCACATAGCCCATCTGCTCGCAGGCAGCCAGGATGCGCTGGCGCAGGGCCTCGCTGGTGCTGCGGCCACTGCTGCCGCTGCGGTTGAGCGCGCGCGAGACCGTCATCTTCGAGACGCCCACCTGCGCGGCCACGTCGGCCATGGTCACGGCCCGGCCGGTGCGCGGGCTGGCGGGGGGCTTCGGGACGGTCAAGCGTGCTTCCTCTGATGTTATGGGGCCTGTGCGGGCCGGATCACGATACCGATACCACCGGCTGATGGCACCGAGTAGGCCGACAACCTGCGCTGCTTCCGCAGATCATAAAGTGCGTCATTGCTGGTCACGGGTTCGGGAAAATCCTAGTTACCGGTAACTTCAGTGGTGCCAGACTGCGGGCCATGACGTTGGATGTGCTCGATCCCCGCTTTGCCATCGTGGCCCAGGGCGCCACTGCGCTGCAGCGCCTGGCCACCGGCGCGGTGTGGAGCGAGGGCCCGGTGTGGGTGCCCGCCTTGGGCGCGCTGCTGTGGAGCGACATCCCCAACAACCGCATGCTGGGCTGGCGGCCCGGCACCGGCCAATGGGTATGGCGCGCGTTGGCCGGGTTCACGAACGGCCACGCGCTGTCGGCCGACGGCGCATTGCTGCACTGCTCGCACGGCCAGCGCGCCATCGTGCGCACCCGCTTCGATGCCACCGGCCAGCCGCTGCCCGACGAGGTGCTGGCCGACCGCTACCAGGGCCGGCGCCTCAATTCGCCCAACGACCTGGTGGTCAAGCGCGACGGCAGCATCTGGTTCACCGACCCGCCCTACGGCATCCTGTCCGACCGCGAGGGCCATGCCGCGCCCAGCGAACTGGGCGACCACTACGTGTTCCGCCTCGACCCGGCGACCGGCGCGCTGCGCATCGCAAGCGACTGGGTCGACGAGCCCAACGGCCTGGCCTTTTCGCCTGACGAGCAAACGCTGTACGTCAGCGACACCTCGGCTGCACTGCGCAGCGACGGCGGTGGCCACCACCACATCGTGGCCTTCGACGTGGTCGGTGGCCAGGACCTGGCCAACCCGCGCATCTTTGCCGTGGTCAACCCCGGCCTGGCCGATGGATTCCGGGTGGACGTGAACGGCTTCATCTACACCAGCAGCGAAGACAGCGTGCAGGTCTACCACCCTGACGGCAGCCGCATCGGCCGCATCGGCGTGCCCGAGAAGGTGGGCAACCTGTGCTTTGGCGGGCCGGCGGGCGACGAACTGTTCATCTGCGCCAGCAGTTCGCTCTACCACCTGCGGTTGAACACCCGGGGGGCGACGGCGTGATGGATGCTGCTTCGCCGCTGTTGCGATTTTGTGCGGTCAGCAAGCGCTTCGGCGGTACGCAGGCGGTCGACCGTGTCACGCTGGACGTGTGCGCCGGCGAGATCCTGGCGCTGCTGGGCGAGAACGGCGCGGGCAAGAGCACGCTGATCAAGCTGCTGGCCGGCATCTACCCGGCCGACAGCGGCGAGATCTGGTTCGATGGCCAGCCGCAGGCGCAGTGGCGCAGCACCGACCGCGCCCACCAGCCGGTGGCCTTCATCCACCAGGACCTGGGCCTGGTGGACTGGATGACGGTGGCCGAGAACGTGGCCCTGGGCCTGGGCTACCCGCGCCGCTGGGGCCTGATCGACTGGCGCGCGGCCGACACCACAGCGCGCCGGGTGATGGCCCGCGTGGGTTGCGACATCGACCCACGGCGCCGGGTGTTCTCGCTCACCCGGGCCGAGAAATCGCTGCTCGCCATCGGCCGCGCGCTGGAAGTGCGGGCCCGGTAGCTGGTGCTCGACGAGCCCTCGGCCAGCCTGCCCATGGCCGATGTGCAGCGCCTGTTCGGCGTGCTGCGCGGCCTGCGCGCGCAGGGCATGGCCATGGTCTATGTGTCGCACCGGCTCGACGAGGTCATGGCCATCAGCGACCGTGCGGCGGTGATGCGCGACGGCGCCCTGGTGGCCACGCTGGAGACCGCGCGCACCAGCCAGGCCGCGCTGGTGAACCTGATCGTCGGCAAGGCCTTGTCGGCCAGCGTGCCCAAGGCGCGCGGCGCACTGCCGGCCACGGTAGCCGGGCCCCAGGGCGACGTGCCGGTGCTGGCGCTGCAGGCGGCCGTCAGCGGCAACGCCGGGCCGGTGAGCCTGGCGGTGCAGCGCGGCGAGGTGCTGGGCCTGGTGGGCCTGCGCGGCGCCGGGCATGAGGCCATCAGCCGCGCCATGTTCGGCCGCGAGCCACTGGCCGCCGGCCAGCTGCTGCTGCTGGGCAAGGTGCTGCGCCTGGCCAGCCCGGCCCAGGCCATTGCCGCCGGCGTGGCCTACGTGGCCGCCGAGCGCATCGACGAGAACCTGGCCGGTGCGATGACAGTGCAGGAGAACCTGTTCCCCCACCCTGCGCTGCACGGCGAGCGCGGGCTCGACCGCCAGCGCCGCGCCCGCGAGGCCGGTGCCGCGCAACAGCTGATCCGCCAGTTCGACGTCAACCCGCCCGCGCCTGCGGCCGAGGTGCCGCAGCTGTCGGGCGGCAACCAGCAGAAGGTGGTGCTGGCACGCTGGTTTGCGCTGAACAAGCCGCTGATCGTGCTGGAAGAGCCCACCGCCGGCGTGGATGTGGGTGCCAAGCGCCAGATCTACGGCCTGCTGCGCGAACGTGCCGACGCCGGCAGCGCCCTGGTGGTGGTGTCCACCGACTTCGAGGAAGTGGCCACGGTGTGCACCCGGGTGCTGGTGTTCCGCGACGGCCGCATCGCCGCCGAACTGCGCGGCGCCGACATCAGAGTGGCGCGGTTGCTGGCGCTGGCCGCCGGCGCCCTGGAAGAAGAAGCGGCATGACCAACTCGGTGAAGAGCACTGCGCTGGAGCCCGACCCCACGGTGGACGGCGAGGCGCTGACGCTGGCACAACGCCTGGGCCGCGCAGTGCCGGTCTATGGCCTGGTGGGGCTGACGGTGGCGCTGGCATTGCTGTTCAGCCTGCTGCTGCCCGAGACCTTCCCGACGCTGTTCAACCTGCGCGCCATCCTGGCGGACAAGAGCGTGATCGCGCTGCTGGCGCTGGCCGCCACCATCCCGATGATCACCGGCAAGATCGACCTGACGGTGGGCTACGGCATCGTGCTGTGGCACATCCTGGCCATCAGCCTGCAGACGCAGATGGGCCTGCCCTGGCCGCTGGCGGTGGGGGTGGTGCTGGCGCTGGCGGGGCTGTGCGGTCTGCTCAACGGCCTGCTGGTGGAGCTGGCGCAGATCGATTCCTTCATCGCCACGCTGGGCACCGGCACGGTGATCTATGCGCTGGCCATGTGGCACAGCGGCGGCCGCCAGGTGCTGGGCGAGCTGCCCGACGGCTTCCTGGCCATCACCAGCGGCCAGCTGCTGGGCCTGCCCATCGTGGCCTTCTACGTGCTGGTGGTGGGTGTGCTGCTGTGGCTGGTCACCGAGTTCACGCCGCTGGGCCGGGCGCTGTACGTGATCGGCGCCAACCCCAAGGCGGCGCAATTGAACGGCATCGCGGTGCGCCGGCATGTGATGGGCGCCTTTGTCGCCTCGGGCCTGCTGAGCGGCTTTGCCGGCGTGCTGCTGGCGTCGCGCCTGCAGATCGGCCAGGCCAGCGTGGGGCTCGAATTCCTGCTGCCGGCGTTGGTGGGTGCCTTCCTGGGCAGCACCACCATCCGGCCCGGCCGGGTCAATGTCTGGGGCACGCTGGTGGGCGTGGCGATCCTTGCCATCGGCATCTCGGGCATCCAGCAGTTCGGCGGCGCCTTCTTCGTCGAGCCGCTGTTCAACGGCCTGACGCTGCTGGTGTCCATCGGCATTGCCGGCTGGGCGCAGCAGCGGCGCAACCTGTCGATCAAGCGCCGCATTGCCGAACGCCAGCTGGCGCCCGGCACCACCCCCGCATCCCCACCTGCGGCCTGACCCGCCGCCCCGTTCCCCCGACCGATTCCAACCAAGGAGACAAGCATGTTGTTGAACAAGACACACTGGGCCCGAACCACCATGAGCGCCGTGGCCCTGGCCACGGTGGTGGCCACCGGCAGCGCCCGGGCCGACGAGTTCCTCGAGATGGCCAGGAAGAAGGTGGCCACCGCCACCATGGTCAAGGACAAGTGGGACGGCCCCACCACCGGCCCCAAGGCGGCGGGTGCGCGCACCATCGTCTTCGTGGCGGCCGACATGAAGAACGGCGGCATCGTCGGCGTGAGCAAGGGGGTGGAAGAGGCCGGCAAGACCATCGGCTGGACGGTGCGGGTGATCGATGGCCAGGGCTCGGTGAGCGCGCGCACGGCGGCGCTGAACCAGGCGCTGGCGCTCAAGCCTGCCGGCATCGTGGTGGGTGGCTTCGACACCACCGAGCAGAAGACCGCCTTCGAGGGTGCCACCAAGGCCGGCGTGCCGCTGGTGGGTTGGCACTCGGGCGAGCAGCCCGGCCCCAACGACAAGGCCGGCCTGTTCGCCAACGTGACGACCACGGCCGACGAGGTGTCGGAGGCCGCCGCGCTGTGGGCCGTGGCCGATTCCGGCGGCAAGGCCGGCGTGGTGATCTTCACCGACAGCCAGTATGCGATTGCCGTCTACAAGGCCAAGGCCATGGAGGCGGTGATCAGGAAGTGCGGCGGCTGCACCATGCTGAGCTACGAGGACAGCCCGATCTCCGAATCGTCGACCCGCATGCCCACGCTGACCGCGTCGCTGCTGCAGAAGCATGGCGACAAGTGGACGCACGCGCTGGCCATCAACGACCTGTACTTCGACTTCATGGGCCCCACGCTGACGACGGCCGGCAAAAAGGGCGACGGCGCGCCCAAGGCCGTGTCGGCGGGTGATGGCTCGGAGGCCGCCTACCAGCGCATCCGCACCAAACGCTTCCAGGCTGGCACCGTGCCCGAGCCGCTGAACATGCAGGGCTGGCAGATCGTCGATGAGCTCAACCGCGCCTTCGCCAAGGAGAAGTGGTCGGGCTATGTGCCCAAGGTGCACCTGGTGACCACGGCCAACGTGGGCCAGGACGGCGGCCCGAAGAACCTGTTCGACCCCGACAACGGCTACCGCAACCAGTACAAGAAGATCTGGGGCAAGTGATCCCCGGGGCCTGACGCCGCCTGGCCAGTCGGCAGACCGGCCGGGCGGCTGCGCGTCAGAGCGACAGCATGTGCCCCAACTGCGGGTTGCCCTGGCCGCCCAGCACGGCGGCATAGGCGGCCTGCACCGCGGCCGGCCCGCTGTGCTGCTGCACCACCAGCCAGGGCGGGCTGCTGGCCGCCACCTGGGCGCGAAAGCCGTGCCAGGCCGTCACCAGCCGCTGGCTGAATTCAGCCGGGCCCCATTCGCCGCTGCGCTTCTTGACCTGCGCCGGGGCGAAGAACAGCGTGGCGCGCGGGCCGGGCAGGTCTTTGGCGCCGCCCAGGTCGTCCACGTGCGTGCCGCCGATTGCGCAGCTGAAGGCCAGTTGCGTGAAGCGGGTGTGCACCGCCTGGCGCAGCGGGCCGCTGCCGGCAAAGTCGACATAGACGCAGGGCGTGTCGGCGGGTAGGGCGTCCAGCTGGTCGTAGGTCAGCACCCGGCTGTAGCAGCCCAGGCTCTGGCAGAACGCCACATTGCCGGGCGAGGTGAGGCCCACCACCTCCACCTCGGGCCGCCTGGCCAGTTGGGCGGCGGTGGCAGAGGCGGTCTTGCTGCTGGCTGAGCTGAGCAGCAGCACGCCAAGGGTGCCGCCTGCCGGGTTGGCGGCGTTGATACCAAAAAAGGCGTTGTCGGCCAGGTAGTCGTCGATCAGCCAGGCGGTGAGGAACAGCGGCCGCAGCAGGGCCTGCACATCCTCGCTGTCGGCGGTGTGGAACGGGTCGCTGGCCAGGCGCTGGTATTGGTTGTAGACCGCATGCAGCGCGGCGCGGTGCGGCGCGCCGTCGCTGAAGGCGCCGGCTGACATCCTGGTGGGCTGCAGCACCGCATGGCTGGCCATCGGCCAGTAGCCATACAGCCGCTCGGCCACGGCCACGCCCGGGTGCAGGCTCTGCACCACGGTGGCGAAACCCCACACCGGGATGCAGCCCCAAGCTGTGCCATCGGCATCGGCAGGCACCGGGAAGAACTGCCAGTACTGCATCGCCTTGCCGAAGGCGGCATAGGTGATGTTGTTGGATGTGAAGGCGAAGCGGTCGATGCGCACGCGCACCTGGCCATCGGCCAGCGGCGGTGCGGCCGCCTCGACCAGGCGGGTGGTGGCCAGCTGGTCCTGGCGGACCTGGAATGTGGTGGTGGTCATGCGGCAGATCCTTGGACGTTGACATACAGCGCGTACAGCGAATGGCTGGCGGCCATGAACAAGCGGTTGCGGTGCGGGCCGCCGAAGCACAGGTTGGCACAGCGCTCGGGCAGGTGGATGTGGCCGATCGGCACGCCGCCGCGGTTGTACACCCGCACGCCGTCCAGGCCGTCGGCCGGCGCGCCGTCGCGGCCGTCGGTGCCGAAGCCGGCCCAGGTGTTGCCGTCGGCATCGACAGCGATGCCGTCGAGCGCGCCGGCACCGTCGGCGTCGATGTGCAGGCGCTTGCCGCGCAGCGTGCCGTTGGCCGCCACGTCGTAGGCCCAGATCTTCCGGCTGGGGGTGGCCCGGCTTTCGACGATGTAGAGCACCTGCCCGTCGGGCGAGAAGGCCAGGCCGTTGGGTGCGGCCAGGTCATCGGCCACGCAATGCAGCGCGCCGGTCTGGCTGTCGATGCGGTAGACGGCATGCGGCCGCTCTTGCGCGGCTGGTGCGCCTTCCCACCAGCCGTGGATGCCGAAGCTGGGGTCGGTGAACCAGATGTCGCCGTTGCGCTGGCAGACGATGTCGTTGGGTGAGTTCAACCGGGCGCCTTCAAAGGCGTCGGCCAGCACGGTGATGGATCCGTCGGGCTCGGTGCGGGTGACGCGCCGCGTCAGGTGCTCGCAGGCCAGCAGCCGGCCCTGGCGGTCGCGCGCCAGGCCGTTGGCGTTGTGCGACGGCTGCCGGAACGGCGTGACGATGCTGGTGGCCGAATCCCAGCGCAGGATGCGGTTGTTGGGGATGTCGCTCCACAGCAGGCAGCCATGGTCGCCGAACCACACCGGGCCTTCGGCCCAGCGGCAACCGCTGGCCAGTTGCTCGACGCTGGCCGAATACAAGCGCAATGCGGCAAAGCTGGGGTGCAGCAGCTGCACCGCCGGGTCGGGGTAGCGCGCTGCAGGCTGGAAGGGGATGTGTGGGCCGTCGCCCGGCAGCAGGGGGTGCATGCCCCGGATGCTAACCAAGGCCGGTCACAAGCCCATGGTGCGCGGCAGCCACAGGCTCAGTGCCGGCAGATAGGTCACCATCATCAGCACGACGAACAGCGCCACGAAGAACGGCGACATGGCCTTGGTCACCTCGCCGATCTTCAGCTTGCTGACGGCCGCGCCCACGAACAGCACCGTGCCCACCGGCGGGGTGATCAGGCCGATGCCCAGGTTCACCATCATGATCATGCCGAAGTGCACAGGGTCCACGCCCAGCAGCGTGACCACCGGCAGCAGGATCGGCGTGAGGATCAGGATCAGCGGGCTCATGTCCATCAGGCAGCCCAGCACCAGCAGCATGATGTTGATCATGCCGAGGATGACGTACTTGTTGCTGCTGAGGCTGGTGAAGAACGCCGTCACCTGGGCCGGGATCTGCATCAGCGTCATCAGGTAGCCGAAGCAGGCGGCAAAGCCGATCAGGATCATCACCACCGTCACCGTCTTCACCGTGCGGTGCACCAGCTTGGGCAGGTCGCGCCACTTGTAGTCGCGGTAGACGAACATGGTGACGCCGAAGGCCCACAGCACCGCGATGCTGGCGCTCTCGTTGGCGGTGAACACGCCCGACAGGATGCCGCCCAGGATGATCACCATCGTCATCAGGCCCCACAGCGCCTCGACGCAGATCTTCAGCGCTGCTTTCAGCGGGATGACCTCGCCCTTGGGGTAGTTCTTGCGTTTGGCGATCACCAGGCACAGCGCGGCCAGGGTCAGGCCCAGCAGCAGGCCGGGCACCACGCCGGCCATGAACAGCGCGGCGATGCTGACCGAGCCGCCGGCAGCCAGTGAATAGATCACCGCGTTGTGGCTGGGCGGGATCAGGATGGCCTGCACGCTGCCGCTGCAGGTGACGGCGGTGGCAAACGGCTTCGGGTAGCCCTTCTTCACCATCTCGGGGATCAGCACACTGCCGATGCTGGCGGTGTCGGCCACGCTGCTGCCGCTGATGGCACCGAAGAAGGTGCTGGCCAGGATGTTGACCAGGCTCAGCCCCCCGCGGATGAAGCCCACCAGCACGCCGGCAAAGGCCACCAGGCGCCGGGCCATGCCGCCTTCGGCCATGATGGCGCCGGCCAGCACGAAGAACGGGATGGCCAGCAGGCTGAACTTGTTGACGCCCGAGGCCAGCTGGATCATCACCGCGTCCAGCGGCAGGTCGATCCACAAGGCGCCAATCAGCGCGGCCAGGCCCAGCGCATAGGCCACCGGCATGCCGATGATCATCAGCACGAAGAAGCTGCCCAGCAGGATGAGTGCGTCCATGGTCAGCTCAGGGCGCTTCGCCGAAGGCCACCACCGGCCGGTGCTTCTGCGGCCCTGCCAGCAGATGCTCCAGCACGAAGATGGCGGTGACCAGTGCCCCCAGCGGGATCGGCAGGTAGGTCACGCCCACCGGCAGCATGGGCAGCTCGGCGATGCTCTGGCCCATGGTGTCGCGGCACAGCCGCGCGCCATACAGCAGCACGAAGCCGCACACCCCCAGCATCAGCACGTGCACCAGCCTGGCCAGCCCGGCCTGCAGCGGCGCGGGCAGCACGTCGACCAGCATGCCCACGGCGATGTGGCCGCCTGCCCGGTAGGCCGCCGCCGCGCCGATGAAGGTGAACACCATCATCAGCAGGATGGCGATGGGCTCGGGCCACTGCGCGCCGAAGCCCAGCACATAGCGCATGAACACACCGGCCGGGATGATCAGCGACATCAGGAAGATGGCGATGCCGGCCAGCCAGATGCAGGCCAGGTACAGCGTGTCCAGCGCCGGCGCCAGCCGGTGTGCGTCAGCCAGCGGCATGTCACTTCACCGCTGCGATGCGGGCCATCAGCTCGGTGAACTGCGCGCCGTACTTGGCCCGCACCGGGGCGGTGGCGTCGAAAAAGGCCTTGTTGTCCATCTCGATGAATTCCACGCCGTCGGCCTTGAGCTTGGCTGTGCTTTCGCCCACGGCGGTGTCCCACAGGGCGCGCTGCTCCAGTTGCGCCTCACGCGCGGTTTTCTTGACCAGCGCCTGGTCGGCGGGGCTCAGCTTGTCCCAGGCCACCTTCGACATCACCAGGATCTCCGGGATGATCAGGTGGTTGGTCTGGGTGTAGAACCTGGCGCCGGCCTTGTGGTGGTTGGTGCTGAAGAACGACGGCGGGTTGTTCTCGGCGCCATCGACCACGCCGGTCTGGATGGCGGTGAACACCTCGCCAAAGCCCATGGCGATGCCGTTGCCGCCCATCGCGTTCATGGTGTCGACGAACAGCGGGTTGCCCATCATGCGGATCTTCTGGCCCTTCAGGTCTTCGGGCTTGCGCACCGGCTTCTTGGTGTAGAGGCTGCGGCTGCCACCGTCCATCCAGGCCAGGCCGACCAGGCGTGCCGGGCTGGCGCTGATCTTGTCGAGCAGGTCCTGCCCGATCGGTCCGTCGATGACGGCCCGCATGTGCGCCACGTTGCGGAAGACGAAGGGCATGTTGAACACATTCACCTCGGGCACCACCGGGCCCACCGGGCCCAGGCTGGTGCGCAGGATCTGGATGGCGCCGACCTGGGTCTGCTCGATCATCTCCTTCTCGCCGCCCAGCACGCTGCCGGGGAACATCTGGAACTTGATGCGGCCCTGGGTGGCGGCGTCCAGCTTCTTGCCCATGGCATCGACCGCCACCACCGTGGGGTAGCCGGCAGGGTGCACGTCGGCGGCCTTCATGGTCTGGGCAGTGGCGGTGGCGGCCAGTAGGGCGGCCAGCGCGGTGGCCAACAGACGGGTGTGCAGTTTCATCGGTGACTCCTGAAGGGGTTGTGGATGTCAGGCTTGGCCAAGCGGACGCCGTGGAACCGGCTCTGCCGGGCCACTGGCGGCGCCCCCCTGGGGGGGAGGCGCCGAAGGCGCTTCGGGGGGGGGATCGTCGTAAGGACCCATGTTGAGGAAGATGCCGCCCTGCAACTCGCGCTGCGGGCCTGCAGGCTGCAGGATGTGCTGCACGGCGGCGGCATGGGTTTCGGCGTTGTCTTGCGGCTGGTAGCCCAGCTTTGCCCAGGTGCCGTCGTCACGCCAGAAGGCGCGGCTGTTGGCCGACATGCCCCAGGCGATGGTGCAGCCGACCCCGGGCGCTGTCAGCGCGGCCGTGACCAGCCGCACCAGGTCGGGCAGGCTCAGCCAGGTGGCCAGCGCCCGCGCATCGGGCGGCGTGGGCGTGGCCGTGCCGATGCGCAGGCACACCGTCTCGATGCGGTAACGGTCCCAGTACAGGCTGGCCAGGCCTTCGCCGAACAGCTTGCTCAGGCCGTAGTTGCCGTCGGGGCGCGGGCGGTCGCTCAGGTCCAGGGTGTTGGCGCGCGGCCAGCAGCCGGTCACATGGTTGCTGCTGGCGAAGACGACGCGGCGCACGCCCTGCCGGCGCGCGGCCTCGTACAGGTTGTGCAGCCCCAGAATGTTGGCCTGCAGGATCGGGCCGAACGGCCCTTCCAGGCTGATGCCGCCCAGGTGCACCACGGCATCCACGCCGTGCAGCAGTGCATGTACGGCGGTGGTATCGGCCAGGTCGCAGGCCTGGCGCTCGGCGCCAGCGGGCAGATCGGTGTGCGCCAGCGGCCCGGGCAGATCAGACAGCCGCAACCGGCTGCACAAGCCCAGCAGCGGTGGCGCCAGCACGCGGCCCAGGGTGCCGGCGGCGCCGGTCAGCAACAGGGTGTGGAAGGGCAGGGCCATGGGTGCAGGGTCAGTCCGGATCTGGTTTCGGCACAGAGTTCATAGAATATCGAAACGATGTTCCAAATCATCTAGGGAATTCCATGGGGCAGCCAGTACGGGTGGTGTCGTTCGGTGAATGCATGTTGGAACTGCAGGGCCAGGCCTTCGGCACCCTGCAGCAGACCTATGGGGGCGACACGCTCAACACCGCCGTCTACCTGGCCCGTTGCGGCGCTGCCCAGGGCCTGCAGGTGGACTACGCCACCGCGCTGGGCGACGACCCGCTGAGTGACGGCCTGCTGCAGCGCTGGCAGGCCGACGGCCTGGGCGCGGGCCTGGTGCGGCGCCTGCCCGGCCGCTTGCCGGGGCTGTACCTGATCGAGGTGGACGCAGCCGGTGAGCGCCGCTTCAGCTATTGGCGTGACCAGGCCGCTGCCCGCGCCTACTTCGACACCGCCGACGGCGCCACGCCGCTGGAGCAGCAGGCCGACCAGATCGATGCGCTGTACCTCAGCGGCATCAGCCTGGCCATCCTGCCGCCGGCGGGGCGGGCGCGGCTGGCGGCGCTGGCGCAGCGGCTGCGCGCACGCGGCGCGCTGGTGGCCTTTGACAACAACTACCGCCCGCGGCTGTGGCCCGACGTGACGGTGGCGCGTGCCTGCTTCCGCCAGTTCAGCGCGCTGGCCAGTGTGGCGCTGATGACGCTGGACGACGAGCAGGCGCTGTGGGGCGAGCCCGATGCGGCGGCGCAGTTGCAGCGCACGCTGGCGCTGCCCTGTGCCGAGGTGGTGGTCAAGCGTGGCGCCTTGCCCACGCTGCTGCGCTGTGGTGCTGCGCCGGTGGTGGCCGTGCCCACACTGGCCGTGGACCGCGTGGTGGACACCACCGCCGCAGGTGATTCATTTGCCGGCGCCTACCTGGCGGCCCGGCTGGCCGGCGCGCTGCCCGAGGCCGCCGCACGGGCCGGCAACCGCCTGGCTGCGCGGGTGGTGCAGCACCGGGGCGCGGTGATCCCGCGCGCGGCCATGGCCGACCTGCTGGATGGCGTGGCATAGGGCCAACCACAGCAGCGTGCCCAGCAGCACCGGTGCCCACCAGCGGCGTGCGCGCCCGCAGCGATGCCAGCGACCGCAGCAGCGACACCATGGTGCTGGCCACCGCCGTGGCCTGGCCCAGCAGCGCGAAGTGCAGGATGCAGGCCGCGCACTCGGCCGCCATCAGCAGCTTGATGCGGCGGTCAGCGGCCCGCGCTGCCCGACAGCGTGGCCCAGCCGCCGGCCGGCGCCATGGTGTCCAGCCGCCAGGGTCGAAGGGGCGGCGGGTGGCCTGCAACTGGGGCAGGCCGCCCTGTTCGGCTTCGTCGTCGATCAACCGCACCCGGCCTTCGGCCACGTCGGCCAACAGGCGGCGGTCGATGGCGTCGCGGTCCCAGGGGCGGGCGCCGGCGGCCAGCAGCAGGTCGTCTTCCACCCGCGTGGCGGGCAGGGCCAGCAAGCGCGGCGGCAGCATTGGCGCGGCCGCCGGCAGCATGCGGGCGGCGCCGGCGCTGTAGCGGCCGGTCAGCGGCACCGGCTGGCCATTGGCGTCCACCGCCAGGTTGTCGGCCAGGTGCAGTTCCACATCGCCATGGCCGCCCAGGCTGAACAGCGGCGTGCCTGCCGGTGTGTCGGCGCCATGGCGCAGCACATTGCCCACCAGGGCGATCTGGCCGGTCTGGTGCGGCTGGCCCGTCCATTCATGGGCCAGCAGGTTGTAGTGCACCGCCCGGGCGCCCGGGTTGACGATCAGGTTGTTGACCATCACCGCCTGCACGCCACCCTTGAACAGCGCATTGCGCTCACGGTTGGCGGCATACACATTGCCGAGCAACAGCACGCCGGTGGCGTTGTCATGCACCAGCGAGCCCTTGGAGTGTTCGCCCTTGGGGTGCACCGAGTCGCCCAGCCCTTCGTAGATCAGGTTGTGGCTGTAGGTGATCTGGCGCGACGTGGCCTTCTGCCAGGCCGGCGGGTCGGGCCCGTCGAAACGTGGGCCGCTGACCGACAGGTTCTCATCGGTGGCCCAGCTCAGGCTGCAGTGGTCGACGATGACCTGGTGCGCCGCGCCGCTGGTGCTGATGCCATCATGGTCGCCGCCGCTGCGCCGGGCCCGGCCATAGGCGCCGGGCCGCACCCGCAAGTGCTGCACGATGACATCGTGGGTGCCAATCACCAGCCCGCCCTTGACCAGGGTGATGCCGGGGCTGGGCGCCGTCTGCCCGGCCAGGGTGACGAAGGGGTGGCGGATGGTCAGGCTGCGGCCCTGCAGGTCGATCACCCCGCCGACCTCGAACACCACGGTGCGGGCGCCGTTGGCCTCCAGCGCGGCGCGCAATGAGCCGGGGCCGCTGTCGGCCAGCGTGGTCACCCGCAGCAGCCGCCCGCCGCGCCCGCCCAGCGTGCCCACGGCCCAGCCGGGGTGGTCATAGGTATAGCGGTTGAACTGGTCGGGCGGGGCCGGCACGGCGGGGGGCGGCACGGTGGTGCAGTCCGGTCCGGTGGCTTGCACTGCCAGCGCCGGCAACTGCTGCGCCAGCGCCTGCGCCACTTGGCCGGCAAACACGCAGGCGCCCCGCGCACCCAGGTGGGTGCGGTCGAAACCCGGGTGGCCCGCCGGCGCTTGGGCCAGGCGGTCGGCGGCATCCGGGCCCAGGGCCTGCACCATGCTGGCGCTGCGGGTGTGCAGGTCGATCAGCGGCACTTGCAGGTCGCGCGCCACCTGGTCGGTGGCATCGGCCCAGGGCTGCAGGTCGCGCTGCAGCTGCCCGCCCTGGAAGCTGCGCCGTGTCAGCGGTGTCAGCAACACCGGCGTGCCACCGGCAGCGCGCACCTCGGCCACAAAGCGCGCCAGGTTGGTCGGGAATTCGGTGGCCAGGTCGGTCGACCGCCCGGGCTTGCCCGGCTGGTCGTTGTGGCCGAACTGGATCAGCACATGGCGCGGCACGCCGGGCGGGCCGGCCTGCAGCCGGGCGATGACCCGCTGCCATAGGCCCTCAGCCCGGTAGCTGAGCGTGCTGCGCCCGCCGCGCGCCAGGTTCAGGCAAGCCACAGCCGGCTGCAGCCGGTCGCACAGTGCGTCGCCGTAGCCGGTCTGCGGCGCCAGGGTGGAATCGCCCACCAGCAGCACCGCAGGCGGCACGCTGTCGGGGCTGGCCATGGCGGTGCTGACCAGCCCCGCCAGCAGCAGGGCCGTGGTGGGCAGGCGCATCAGAACTTGTAGCGCAGGCCCAGCACAAACTCGCGGCCGGTGACGTTGTTCACCACCACGCTGTCGCGCGTGCGGCTGATGAACTGGTCGTTCGCCTGGTTGGTGAGGTTCACGCCCTCCAGGGTGAAGTCGAGCGCATCGTTCACCTTGTAGGCCAGCTGCAGGTCGATGTTGAGCGTCTTGTTCTTGCCTTCGACGTCGTTGTTGTTGCGGCCCGGCACCTGGGTCAGGTAGGACTGCCGCTGCGCCGCCGACACCCGGGCGCTGAACTTGCCGTCGTCGTAGTACAGCGTGGCATTCCAGGCCGTGGGCGACAGGTTGATCAGGTCGTCGGTGATGGTGGCTGTGCTGTTGGGCGAGACCACGTATTCGATCTTCGACTTGACAGAGGTGTAGTTCAGCAGCACGCCGAAGTTCTTGCCGATGCCGGGCAGGAAGCTGAACGGCTGCTGCAGGTTGATCTCGAAGCCCTGCAGCTTGCCGCCGTTGGTGTTGATGGGCGCCGACACCGCAAACACCTCTTCACCCGTCATGCCCGCCGGCAGCAGCGACATCGGCAGGCCGGTCTGGTTGTAGGGCACGTTGGTGCGCACCGTCTGGATGTAGGTCTTGATGTTCTTCTGGAACAGGCCCAGGCCGATGAAGGCGTCCTTGCCGTGGTACCACTCCAGGCTGGCGTCCAGCGTGTCGGCGCGGAAGGGCTTGAGCAGCGGGTTGCCGCCGGTGTAGGTGAGCGTTCCGGTGGTGCTGAGGGTGCCGCCGGGGTTCAGATTGGCCAGTTGCGGGCGGGACATCACCTTGGCCGCTGCGGCGCGCAGGATCAGGTCTTTCTGCAGGTTGGCCGCCAGGTTGATGCTGGGCAGCCAGTCGTCGTAGCTGCTCTCGGCTGTCACCTGGCGGGCCGGCGTGGCGGCCAGGTAGCCGTCGGCCTCCATCTTGGTGCGCACGTAGCGCACACCGGCATTGCCGCGCAGCGGGATGCCACCCAGCGTGGTGGCGAAATCTGCCTGCAAGAAGGCCCCGGTGTCGGTCTCGGTCACGCTGCGGTTGTTGCCGCGGGCGTTGCCGTTTTCGATGGAGCTCAGCGTGTAGTCGCCCGGCCCGCCGGCAGCGCCGGTCTTCAGGCAGTTGCAGTTGATGTCGTAGGCGCTGGCGATGGCGTTCAGGTTGGGGATCACCCAGGACGTGGGCGTGCCCGCCGGCAGGTTCTGCCCCTTGCCGAAGCCGGTGAGCCGGGTCACCAGGCTCAGCGGGTCGACGCCTGCGGGCAGTACGTTCATCGTCTCCACCGTGCGGCGGTTCTCGGTGCTGACCATGCCCACCTTCTTGTGGTTGCCGCCGAACTTCAGCGTCAGCTGGTCAGGCAGCAGTTCCCAGGCCAGATCGACCTGGGCCAGGTCGCTGGTGTTGGTGACGGTGTTGGGCCGCAGCCGCACCTCGCTGGGGGTGAAGTTGGTGATGCTGGCCGACCCGACCGGCACGCCCTGGATGGCCAGGCCGCCGGTGGCGCTGGTGGCGTCCAGCGTGCCATAGCTGATCAGCGGCGCACGGCTGTCGTTGCGCAAGTCGATGGCATAGCCATTGATGTTGGGAGCGTCCAGCGTGGTGGTGGTCTGGATCGGGTTGGTGAACTTGCTCTTGGCCTGGCCCACACGGGCCGTGAGCTTCAGGCTGTCGCTCAGGTCCTGCTCCAGCATCAGCGACGGCTGGGTGAACGCGGTGCTGAGCTTGTCGAAGCGGGATTCGGAGCGCACATCCACACCGTTGTACTGCCCGAAGAGCAGGCTGCCCTGGGCGTCGTACTGGGTGTTGAGCACACTGGTCTGCGGCTTGCCGCCCTGCGACAGCGAGCGGCTGAAGCTGATGGCCTGCAGGTAGTCTTCCTGCCGGGTCGCGTCGAGCTTGGAATACAGCATGTCCAGCGTCAGCAGCGTGCCGGGTGCGGCGCGCCACTGCACCGATCCACTCAGGCCCAGCCGTTCCTGGTCATGCGTCAGCCGGCCATAGCGCGGCAGACGGGGGTGGAAGTTGCCGGCCTGGCTGGCCGCGTTGTAGGCCGCCACGGTCTCGGGGGTGTTGGCCACGCGGGGCACGCCCTGGGCGGCCGGGCCGCAGGTGGCGGCCGGGTTGGCGGCGGTGACCGGCAGCACGCCGGTGGGTGCACACCAACCGCCCGACGACGCGCCGTTGTCCCAGCGCACGGTGCTGAAGCCTTCTTCCAGCAACTGGCGCCGGGAGTACGCGCCCGAGACCAGCACGCCCAGCTTGTTGTTGGCAAAGGTGTTGGACAGCAGGAAGCTGGCCTTGGGCGTGGTCTTGCCCGACAGGTCGTTGTACTGCGCCTTCAGGCTGACCGAGCCGTTGAAGCCGCGCTTCAGGTCGAACGGGCGGGTGGTCTGCAGATCGACGGTGGCGCCCAGCGAGCCTTCATCGACATCGGCCGACGAGCTCTTGCGCACGGTGAGTGAATTGAACAGGTCGGCCGCGAACACATTGAAGTCGAAGCCGCGCGAGCGGTTGGCGCCGCCCGAGCTGTCGGTGCCGCCGGTGGTGGCCAGGGCCTCCACACCGTTGATGCGCACGCGGGTGAAGTCTTGCCCCAGGCCGCGCACGGTGATGCTGCGGCCTTCGCCGGCGTCGCGGTCGATCACCACGCCGGGCACGCGCTGCAGTGATTCAGCCAGGTTGGTGTCGGGGAACTTGCCCAGGTCTTCGGCCTTGATGACATCGACGATGCCGTTGTCCTCGCGCTTCTTGCTCAGCGCGCTTTCGATCGCGGCGCGGAAGCCGGTGACCACCACGGTGTTGGTGCTGGCCGCAGGCTCGGCAGGTGGCGCCTGGGTCTGGGCGTGCACCTGGGCGGCACCGCCCAAGGTGGCCAGGGCGGCCAGGGTGATGGCGCGTGGGCGCAGCAGGGCGGCGGGCAGCCGGTGGGCAGGTCGGGTCATGTCTTGTCTCCGTGGTGCACCGGGCGCACGCAGGGCGCCTGTGGGTCAAGGCCGGCCGGCTGCAGTGCCGGCGGCCCGGGGGTGTGTGTCGGGGAAGGGCTCTCAGAGGTAGTCGTCGCGGCGCGGCGAGAACTGGTCGAGCAGGGTGCTGCCGGCTTCCAGCGCCACCACGCCGTGGCTGTGGCCGCGGCGGGCGATGAACGCATCGCCAGCGCGCAGCACGCGGCGCTGGCCGTCCACCGTGGCGTCGAACGTGCCAGACACCACATAAGCGATCTGGTCGTGCGCGTCATGCGCATGGGGTGTGCCCACGGCGCCGGCGTCAAAGCGTACAAGCACGCTCATCAGCTCAGGCGTGTGGCCGACGATCTTGCGGCGGATGCCATCACCCAGCTCGTGCCAGGGGGTGTCGTCATCTGCAAAGAACAGCGCCATGGGCAATCTCCGGATCATTGATTCAGGCAGACTGTAGCGACTGGAAACAAAAAAAGAAACAGTGGTTCACTAATTAGAAACCATGATTCCGTGAAAATCGCCTGTCGCTTAAGCTGGCGGCTATCACCACCCGGGGTGGGCGCCTTGCAGGTACGCCGGCCCCGGCCCCGGCCACGCCACCCGCCAGAGCCCCCAGCCCTACCAGGAGCCCGCCATGCAGATCCGCCAGCCCGTCCACAGCGAGCACGCCCGCAGCCTCGACACCGAGGGCTTGCGCCGCCACTTCCTGGTCGACAAGCTGTTCCAGCCCGATGAGGCCACGCTGACCTACAGCCAGATCGACCGCATCATCGTGGGCGGCATCCACCCGGTGAAGAACGCGGTGCGCTTCGCCCCCGAGCTGGGCCGCCACACCGGGACAGATTTCTTCCTGCAGCGGCGTGAGCTGGGCCTGATCAACATCGGCGGCGCGGCGCGGGTGCAGGTCGACGGCCAGGCCTTCGACATCGCCCCGCGTGAGGCGCTGTACATCGGCCAGGGCGCGCGCGATGTCAGCTTTGCCAGCGTCGATGAATCGCGCCCCGCCAAGCTGTACTTCAATTGCGCGCCGGCCCACACCGCCTACCCGCACCGCAGGGTGACGCTGGCCGAGGCGTCGCCCGAGACCCTGGGCAGCGCCGAGACCAGCAACCGCCGCACCATCCACAAGTTTCTGGTGCCCGACGTGCTGCCCACCTGCCAGCTGCTGATGGGCATGACCCAGCTGGAGACCGGCAGCCTGTGGAACACCATGCCCTGCCACACCCATGACCGGCGCATGGAGGTGTACTTCTACTTCGACATGAAGGACGACGGCGCCGTCTTCCACATGATGGGCGAGCCCACCCAGACGCGGCACATCGTCGTGCGCAATGAGCAGGCGGTGATCAATCCGAGCTGGAGCATCCATGCCGGCGTGGGCACCCAGGCCTACACCTTCATCTGGGGCATGGTGGGCGAGAACCAGGTGTTCAAGGACATGGACCACATCCCCATGGGCGCATTGCGCTGAGGTGGGCTGACATGACTGTTCTGAACAGTTTTGCGCTGGTGGGCAAGGTGGCCATCGTCTCCGGTTGCGACACCGGCCTGGGCCAGGGCATGGCGCGCGCGCTGGCGCAAGCCGGTGCCGACATCGTGGGCGTGAACCTCAGTGCCCCGGTGGACACCGCCGCCCAGGTGCGGACGCTCGGCCGGCAGTTCCTCGACCTGCGGGCCAACCTGTCGGACACCGCCTGCATCGACGGCCTGGTGCGCGACGCCAAGGCCCTGGCCGGGCATGTGGACATCCTGGTCAACAACGCCGGCATCATCCGCCGCGACGACGCCATCAAGTTCAGCGAGAAGGACTGGGATGACGTCATGAACCTGAACCTGAAGTCGGTGTTCTTCTTCTCGCAGGCGGTGGCGCGGCAGTTCATCGCCCAGGGCGGCGGCGGCAAGATCATCAACGTGGCCTCGATGCTCAGCTTCCAGGGCGGCGTGCGGGTGCCCAGCTACACCGCCAGCAAGAGCGGCGTGATGGGCATCACCCGGCTGATGGCCAATGAATGGGCCAGCCAGCGCATCAACGTCAACGCCATTGCGCCTGGCTACATGGCCACCAACAACACCGCGCCGCTGCGCGCCGATGCCGAGCGCAGCGCCGCCATCCTGGAGCGCATCCCCGCCGGCCGCTGGGGCCAGCCCGATGATCTGGCCGGGCCGGTGGTGTTCCTGGCCTCGCAGGCGTCCGACTACGTCAACGGCTACACCGTGGCGGTGGACGGCGGCTGGCTGGCACGATGAGCCTCGGCCTCACCCAGCGGCCGCCGCGGAGCCGGCTTTGCCGGGCCGCAGGGGGCGCCCCCCTGGGGGGGAGCGCCGCAGGCGCTTCGGGGGGGTGACCATGTACGAGAACAAGCGTTTGGGGTTCCTGTTCGTCCTGCCGTTCGTGCTGGGCGTGCTGCTGTTCAAGCTGTTCCCGTTCGTCATGAGCTTTGCGCTCAGCTTCACGCGCTACGACCTGATCGACCCGCCCGAGTGGGTGGGGATGTTGAACTACCGCGAGCTGTTCACCGACGACCCGCTGTTCGTGCAGAGCCTGGGCGTCACGCTGTGGTTCACCGTGCTGGCGGTGCCGCTGCGGGTGGGCTTTGCGCTGTTCATCGCCCATGTGCTGAACTTCAAGCTGCGCGGCATCAACTTCTTCCGCTCGGCCTTCTACCTGCCGTCCATCCTGGGCGGCAGCATTGCGGTGGCGGTGCTGTGGCGCTTCCTGTTTGCCAAGTACGGCCTGGTCAATGGCGTGCTGGTGCAACTGGGCTTCGAGCCGGTGGCCTGGCTGGCCGACGAGCAGGCGTCGATGTGGACCATCGTGCTGCTGTTCACCTGGCAGTTCGGCTCGGCTTGTGTGATCTTCCTGGCCGCGCTGCAGAACGTGCCGCAAAGCCTGTATGAAGCCGCCGAGTGCGATGGCGCCAGCCAATGGCAGCAGTTCTGGCGCATCACCGTGCCGCTGATCACGCCGGTGATCTTCTTCAACCTGATCATGCAGATGGTGCACGCCTTCCAGGAGTTCAACGGCCCCTATGCCATCACCGAAGGCGGGCCGCTGAACAGCACCTATGTGCTGGCGCTCTACATCTACGACCAGAGCTTCCGCTACTTCAACCTGGGCTATGGCGCGGCGCTGAGCTGGGTGCTGTTCGCCCTGGTGGGCGGGCTCAGCCTGTTCAGCTTCTGGAGCAGCCGCTACTGGGTGTTCTACGCTGGCGAGAAGGACGACCGCCGGTGAGTGCTTCCACGCCTGCCCTGGGCTATGCCGAGCGCAGCCGCCTGCTGCTGCGCTACACCGCGCTGCTGGCGGTGGCGGTGCTGATGCTGTACCCGCTGCTGTGGCTGGTGGGCGCGTCGTTCAAGACCAATGCGCAGATCTTCACCGAGGTCGGTTTCTGGCCCAGCCAGTTCGACTTCAGCAGCTATGCCAAGGGCTGGAAGACCAGCACCGAATACACCTTTGCCACCTACTTCCTCAACAGCTTCCTGATCACCGTGCCGCGTATCGCCGTCACCGTGGTGTCGTGCGTGCTGGTGGCTTATGCCTTCGCCCGCTTCGAGTTCTGGGGCCGCAAGCTGCTGTTCTCGATCATGGTGGGCACGATGATGCTGCCGCTGATCGTGCTGCGCCTGCCGCAGTACCTGGTGTTCCGCGAGCTGGGCTGGCTCGACACCTACCTGCCGCTGATCGTGCCCAGCGCCTTCGCCACCGACACCTTCTTCGTCTTCATGCTGGTGCAGTTCCTGCGCGGCATCCCGCGTGACATGGAAGAGGCCGCGCTGATCGACGGCTGCAATGCCCTGCAGCTGCTGTGGCACATCATCGTGCCGCTGCTCAAGCCGGCCATCGTCTCGGTGGTGGTGTTCCAGTTCATCTGGACGATGAACGACTTCATGGGCCCGCTGATCTACCTGTCGTCGGTGGAGAACTACCCGGTTTCGCTGGCGCTGAAGATGAGCATCGGCGCCACCGAAGAGGTGGAATGGGCCAACGTCATCGCCATCTCGGTGGTGGCGCTGATCCCCAGCGTGGTGGTGTTCTTCCTGGCGCAAAAGCATTTCATCGAGGGCGCCGCGTCGTCCGGCATCAAGGGCTGACTTCGCATGGCGCAAGTGTCTCTGTCCAAGGTCGAGAAGACCTATCCCAACGGCTTCAAGGCCGTGCACGGCGTTGATCTGGACGTGCGTGATGGCGAGTTCATGGTCTTCGTCGGCCCCAGCGGCTGCGCCAAGAGCACGCTGCTGCGCATGATCGCCGGGCTGGAATCGATCACCGCCGGCGACCTGCAGATCGGCGGCCGGCGGGTCAACGACCTGCCGCCCAAGCAGCGCGGCATCGCCATGGTGTTCCAGAACTACGCGCTCTACCCGCACATGAAGGTCTACGACAACCTGGCCTTCGGCTTGAAGCTGGCCGGCACGCCCAAGGCCGAGGTCGACCAGCGTGTGCGCCATGCCGCCGAGCTGCTGGAGATGACGCACCTGCTCGACCGCTACCCCAAGCAGCTGTCGGGCGGCCAGGCGCAGCGGGTGGCGGTGGGCCGGGCCATCGTCAAGAAGCCCGAGGTCTTCCTGTTCGACGAGCCGCTGTCCAACCTGGATGCCAAGCTGCGTGCCAGCATGCGGGTGCGGCTGACCGACCTGCACCGCACGCTGCGCGAGGCCGGCGCACCGGCCACGGTGGTCTATGTCACCCATGACCAGACCGAGGCCATGACCATGGGCGAGCGCATCTGCGTGCTGAAAGACGGCGTGATCCAGCAGGTCGACACGCCCACCGCGCTGTACAACCGGCCGGCCAATGCCTTCGTCGCCAGCTTCATCGGCAGCCCGGAGATGAACTTGCTCGACCTGCCGCTGCAGGGCCATGGCGGTGGCCTGCGGGTGGGCCTGGGCGACGCCTGGCTGCCCTTGCCGGCAGTGCAGATGGCCCAGCTGCCGGCCAGCATCGAGCGCCTGACCTTCGGCCTGCGGCCCGAGCACATCAGCGCGCTGCCCCGGCCCGATGGCAGCAGCCTGCCTGTGGCCGGCACGCTGCGCCAGCTGGAGCACATGGGCAACGAGGTGTTCGTGCACTTCAGCCTGGGTGCGCATGGCCTCACCGCCCGGGTGCCGGCCGACCAGCTGGGCGACCTGGCCGGCGCCCAGCGTGGCGCCATTGCCTGGTTCCACCTGCAGATGGCCCAGTGCCATCTGTTCGCCACCGACACCGGCCTGCGCCTGTGCTGACCCGCCGCCATGCCCTGGCCGCCACCGGTGCCGCGCTGGCCGCACCCTGGGTGCAGGCGCAAAAGCCTGCGGTGCTGCGCTTTGCCTGGTGGGGCGGTGCGGCACGCCATGCAGCCACGCTGAAGGCGATTGCCGCCTTCGAGGCCCGCCACCCGGGCACCAGGATCAAGGCCGAGTACATGGGCTTTGGGGGTTATCTGGAGCGGCTGACCACCCAGATCGCCGGCGGCAGCGAGCCCGATGTGATGCAGATCAACTGGGCCTGGCTGGCGATGTTCAGCAAGCGCGGCAACGGCTTTACCAACCTGGACGCCCATGCGCCGCTGCTGGGCACCGACCAGTTCAGCGCCGACGACCTGGCCATGGGCCGGGTGCAGGGCAAGCTGAACGCGCTGCCGGCCTCGTACACCGCGCGTGTGCTGCTGTGGAATGCCAGCACCTTCAGCCGCGCCGGCCTGCCCCTGCCCACCACCTGGGACGAACTCTTCGCCAGCGGCGCGGCCTTCCAGTCGCGCCTGGGTGCGCGCTACCACCCGCTCGACGGCGAGCTCTACGACATGATGCTGCTGGCCCAGGCCTGGGTGCACCAGCAGCATGGCATGCCCTATGTCGACCCCACACCCGGCCAGCCGGCGCGGGTGGCGATGACGCGCGACGCCGCGCAGGATTGGGTGCGCATCTACCGCCGCCTGGTCGACAGCCGCACCGCCACCACCCTGCCATTGCGCGCCAGCCTGGGCGGCGCCGAAAAGCCCACCGAGCAGCAGCCCGACTGGGTGCAGGGCCAGTGGGCCGGCAACTACACCTGGGATTCGGTGATCGGCCTGCGCGCCGGCACCCTGGCCCCGGGCCAGCAGCTGGCACTGGGCGCGTTTCCCACCCTGCCCGGCGCCAAGAACAGCGGCCTGTTCGGCCGCCCCACGCTGATGCTGGCCATGGGCCGCAACTGCCGCCAGCCCGAACTGGCCGCACGCTTCATCGGTTACTTGCTGACCGACCCGGACGCTGCCGTGCTGCTGGGCCGCAGCCGCGGCGCACCGGCAGCGCGCGCGCCGTTGCAGGCCCTGCTGTCTGGCGCCGGCCTGCCGCCGCTGGAACTCAAGGCCCACCAGGCCATCCAGGCATTGAAGGCCGAAGGCCGCATCGACCTGCCCGCGCCGCTGTTCGAGCATGCCCGGCTGCACCGCTTCATGCGCGAGGTGTTCGAAACCGTGGCCTACGGCAAGAGCAACGACGCCGACGCCGCGCGCCGCCTCGTCGATGAAGGCAATGCGCTGCTGCGGCGCATCCAGTGACCCGCCGACCACCCACCCACCATGCCCAAGCACACCCAACGCCAGCTGGCCTTCGACACCCGCACCGACAACGTGACCGGCGCCCGCATCACCCGGCTCACGCCCCCGGATGTGACCTGCCACCGCAACTACTTCTACCAAAAGTGCTTCACGCAGGATGGCAGCCAGCTGGTCTTCGGCGCTGAGTTCGGGCCGCACCCGTCACCGAACTGGAACTACCACCTGCTCGACCTGGCCAGCCAGACCGCCACCCAGCTGACCGATGGCGCCGGCGAGAACACCTTCGGCGGCTTTCTCAGCCCCGACGACCGCCACCTGTACTTCGTGCGGGCCGAGCGCCAGCTGGTGCGGCTGGACATGGCCGGCTTGCAGGAGCAGGTGGTCTACACCGTGCCCAGCGGCTGGGTGGGCTATGGCACCTGGGTGGCCAACAGCGCCTGCAGCAAGATGGTGGGCATCGAGATCCATGCCGACGACTGGTTCCCGCTGTCGGACTGGCAGAAGTTCTACGCCATGTTCCATGCCAGGCCGCGCTGCCGGCTGATCCGCATCGACCTGGCCACCGGCGCGCGCGATGTCATCCTGCAGCAGCGCGGCTGGCTCGGCCACCCGCAATACCGCCCGGGCGACGACCACACCGTGGCTTACTGCCATGAAGGCCCGCACGACCTGGTGGACGCGCGCATCTGGTTCATCGATGAAGATGGCCGCAACCGCCGCTGCGCCCGCCAGCACCTGCCCGGCGAAAGCTGCACCCATGAGTTCTGGGTGCCCGACGGCTCGGCCATGGTCTATGTGTCCTACCTGGCCGGCCAGACCGACCGCTGGATCTGCAGCCTCGACCCGGTGAGCCTGGCCGACCGCCGCCTGATGCGCATGCCGCCCTGCAGCCACCTGATGAGCAATGCCGATGGCACGCTGCTGGTGGGCGATGGCAGCGACACCCCGGTGGACGTGGCCGACACCGGCAGCCACCAGATCCTGCGCGACCCGTTCCTGCACCTGTTCGACCTGCGTGGCGGTGGCGCAGGCAGCAGCCGCCGCATCGCCCAGCATGGCAGCAGCTGGAAGGTGCACAAGGGCAACCGCCAGGTGACGCATCCGCATCCGTCGTTCACGCCCGATGCGCAGCAAGTGCTCTACAGCTGCGATGCCGAGGGCGAGCCGGCGTTGTACCTGGCCGATCTGCAGCCCGCCCACTGAGCGCCATGCAGACCCGCGCCGTGGCCATCTGCTTGCTGGTGGCCGCAGTGCTGCTGCCGGCGGCAGCCGCCGCGCAAGCACAGCGCCCGCAGATGGCCGCCGCCGATGCCGCCCGCCACACCCGGGCCGACCACCTGGCCCAGGGCGCCGAGCCCTGGCAACCTGCAGCACCCGGCCCGGCCGACTGGGCGTTGCCTGATGCGGTGGTGGCGGCCGACGGCAGCGGCAGCCACCGCAGCCTGCAGGCCGCCATCGACGCCATGCCCGCAACGGCCGGCCGCCGCCAGGTGGTGCAGCTGCGGCCGGGCGTCTACCGCGGCCCGGTGTGCATCCGCGCCAAGGCGCCGCTGTTGCTGGTGGGCGTGCCCGACGACCCCGGCGCGGTGGTCATCGTTGACAGCCGCTACAACGCCCAGCCCAAGCGCCCGGGGATCGACGCCGCCCACCCCTGCCACCCCGACCTGGCCGCCGCCAGCATCGGCACGCCGGGCAGCGCCACCCTGGTGGTCGCCAGCGACGATGTGCAGCTGGCCCACCTGACGGTGGAAAACGACGCCATGGCCAGGGTGCGCCATGGTGCCGGCTACCCGCCGGGTGTGGGTGAATCCGGCGGCGCCCAGGCGGTGGCGCTGATGGTGCAGGCCGACCGGGTGCTGCTGCACCGTGTGCAGTTGCTGGGCCACCAGGACACACTGTTCGTGCGCCACCCGCCCGATGCCGGGCCGGCCGCCATGCTGGGTGCCCGGGTGCTGGTGCAGCACAGCCTGATCGCCGGCGATGTGGACTTCATCTTCGGCGACGGCAACCTGGTGATCGACGACAGCACCATCCGCAGCCGCGCCGGCCGGCGCACGCCGGGCAGCGGTGGCCATGTGCTGGCGCCCAGCACCCGGCCCGGCCAAGGCCTGGGCTTTCTGGTGCAGAACAGCCGCTTCATGGCCGAGCCCGGCCTGGCGCCCGGCCGCATCAGCCTGGGCCGCGCCTGGGACGAAGGCGTGGCGCGCGGCACCTGGCAGCCGGGCGCCTCGCCCAACGGCCAGGCCCTGGTACGAGACAGCGCCTTCGGCCCCCACATCGCGCCTGATGCGCCCTGGTCGGCATCCACATCGCGCCGCCCGTTCGCCGCCGACGGCCCCCAGGCCAACCGCTTCGCCGAGTTCAACAACCGCCCCGGCCCGGCGCTGGCCGCGCCCACCGCGGCCGAGTGGCAGCAGGCCCTGGCCTGGGCGCGCCAGCCGC
>JARXAJ010000154.1 GCA_029865965.1 Aquabacterium sp.
CGGCACCTGCGCCGTCGTCAGAACGTTCAGGTCATCGGTCTCCAGCGCCGCCACTGCCGTGGTGCTCAATGCAGACACCTGACCGGTCGTCAGAGCCACCACCTGGGCGGTGGTCAGGGCCACCGCCTCGGCTGTCGTCAGCACAGCCACCGCAGCTGTGCTCAGCGCCGCCACCTGGGCCGTGCCCAGGATGGCCAAGTCCGCGGTCTGCATCGCCGCCACCTGGGCGGTGGTCAGGGCGGTCGCCTGGCTGGCCGTCAGCGCATTGAAGTGCGCTGTCGTCATCGCCACGATACCGGCGGTGGTCAGCACCCCCACCTGAGCTGTCGTCAGGGCCGCAACCTGGGCCGTGCCCAGGTTGCTCAGCTGGCCCGTGGTCAGAGCGCTCACCTGTGCCGTGGTCAAGGTCGCCACTTGCGCCGTGCCAAGGCTGGCCAGGTCATTGGTCTGCACCGCAACCACTTGTGCCGTCGTCAGCGCAGCCGCCTGCTTGGCCGTCAACGCGCTGAACTGATCGGTTGTCATCGCTGAGATATTCGCCGTCGTCAGCACTGCCACCTGCGCGGTGGTCAAGGCCACCACCTGGGTCGTGCCCAGGTTGCTAAGCTGTGCCGTCGTCAGCGCACGCACCTGCGCCGTGCCCAACACCGCCATCTGCGCCGTCGTCAGTGCATTCAGGTCAGCGGTTTCCAGCGCCGCTACCGCCGTGGTGCTCAATGCCGACACCTGGCTGGTCGTCAGGGCCACCACCTGGGCGGTGGTCAGGGCCACCGCCTCGGCTGTCGTCAGCACCGCCACCGCAGCGGTGCTCAGTGCCGCCACCTGGGCTGTGCCCAGGTTGGCCAGGTCTTGCGTCTCCAACGCGATCACCTGGGCTGTGGTCAGCACTGCCGCCTGCCTGGCGGTCAGTGCGCCGAACTGGTCGGTCGTCAGCGCGTTCACACTCGCCGTGGACAGGACGGCGACCTGTGCGGTGGTCAAGGCAGCGACCTGGGTCGTACCCAGATTGCTCAGCTGTGCCGTTGTCAATGCCATCACTTGCGCAGTCGTCAACACCGCGACCAGGGCTGTCGACAGCGCGTTCAGGTCATCGGTGCCCACGGCCGCGACCTGCGCCGTGGTCAGCGCCGCCGCCTGCCTGGTTGTCAACGCGCTGAACTGGTCGGTCGTCATCGCCGCGATGCCGGCCGTCATCAGCGCTGCCACCTGCGCAGTGGTCAGGGCCACCACCTGCGCCGTGCCCAGGCTGCTCAGCTGTGCCGTCGTCAGCGCACGCACCTGCGCCGTGCCCAGCGAAGCCACCTGCGCCGTCGTCAGAACATTCAGGTCATCCGTCTCCAGCGCCGCCACTGCCATGGTGCTCAGAGCCGACACCTGGGCGGTCGTCAGGGCCACTACCTGGGCGGTGGTCAATGCCACCGCCCCGGCCGTCGTCAGCACCGCCAGCGCAGCGGTGCTCAACGCCGCCACCTGGGCTGTGCCCAGGTTGGCCAGATCCGCTGTTTCCAGCGCCCTCACTTGCGCGGTCGTCAACACAGCGGCCTGCTTGGCGGTCAAGGCGCTGAACTGGTCGGTCGTCAGTGCGTTCACACCCGCCGTCGAGAGGACCGCTACCTGTGCGGTGGTCAGGGCAGCCACCTGGGCCGTACCCAGATTGCTCAGCTGCGCCGTCGTCAGCGCGCCGACCTGGCCAGTGGACATGGCCGCCAGCTGCGCCGTGCCCAGACTGGCAAGGTCCGCCGTCTCGATCGCTTTCACCTGGGCCGTCGTCAGGGCGGCAGCCTGCCGGGTTGTCATCGCAGCAAACTGATCGGTGGTCAAGGCGACCACGCTCGCAGTCGCCAGGCTCGCCACCTGGGCCGTGGTCAATGCCGCGACCTGGGTCGTGCCCCAGCTGCCCAGCTGCGCTGTCGTCAACGCCTTCAGCTGCGCCGTGCCCAACGCGGCCACCTGCGCCGTCGTCAGCACATTCAAGTCTTCAGTCTCCAGCGCCGCCACCGACTGGGTTCTCAGGGCAGCCACCTGGCCGGTCGTCAGGGCCTTGACCTGCGCCGTCGTCAAGGCCACCGTCTCGGCAGTTGTCAGCACCGACACCGCTGCCGTTCCAAGGGCCACCAATTGGGACGTGCCCAGGCTCGCCAGGTCAGCCGTCTCCAACGCAGCAACCTGCGCGGTGGTCAGCGCCGAGACCTGCGCTGTGGTCAGCACCACGAACTGCGCCGTCGTCAGGGCATTCACGCTGGCGGTCGACAAGTTCGCCACCTGGGCCGACGTCAAGGCCACCACCTGGGCGGTGCCCAGGTTGCTGAGTTGCACCGTCGTCAACGCCTTCAACTGGGCCGTGCCCAGCACCGCCACCTGCGATGTGGTGAGCACGTTCAGATCCGCCGTCTCCAGCACCGCCACGACCGCCGTGCCCAGTGCAGCCACCTGCGCTGAGGTGAGCGACTTCACCTGGGCCGTGGTCAGCGCCACCGCGGCGGCCGTCGTCAACATTGCCACCACGCCTGTGGTCAAGGCCGCGACCTGGGCCGTGCCCAGGCTCGCGAAGTCCGCAGTCACCATGGCCCTCACCTGGGCAGTCGTCAAGGCCGCAACCTGCTTGGCAGTCAAGGCTGCAGCCTGGTCGGTGGTCAGGGCCGCCACGCTCGCAGTCGACAGGCTCGCCACCTGGGCCGTGGTCAGCGCCGCAACCTGGGTCGTGCCCCAGTTGCCCAACTGCGCTGTCGTCAAAGCCTTCAGCTGCGCCGTGGTCAACGCTGCCACCTGCGCCGTCGTCAGCGAATTCAGGTCGTCGGTTTCCAGCACTGCCACGGAGCGGGTGCTCAAGGCAGCCACCTGGCTTGTCGTCAAGGCCTTGACCTGCGCCGTCGTCAAGGCCACCGCCCCGGCCGTTGTCAGCACCATCACCGCGGTCGTGGTCAGGGCAGCCACCTGCGCCGTGCCCAGGCTTGCCAGGTCCGCTGTCTGCATCGCAACCACTTGCGCCGTGCTCAGCACCGACGCCTGCCTGGTGGTCAGGGCAGCAAACTGAGCTGTCGTCAACGCGACCACACCCGCCGTCGACAAACTCACCACTTGCGCCGTCGTCAACGCGGCCACCTGCGTTGCGCCCAGGTTGGCAAGCTGCGCCGTAGTCAGAGCCGTGACCTGGCTGGTAGACAGCGCCACCACATCGGCGGTGGTGAACGAAGCGACCTCTGCGGTCGACAGCGCCGCGATCGCGGCCGTTGTCAGTGCAGCGATCTGGGCAGAGGTGTACGTTGTCGACATAGGAGTCCTGGTGTGGTCATTGCGCCCGACAGCCCATGTTTCGGGCAGTCATGCGTCTCAAAGTGTTGGAGCGTTGGCTTCGGGTGGGTGGCAAAGTGCCGCAGCCACACTGGCCTCGGTTCAGATCCAGCGATCAATACTGGAAGTACGGCTGCCACGCTCCCGTCGTTTAGTGCCGGGCCGCGTGCGCCTGCAGGCCATGCGCCCGGCCGGCTCAGGCATGCGGTGCCACCTGCAGCGACGCCCAGGCCTCGCGCAGGCCGCTGAGCAAGCCACGCACTTCGCGCAGGATGCCTGCGTCCTGCAACAGGCTGGCCTGCAGCAGGCGGCGCACACAGTAGTCGTAGAGCAGCGCCAGGTTGCGAGACACCTCGCCACCCAGCTCGTGGTTCAGCGCGGCCAGCAGGCCCTGGTTGATCAGTTCAACCGCCTGGTTGATGGCATTGCCGACCCGCAGGCGCTCGCTCGCAGCGATGGCCACTTCGGCATCGGCCAGCTTGTCGTCAATGCGGTCATAGATCAGCAGAATCAGTTCCATCGGGCTGCGCCCGTTGACAGCACCGACGTTGTCGTTCTGGCGGTAGCGGGCGTGGGCTCGGTTCAACATGGTGGCGTGTTCCGGTTCATCACTTGCCGTTGGTGGATGCGCTCAACGCATCCAGGGCCGATGCCAGGCTGGTGCTGGTCTGCTGCATGGCGGTGAGCCGGGCGTCCAGCAAGCTGTAGGTGCGCTTGTAGCGGGCCTCGGTCGCGGCCAGCCGGTCGACCAGGGTGCTGCGCTGGCTTTTCATGCTGGTCAGTTCGGTCTGCCGGCCGGCCTGGTCGCTGCCGACCAGGCCATCACTGGCCACGGCATCGGCAATGAAGGTGCGCAGGTTGTCGGTGCTGGAAGCCGCACCCAGGTACATGCCGTTGGACAGGATGGTGCCCAGCGTGCCGCTGAGCGCGGTGGTCAGCGCCGTGCTGTCCACGGCCAGCGTGCCGTCGGTCTGCACGGTGACGCCCGAGGCCGACCAGGTGGTGGTGTTGCCATGACTCGCGGCGTCAAACACCCCGACCTGGAAGTAGCTGCGCACCCGGGCCATGAAGTTGTGCAGCGACGCGTCGCTGTTCAACGGGCCGCGGCTGGCCTTGTCGGTGCTGGACCGCGTCAGCATCTGGTAATTGGTGACCAGGTCGTTGTAGGCGGTCACCATGGTCTGCACCGCAGCGCTGGCGTTGCCGCTGCCCGAGGCCACCGTCAGCCGCGCGGTGTTGGCACTGCTGCTGGTGGTCACGGCCTGGTTGATGGTCAGGCTCAGGCCCGGCAGCACGTCGCTGAAGGTATTGGTCGACCGCGTGTAGCTCACGCCGTTGGCGGTGATCATCGCGTCACGTGCCGTCTGGGCGTTGCTGGCCGGCCAGGTGAACGCGCCGCCACCGCTGCCGGTGAAGGTGTTGCTGGCACCGGTGGATGCGCCGGTCAGCAACAGCGCCCAGCTGCTGTTATCGACCTGCACCACCGATGCGCTGACACCCAGGCCGGCGGTGCCGTTGATGCTGGCCGCCAGCGTGGTGAGAGTGCTGTCGCTGGTGGTGGTGAAGCTGGTGCCGGCCACCGTCAGGGTGCCGTCGGTCAGGGCGGCGGTGGCGCTGGCCACCGTGCTGGCGGGGCGCAGCAGCGTCTGCTGGGCCGCGGCCGACTGGGTGACCACCACGTCCACATCACCGGCAGCAGCACTGCTGGTGGCGGTGGCGCTGACCAGGCCGCTGCTGGTGGAGCTGACGCTGCGGCTGCTGAAACTGGTCGACGATGCCAGCGCCGTGATGGCGCTCTGCAGGGCTGTCGCCTTGGACTTGAAGTTGCCGAGCATCGAGATCTGCACATTGGTGGTGCTGATGCGGGCGTCGAGCTTGGTCAGCGGCTTCTGCTCGGTCGTCATCAGCGCACCGACGATCGACGCCACATTGAGCACGCTGGCCCCGGTTGCGGTGGTAGAGGTCACGGCCATGGGCAGGTCTCGGGTTGGTTGGTGCAGGACAAGGTCAGGCAGCCGCCAGCAGGCGGTCCAGGTCGGCCAGGGCGCGGGCAGCCAGGGCGCTGCCACGGCCCTGCACCGCACCCACCTGGCCCGGGCGGTCGCCCAGGTTCAGGCAGAACAGCAGGCTGATGCGCGCCAACTGCAGCCAGTCGGCGGCCAGCGCTGGCGCAAGGCGGTGCGCGCCATCGACCAGCAGGTCGGCCAGCGCATAAAAGAAATCGGGCGACTGGGCGCAGCGCGCCATTTCGGCATCGGCCAGGCGCCGCCCGGCAGCATGCTGGCCGGTGCGCTTCAGGCACACGATCAACCGCACCACCAGGTCCACCCGGTAGGCCAGGTCATGTGCCGTGGCTTCCAGCGCCCGGGTGTAGCTGCTCACAGCCAGCGCCGGCTCGCCATGGATGTCGTGGTGCTTGCCCAGTTGGTACTGCAAGGCCGCGTCCTGCGGCTGTTCTGACACCGCCCGCCACAACAGCCGGTGGTTGCGCGCCTGCTTGCGCTGCAGCTGCTGCCACAGGTAGCCGTCATGGCCCACCGGCACGTTCAGCCGGCGGCGCGGCGCGGCCGACACCGGCTGCTCGTGGATGCGGCCGGCATAGCGCACGCCGCGTGGCAGCAGGCGCGGGATCCAAGACACGATCTCGCGCGGCGCCTCCAGCGGCTGCCAGTGGCCTGCAGCGTCTAACGCGGGCGCGGCCTGGGTGGCGCTGTGCACAGGCAGCACGCCGATGAACGGCGCCGCGGCCGCATCACAGGCGGCCGCACGCAGCGCTGCACTGTCGCCGGCCAGCCATTCGTCGGCATCGAGCACCAGGTTCCAGTCGGCCGGGGAATGGTCCAGCGCGACATTGCGTGCGGCAGCGAAGTCATCGCACCAAGCCGCGTGGTGCACCTGGGCACCCTGCGCCTGGGCAATGGCCACGGTATCGTCGACCGACCCGGTGTCCAGCACCACCATCGCATCCACCCAGGGCCGCACGCTTTGCAGGCAGCGTGCAATGCACGCCGCCTCATCGCGGGCGATCAGCACCAGGGCCAGGGTGGGCCCGCGCAGCACTGCTGCGGGCGTCTGATCAGGCACCGGCCGCCCCAACCTGCAGGGCCACCCGGCGCGATGTGGCGCCGCGCATGGTCAGGCACGCTGGTCGACCAGCATGCCCTCCTGTATATAGCCGATGGCGCGCGAAATGCGCAGCGTCTCCTCGTCGGGCAGCTGGCGGATGAGCGCACCGGTCTCGGGGTCGGTCACCCGCACGATGGCGTAACCGGTGCTGCTGTCGACGCTGAAACTCAGGCTGCGGCCGACCGAGCGCACGAAGTCTTCGATGTGGCGCGCCGCTGTCTGCAGGGCTTCCTGCGTGGGGCGGGTCACCTCTTCGATCGGCACCGCCCGCTGGCTGGGTGCCTTGGGCGGCACCACGGCAGAAGGCGCCGTCAGCGCCGGTGCGCGCTCCATTGTGCCGGCAGTCTGCAGCACAGTGGCTGGGGCTGCAGAGGGGGGAATGAATGTGCTCATCGCCGGGATCCTTGGAATCAGGAAAACCGAAACAAGCCAGCAGAAACCAGGCACTTTCTAGCGCCAATGGCGCCGGCTTGCGCCGGCGCCGTGGACTGGAGAGCGCTGCCTGCCGGCAACAAGGGCTTACTTCAGCAGCGACAGCACCACGTTAGGCATCTGGTTGGCTTGCGACAACATCGCAGTGGCAGCCTGCTGCATGATCTGGTTCTTGGTCAGGTTGGCGGTTTCCGCGGCGTAGTCGGCATCGGTGATGCGGCTCTTGGACGCGGTCAGGTTCTCGGCTTGCGATTGCAGGTTGCCGATGTTGGCTTCCAGCCGGTTCTGCATCGCACCAAGATCCGAACGTGCCGTCGCGACAGAGGTGATGGCGGTGTCGATAGCGGTAGCCAGGGTGCCGTACTTGGTCGAGGTCTGGGGCGTGGCGGTCAGGACGCCAGCAACCGACGAGCCCACGGTCAGGTCGATTTGCGTACCCAGCGCTGCCATGCCGGTGTTGGTGCCGGTCACGCTGTCGCCGGTGCTGGTGACCTGGACGTCGATCAACTTGGTGCTGATGTCCACCGTGTCGGTGGCCGCCGTGCCGGTCTGGAACATCACCGTGCCGGCGGTGGCGTTGGCACCGTTGAGCAGGGTCTTGCCGTTGAAGGTGGTGCGGGCAGCAACCTTGTTGATTTCCGAGCGCAGCGAGTCGATTTCCGCGCCGATGTAGCCCATCTGCGTGGTGCTCAGGGAATCGTTGTTGCCCTGGGTGGCCAGTTCACGCATGCGCTGCAGCATGGACGAGACTTCCTGCAGGCCGCCTTCAGCCGTCTGCACCATCGAGATCGCGTCGCTGGCGTTGCGGGCGCCGATGTTGGCGCTAGTGATCTGCGATTGCAGCTTCTCCGAAATACCCAGGCCGGCGGCGTCGTCCTTTGCGCTGTTGATGCGCAGGCCCGACGACAGACGCTGGACCGACGTGGTCAGATCGCTCTGCGAGTTGCTGAGGTTGCGCTGCGCCACCAGTGACGCGTTGTTGGTGTTGATCACCGATGCCATGAAGTGCTCCAGAAGGTTGTGGGTCTGGTGGACACCTGATCGTTCAAGCGCCACTGGTTGTTTAGACGGACCAGGCGTGCAAAGTGTTTAGCGCATCACCGTCTTGACCAACACGCCGGCATCACCAGCACCCACTTCACCGCTTAGGCTATCACGAGTGCTTTAAGGTTTTTACTTGTTTTATGTGAAGATCTGGCCCAGAATCAGCATGGGCGTCCAACGTTTCCCCCCCTCATCGGGCGCCTCTTCGATGCCCGCACTGCGGGCATTTTTTTTGGCCGCTCAGGCGGCGCTGGCCGGCAGCGCCAGCGTCACGCGGCAGCCCGGCTGCGTCGATGCCACGTCCAGTCCGGCGCGCAGGCGGTGGGCGCGCTCACGCATGCTGGGCAGGCCCACGCCCTCGCGCTGGCCCTTGGGCAGGCCCGGGCCGTCATCGCTGACGATGATCAGGCTGCCGCCGTCGGGCGTGGGCCGCGCCTGCAGGCTGGCGCGGCAGGCGCCGGCATGCTTGACGATGTTGGCAAATGCCTCCTGCACGATGCGCAGCACATCCAGCCGCTCGGCAACGCCCAGGTTGGCCGTGCCTGGCAGTGCCGCCACCTGCCAGTCCAGCACGATGCCGCGCGCATCCAGCACCGGCTCCAGCCGGTCGCGCAGCGCGCCCAGCAGTTCGGCCAGATCGGCCTGGCCCGAGCCGATGGCGTCCAGCGCACTGCGCAGCTCCTGCAGTGATTGGTCGATCAGCGTGGCCAGCGCAGCCCGGTCGCCCGGCTGCGGCTGCGGCCGGCCCAGCAGCGCGGCGGCGGCCACCAGGTGCGAACCCAGACCATCGTGCAGCTCACGGGTGATGCGCAGGCGGGCCTGGGCCTGCAGCTCGGCATCACGCTGGCGCTGCAGGCCTTCGAAGCTGCGCTCCAGCGCTTGCTGCTGGCGTGCCAGCTCATTGCGCATCCAGGCTGTGGCGCTGGTCTGGCGCTGGTACAGCAGCGCCATGCGCTCCACCAGCATCAGGCCCATCACCACCGACAACAGCGGCGTGGTGATGAAGGACAGCATCAGCGGTGTCACCTGCTGCATGCCAGCCAGGCGCACGCTGTCAAGCAATTGCGTGCTGGTCATCGCCAGCACCGACAGCAGCAGCACATCGGCCGACGCCGTGCCGGCGCGCCAGGCGTGCCTGCCCAGCTGCCACACGATGTAACACTGGGCCGCGACAAGCAGCGGCACCAGCAGCAGCAGCCAGGCGGGCAGCCAGGTCGATGGCAGCAACAGCACCATGCACATGCCACCCAGGCCGCCCCACAACAGGGCGCGCTCCAGCCGTGGCGCCTGCAGGCGTGCCGCATGCAGGCAGAACATCAACCAGGGCACCACGAACAACAGGCGCAACATCACGTACAGCCGCGTATAGCCGCCCGGCGCCAGACCGGCGAACCAGGGCGCCAGCGTCGAGACGAACAGCAACTGGTGCGTGCACCACACCAATGCAAATGCGGCGAACCACAGGGCATTGACATCGCGCAGCCGCAAGCCCAGCACCAGCGCCAGCACGCCGGCGGCGGCCAGGCCACCGTTGAGCAGGGCGGGCAACTCCCGCCGCGCGGTGATCGAGCCCTGGCAGACCGGGCGCACCACGCTGTCATCGCCCACCCACACCGCCGACAGCTGCGTGGACAAGAGGCTGACGGCATTGCGCACCACCAGATCCACCGCATGCGGCCCCGGGCCCAACCCAACCGGCAAGGGCAGGTAGTGCGGCAGCAGCCAGTCGTGCGACGCGGAAGTGCCCTCGCGCGCAGTGGCGACACGCTGGCCGTCGATCCACACATCAGCCGACATCGCCCAGCGCTCGACACACATCCCCAGTTGCCGGTCGGGCGGGCCGGCGGGCAGGTCGATCAGCAGCAGGTAACGGCTGGCCACCAGCCCCTGTTCACGTGGCACGCCGTGCGGCAGGTCCACCGGCAGGCCAGCGCTCAAGGCTGGCACCTCGTCGCCGGGCAGCGCAGGCGCCCACAGCGCGCGCCGGACCACCTGCCCTTCGGACGCGGCCACCTGATCGGCGCTCCACACCGGGCGGCTTTGCAGATGCAGCAAGCCCAGCAGCACCACGCAAAACAGCGCCGCGGCCAGCAACCGGTACCGGCGCCAGGTTGGCGCTGCGGCGATCCCGGGCGATTCAGGCATCGTTGACCAGGCGCCTGAGCTCGCTGCGCGAGTTGACGCTCAGCTTCTGGTAAATGCTGCGCACATGGGCGTTGACCGTGTGCGGGCTCAGGTCGAAGCTGCGGGCGATCTCCTTGTTGCGGTAGCCGCGGGTCAGCAGGCGCAAGACCTCGGCCTCGCGTTCAGATAACGCCTCGATGCGCAGATGCGGCAGCGGCGCATCGCCCGGGCTCTGCAACGTGCGCAGCAACAGCCTGGCCACCGACGGCGTGATCGGCGATCCGCCCTGCAGCAGGTCGGCCACGGTCTGGCAGAACGCCGGGCCGGAAGTCGACTTGACAACATAGCCATGGGCGCCGGCCCGGATGGCCGACAGCGCCACCGGCGGGTCGTCGATGGCGGTCAGCACCAGGATGGCGGTGTCGGCCGAGCGGGCGGCCAGCGCACGGATCGCCTCCACGCCCGAGCCGTCGGGCAGGTTCAGATCGATCACCGCCAGCACAGGCGGCGACTCCGCCGTCAGGGCGCGTGCGGCCTGCAGGCTGCGCGCCCAGCGCACCGGGCCGCTGCGGCCATCGGTGACCAGCAGTGCCTCGACCCAGGCGCCATAGTGCGGGTCATCCTCCAGCAACAGCGTCCAGCGCGGGGCCGTTGCGGGCAGGGGTGGAATGGGCGAGGACATCTGGCGCTGGCGTTGAAGGATTCGGTGGGGGCCATGGCCGCAGGGGCCAGACAAGGGGCAAGAGCTGCAGGTTGCTTGATCTGCGGCAGTTGCACAATCACCCAAAACTGACGACAACGCTTGAAACGTTCACATCGCACGAAACAAGTGTGGATGGGATTCACGCGCTGGATACTATCGAAAGCTATCATCGGTCCACCATTTTCATAGCGATCCCACCAGCCATGCTGCCGAACTGCCCCACTGCCACTCAGGGACGGGACTGAATGGCCATGCCGCGCCTGGGTGCCATGCGCATGAACCTGCCGCTGTCGACCACGGTTGCGCCGCTGCTGGTGCTGGTGGTGCTCGGGCTGATGCTGCTGCCGCTGCCGCCCCTGGCACTGGATGCGATGTTCACCTTCAACATCGGCGTGTCCATGCTGGTGCTGCTGTTGGCGATGAACATGCGCAGCTTCAAGGATTTCGTCTCCTTTCCGTCGATCCTGTTGCTGACCACGCTGTTGCGGCTGTCGCTGAACGTGGCCTCCACCCGGGTGGTGCTGCTGGAGGGCCACACCGGCCCGGGTGCCGCCGGCCATGTGATCGAGGCCTTTGCCGAATTTCTGGTGGGTGGCAGCTACGCAGTGGGCGTGGTGGTGTTCCTGATCCTGACGATCATCAACTTCGTGGTGATCACCAAGGGCGCCGGCCGGGTGGCCGAGGTGGCGGCGCGCTTTGCGCTGGACGCGATGCCCGGCAAGCAGATGGCCATCGACGCCGACCTGAACACCGGCGCCATCCGCGAGGACGAGGCGCGCCGGCGCCGCGCCGAGGTGGGCCAGGAGGCCGACTTCTTCGGCTCCATGGACGGTGCCAGCAAGTTCGTGCGCGGCGACGCCATGGTGGGTATCCTGATCCTGGTGATCAACCTGGTGGGCGGCGTGGCTGTGGGCACGCTGCAGCACGGGCTGGGCTTTGGCGAGGCGATGCAGATTTATGCCGCATTGGCGGTGGGCGACGGCCTGGTGGCCCAGGTGCCGGCGCTGATCATCTCCACCGCAGCGGGCATCGTCGTCACCCGCGTCAGCACCGACGAGGATTTTTCTGCCCAGCTGGGGCAGCAGCTGGGCGCCAGTGGGCAGTCGTTCTACATGGTGGGCGGCATCCTGGCGGTGCTGGGGCTGATCCCCGGCATGCCGCACGGCGCCTTTCTTGTCTTTGCCGCGCTGTTCGCCGGCCTGGGCTGGGTGATTGCGCGGCGCCAGGTCGCAACGACCGCCGCCAAGGCGGCAGTGGCAGCGCGCCCGGCCGCCAGCGGCGAGGTGAACTGGGGCGATGTGCCGGTGATCGAGCCGCTGTGCCTGGAGCTGCCCTACCGGCTGATCGCCTTGGTGGATGCCGGCGACGACAGCGACCTGATCAAGCGCATCCGCGCCATCCGCAAGAAGTTCGTCGGCGAGGTGGGCTTCCTGATCCCGTCGGTGCACATCCGCGACAACCTGCAGCTGCCGGCCGAGGTGTACCGCTTCCTGCTGTACGGCGCCGAAGTGGCGCGCGGCCAGGTGCTGCCCGACCGCCTGCTGGCGATCGACCCACCCGGCGCGCACACGCCGATCGAAGGCATTGCCGTGCGCGACCCCACCTACGGCATGCCGGCCACCTGGATCACCCGCGACCGGCGCGCCCAGGCCATGGCCGCGGGCTACACGGTGGTGGAGCCGGCGGTGGTGATCACCACCCACCTGGACCGGTTGATTGCCCAGCATGCGCATGAGCTGCTGGGGCGGCAGGAAACCCATGAACTCATCGAGCACTTCAAGACCCGCTTCCCCAAGCTGGTGGAAGAGACGATTCCCAAGCTGGTACAGCCAGCCCAGCTGCAGCGCGTGCTGCAGTTGCTGCTGGAAGAAGGCGTGACGGTGCGCGATCTGCGCACCATCCTGGAAATCAGCGCCGAGCATCTGGCGCGCAATGCGGCGGTCACCGATCTGGTGGCGCCGCTGCGCCACGCCATGCGCCGGCAGATCGTGCAGGAGGTGTTCGGCGACGTGCCCAGCTACCATGTGGCGGGCCTGCACCCGGATTTCGAGCGCTTGGTCGAGCAGTCCATCGGCACCGATGCGGTGGCCGCCGACGGCGCGATCGAGCCCAACCTGGCGCGCCGCTTCCTGGAAGAAGGCGCAGCGGCGATGGACGAGCTGGAAGCACTGGGCCATGCACCCGTGCTGCTGTGCGGCATGCGCGCCCGGTTGACGCTGTCGCGCCTGCTGCGCCGGGTGCGGCCGCAGGCGGTGGTGCTGGCGATGTCCGAGTTGCCGCCCACCGCGCAGGTGGAGTTCCAACGCATCGTGTGCCAGCGCCAATGACGAATATTCGATGCCCCCGGCCCATGGCCCCTGAGCCTGCGCCTGCTACCTGCCCGCCTTCCCGACGCCTGACCCAGAAAGTGTGCACACCATGAGCGCCAGACGATTCGTTGCCAGCAACGCCACCGACGCCCTGCGCCGCATCAAGGCCGAACTGGGGGGTGATGCGGTGGTGCTGTCCAGCCGTGAAGTGCCCGAGGGCATTGAAATCCTGGCGATCGCCGCCGATGCCCTGGTCACGCTGTCGCCGCAGGCGCAGGTTGAGCTGCCCGCCCGCCAGAGCGAGCAGCTGCCCACACCGCCCGAGCGGCCACGCCGCCAGCTTGGCATGGCGGTGGCGGGCGAACCGGCTGCCGTGCAGCCCGCCCGCCGTGTGCCAGACCCCCTGTCGCCGCCCCGCCAGCCGGTGCGTGAGCCGCTGCACATGCGCGCTGCGGGCTTCATGGCCGGCGGCGGCCAGATGCCGTCGCCCCCGCCGCGCTTCACACCCCCGTCACAGGCCGATGGCCTGCTGGCACTGCGGGCCGCACCCGTGGTGCCGCCCGCCCCGGCGCCTGGCGCGCCTGCCGGCACCACTGGCGGCATGCAGTCGCTCAGCAGCCAGATGGCCGAGGTCAAGAGCCTGCTGTCGGGCCACCTGGCCAGCAGCTTCTGGTCGTCGCTGCAGCAATCGGCGCCCGGGCACGCGCTGCTGACCCGGCGCCTGCTCAATGCCGGCCTGTCGTCACAGGTGGTGACGCAGTTGCTGGCCGAGCTGCCCGCCGAGCCCGACTTCGACCGATTGCTGGAGCGCGCGCAGCGCTGGATCCAGGGCCGGCTGGAAACCCGCGACGCCTTCGACCTGTTCGACCAGGGTGGCGTCTACGCCTTCATCGGCCCCACTGGCGTGGGCAAGACCACCACCCTGGCCAAGATCGCCGCACGCTGCGTGCTGCGCTACGGCCGGCGCCAGGTGGCGCTGATGACCACCGACACCTACCGCATCGGCGCGCAGGAGCAACTGCGCGTGTTTGCCCGCATCCTGAACCTGCCGGTGGTCTCGCTGCGCGACAGCGAAGACCTGGAGAGCAAGGTGGCCGACCTGTCAGCACGCAAGATCGTGCTGCTCGACACCGCCGGCGTGGGCCAGCGCGACACCATGATGGTCGAGCAGTTGGAGATGATCCGCCAGGGCTGCGGCGCGGTGCACCGGGTGCTGGTGATGAGCGCCACCACCTCCACCCGCACGCTGGACGACGTGATCGCAGCGCACCGCAATGCCCTGGGTGGCCACGGCATCCACTCGGCCATCCTCACCAAGATCGACGAGGGCATGAGCCTGGCGCCCGCCATCGACTGCGTGTTGCGCCACCGTCTGCCGCTG
>JARXAJ010000160.1 GCA_029865965.1 Aquabacterium sp.
GGTGCCTGGCCGACGCAGGTAAAGAAGGGAGGGCCGCAGGCCCGGAATGACACGGAGTCAGCCAGTCACCCGCCGTCCTCGGCCTCGCGCCAAACCCTGAATGTCGGCTGTTCTCGAACAGCAAGGACAGCAACGAGCCCACAGCCGGCCTCGCAGCCGACCGCAGAAAACTCACAGGTGCTTGCCGAAGAACGCGAAGCTGCGGTCCCAGGCCAGCTGGGCCCAGGCGGCGTCGTACTGGGTCATCGCCAGGCGGCGCGGGCCCTGTGCCGTCTCATTGGCAAAGCCGTGTTGGGCCAGGTAGCGGTAGCCCGTGAACGCCACGCCGGCTTCTTTCAACTTGGCCTCCAGCGGGTCGACGGTGGCAATGGGGAAGGCCATGTCCTGCTCGGCCCAGTGGGCGATCATCGGCGCCTGGATCTTGCTGGCATCCACGTAGTCCAGCGGCGGCAGGCCGTACCAGACCACGCCGGCATCAGCCTCGGGGGCCATGGTCAGGCTCAGCACGGTCAGCGCGCCACCCATGCAGAAGCCGGTGACGCCCACTTTGGCATGGCTGGCCTTCAGGTATTGCACGGCGCCGCGCACGTCCTGGCTGGCGGCGTCGCCGAAGTTCAGGGCGCTCATCAGGTGGTGGGCTTCTTCAGCCTCCACCGTGCTCTTGCCGCGGTACAGGTCGGGCACCAGGGCGGTGTAGCCGGCAGCGGCAATGCGGTCGGCCACGCCACGGATCTGGTCGTTCAGGCCCCACCATTCCTGGATGACGACCACCGCGCCGGTGGCGCCGGGGCAGTCGGCCAAATAGCCCTGCACGGCCTGGCCGTCGGGGCGGTTGAAGCTGATCATCGATGCCATGGGGATCTCCTGGGGTGTGGGGGTGGGTGCCGTTGGTGGGCTGGATGTGGCGTTGCCAGCCGGCAGTGTAGGGACGCGGGCCTGTCCTGCGTCATGTCTGGCAGCACCGAAGGGCCAAGGTCACCGCGCCGGGCCTTCGGCAAAGGCCAGCATCGCCATCACCAGTTGCTGCAGCAGCGGCTGCACCTGCGCTGCGCGGTCGGCATGCCAGGCGTAGGGCGGGGCTTCGTCCATGTAGCAGCGCCAGGCCATCTCCAGCTGCACCGCATGCACGCCGTCGGCCGGTCGGCCGTAGAAGCGGGTGATGTGGCCACCCTTGAAGCGGCCGTCCACCGCCACGGTGTGGCTGGATTGCGCCCCGAGCACGCCGGCCAGCACATCGCGCAGCGCCGGGGCGCAGCTGTTGCCGCTGGCGGTGCCCAGGTTGAGGTCGGGCAGGCGGCCTTCGAACAGCCAGGGCAGCTGGCCGTGGATGCTGTGGCCGTCGAACAGCACCACCTGGCCGTGGGCGGCCCGCAGCCGGGCCAGCTCGGCCGCCAGGGCGCCGTGATACGGGCGCCAGAAGGTGGCCACGCGCTGGTCCACCTCGGCGGCGTCGGGTGCCTGGCCGGGCAGGTACAGCGGCTCACCGGTGAAAAAGGTGGCCGGGCACAGGCCGGTGTTGTTGACGCCGGGGTACATCGGCGCGTTCTCTGGCGGTCGGTTCAGGTCGACCACATAGCGGCTGTGGCGCGGCACCAGCATGCTGACGCCCAGCGCCTTGGCAAAGCTGTAGAGCTGCTCCAGGTGCCAGTCGGTGTCTTCCACCGCCAGGGCGCGCGGCACCAGGCGCGGCGTCAGCCATTCAGGCAGCGCGGTACCCACATGCGGCAGGCTGAGCAGCAGCGGGCGGCTGCCTCGGTGCAGGGTGTAGATGGTGTCGGTCATGATGGGTTTCGCAGGGCGTGCAAGTCGGTTTCGAGGCCGGCGCGCGCGACGCGGCGGCAGGGGGAGCGGGCGAACCAGCAGGCCAGTTCATGCCGGTGGTCCAGTTCCCTGGCAACGAAGTCTGCCGCAAAGCCGGCGGCCCGCTGGCCGTGGCCGTGGCCCAGGCCCAGGCCCAGGCCCAGGCCCGAGGCGGCTTGGCGGGTGACGCACTGTGGTGTTCGCCCTTGGGACGGCCCGGCGGGCGCATGCAGTCACCGGTTGGGGGTGAAGGCCAGCCAGCAGGCGCGCTGGCCGGTGGGCAGGCTATCGCCCGGCGTGGTGATGGTCCAGCGCTTGCCCGACGCGGCGCCGGCCAGCGCCAGTGTCCACGCGCCGACGGAGCACGGCGGCGTGTCGTCGATCTGCAACTGCACCGGCGTGGTGGTCAGCAGCCCGCGCAGCGGCGCACCGTGCACCCAGGGTTGGCGCGGTGCGGCTGCCAACAGGCCGGCCTGGCCGGCGCCTCGCTGCACCATCAGGTTCAGGTCTCGGGTGGGGCCGTCCACCAGCCAGCAGCCAGGTGCCGCTGCGCCGTCGAATTGCAGCGGCGGGCTGCCGGCATCCAAAGTCTGCACGCCGCCCGGCAGGGCCAGCCGCACGCCGGCACCCTGCAGCACGGCAAACCAGCGGTCCACCCCGTCGAAGGCCGAGAACGGGCCGTCCTGGGTGATGTCAGCCAGGCTGATGCGCAGCTGCCAGGGGGCCGACCCACCCGGCCAGGTGAACAGCTCACGCGTGCTGCCGCCGCCGTTGCGCCAGGGCAGCGGCGGCACCTGGTCGATGGCGATGCGCTGCAGCCAGGTCATCGGTACCCTTCGTGCTGCGCACTGCGGTGTTCGCCCTTCGGGCGGGCTCATGCCGCACCGCCCACCAGCAGCGGGAACAGCGGGTGGTCCATCGGCGCACCGGCTGGCAGCACGTCGGCCAGGCCGGGGAAGTCGGGCGAGGTGGCCCAGCGCCTTGGTGCGTGGCGGGCATCGTCGCCCAGGTAGCGCAGCGAAAACACCCGCCGCCGCTGGCCGGGCGGCATGCCGGCGGCGGCATGCAGGGCCAGCATGTGGAATGCCACCACGTCACCGGGTTGCAGCGCCCAGCCCAGGATGCGGTGCGCGCCGGGCTGGCCGTCGATGTCGGGCAGCTCGGCCAGGCTGCCTTCGGGGAACCAGCGTGCCTGGTGGGTGAGGAAGGTGCGCGGCATCAGCCAGGGCCCGCGGTGCGAGCCGGCCACGAATTCCAGCGTGCTGGGCCGCGCCACCGGGTCCGCCGGGATCCAGAAGCTGATGTTCTGCACCCCATCGACGTTGTAGTAGGGCTGGTCCTGGTGCCAGGGTGTCTTCTGCCGGGTGCCGGGTTCCTTGGTCAGCATGTGGTCGTGGTAGAGCCGCACGCTGCGGCTGGCCATCAACCGGGCGGCCACCTGGGGCAGCGGTGAAGCGCAGGCCAGGGCGCGGTAGTCGGGGTTGTGCTGCCAGTTGCAGAAGTCCTCGATGAACAAGCCGGGGTCGTCGGGCTGGCTGGCGACGATGGCGCGTGGGCTGGGGGCGGCCAGGTTGGCGTCGATGCCGCGCCGCAGCTGCGCCAGTTCGTCGGCGTTGAGCAACTGGCGCAGACACACCGCGCCATCACGCTGCCAGGTGGCCACCAGGTCGGGCGTGGCCGCTGCAGCGGCGCGTTGGGCCAGGTCGTCTGTCAAGGCTGGAACTCCCCGTGCAGGCTGTCGTGCCGGCCGGGGTGCACCTGCTGCACCAGGGCGATGGTGGCGTCGCGGGTGAAGGTGCGGCGTGTCACCACCAGGCAGGCGCTGCCGGGGGCGATGGCCAGCGGCCGTGCCTCATCGGCGGTGGCGGGCTCGGCCTGGATGCTGTGCTGCGCCCGCCACAGCGCGGTGGTGTCGGCCCGCACCTGGGTGGGCGTGGTGTCTGTCATGCGGCTGACGCCATGGCGGGCCACCAGCGCGGCCTTGCCGGGCATCAGCGCGCAGGCAGCCAGGCCATCCTTCAGTGATTGCTGGACGGCGGCATACGGCGCCTGGCGGTTGGAAACCATGGCCTGCATGCTACTTGTGCTTGCTTGTCTGGACACGCAGGAACACGGCTTGTGCCGCCCGTGAGGGTCCCAGGCTCAAGTTTGAGGTCTGGCGCGCCGACATTGCCAGCATGGATCTCCTGGCCCGCTTGTCCCGGGCAATGCGCGTTGGCGACGATGCATTGGCCCACCAGCGCGACCGCATCGCGCTCATCATGAGTGCCCTGTCGGCCGTGCTGCTGTTGCCGTTCACCATCAACCATCTGCTGTTGGGCCGCTTTCTGCTGGGTGGCCTGATCCTGATGGCGCAGGCCATGATGGCGCTCAACGCCTGGGCGCTGCGCCAGGGCCGCCCCGCCCCGGTGCCGTTCTGGCTGATGACGCTGGGCTTCATGGTGGCAGTGTGTGAATCGATCCACCGGCTGGGGCTGGCCGGGACCTACTGGGCCTTTCCGGCCGTGCTGGTCTGCTACTTCATGCTGCCGCGCCGGCAGGCGCTGCTGCTCAGCGTGCTGATGCTGCTGGTGTCCACCGGCCTGGTCCTGCTGGCGCTGGGGCCGTCGGTGGCGGTGCGGTTCGGCGCCACGCTGGCCCTGACCTTGATCATGGTCAACGTGGTGCTCAATGTGCTGGGCGACCTGCAGCGGGCGTTGGTGCAGCAGGCGCTGACCGATCCGCTGACCGGCGCCTACAACCGCCGCCACCTGGCACAGCAGCTCGACCTGCTGGCGCGTCCGGGCCCGGACGTGCGCCTGAATGCGCTGCTGGCCATCGACATCGACCACTTCAAGGCCATCAACGACCGGCATGGCCATGCCGCCGGCGACGCCGTGCTGGTGTCGTGCGTGGCAGCCTTGTCGGCGCGCAAGCGGCAGAGCGACATGCTGTTTCGCACCGGCGGGGAAGAGTTCGTGCTGCTGCTGCCCCGCACGTCGGCGCCCGACGCACGCCAGGTGGCCGAGGCGCTGCGCGCGCGCATCGCCGACGCGCCGCTGCTGCCGGGCCACCCCATCACCGTGAGCATCGGCGTGGGCGTGCAGCAGCCCCGGCACAGCGCCGATGATTGGCTGGGCGCCGCCGACCGGGCGCTCTACCAGGCCAAGCACAACGGCCGCAACCGGGTGGAGATGTCGGTCTGATGCTGCCCCGGCCGCCGCTGCGGGCTGCCACGCACGGCTGCCAGGCCGGCTTCGTATGATGACGCCAAGGGATGGCCGTTGGGCCAGCCCGGCCAACCGGAGCACACGATGGCATTTCACATTTCCCTTGCAGCTGCCGCCCTGCTGCTGGCTGCCACCAGCGTGTCAGTGCAGGCCGGCAGCCTGGCCGCGTCGTCGGCCGCAGGTGGCTCGTCGGCTTCAGTGGGCAGTTCGGCCTCCAGCGAGGCGTCGAGTGCCAGTTCCAGTACCCGGCAACGCGCCGCTGCCGGCCGCTACCGCATCACCGACGTGGCCGAGCTGGCCGACCAGCCGGGCCAGGTGCGGCTGCAGCTGCAGGCCCTGGCCGCCGACGCGCCCGAGCCCGGCCATGTGCTGGTGCTGCCCCAGGCCACCGCCGTGCGCTACCGGCTGGCTGCCGGCCAGATGATCACGGCCCGGCCCCAGGCTTACGGCACCGAGTTCGTCCACGACAGCACACGCCAGGCTTTCTTCCTGGAGCTGACCGACAGCTTCCAGCGTGAGCTGTCGGCCCAGCCGGTGCAACTCTGACCGCGTCTTGACGGCGCCTGCGCTGCTGCTGGGCCTGGCCGGCCTGCTGGCCGCCGGTGCCGCCCAAGCCGACCTGCTGCGCCACTGTGCCGCGGCCCGGCCGCTCGACGCAGCCCAGCACGACCGGCTGTTCCGCATCAGCGCCGTGGTGCGCGGTGTGCTGGACCAGTCTGGCCAGCGCCTGGCGCTGATTGCCCGCGCCGGCACCGACCTGCAGCGCTTCGGCCAGCGCTACAGCCATGCCGGCATCAGCCTGCTGGCCAGCCCGAACACGCCCTGGTCGGTGCGCCAGCTGTACTACGACTGCGACCTGGCCCAGCCGCGCATCTTCGACCAGGGCCTGCCCGGTTTTCTGCTTGGCGGGGCCGACCCCGACCAGGGCCACACCGTGCTGCTGCTGCTGCCCGAGCCGGCTGCCCGGCCGCTGGAAGCCGCGGCGCTGGACACCCGCCAGGCCCTGCGGGTGCTGGGCAGCACCTACAGTGCCAATGCCCATGCCTTCAGCACCCGCTACCAGAACTGCAACCAGTGGGTGGCGGAACTGCTGGCCCAGGCCTGGGGCGGCCTTGCGGGCGATGGGACTGATGCCCGGGCCCAGGCCCAGCAATGGCTGCAACAGCAGGGCTATGCGCCCACGCCCATGCAGGTCGGCAACCCGCTGCTGCTGCTGGCCGGTGCCATCGTGCCCTGGCTGCACACCGACGACCACCCGGCAGAGGGGCTGCGGGCCCAACGGTTCGACGTCAGCATGCCCGCGTCCATCGAGTCGTTCGTGCGCCAGCGGGTGCAGGGCGTGCAGCGCATCGAGTTCTGCCACGACGCGCACAAGCTGGTGGTGCGCCGGGGTTGGACGCCGATTGCCGACGGCTGTGAACCGGCTGCCGGCGACCGGGTGATTCCACTCGGCCCTGCCGCCGTGCCGGCCAGCGGTGCATGATGCAGCCCGCAGCGTCAGCCTGATCGCTGGCCCGGAGCCCACCATGCCGCACACCCACTTCCGCCTTGCCCTGCCAGCTGCCGTTGTGCGCCATGCCAGCGTTGCCACCCTGATCGGCCTGGCGGCCGCCCTGGCCGGCTGCGCCGTGCTGCAGCCTGCACCTCCGCCCGTGGCCGGCCAGGCCGAGGCCCAGGTGCTGGCCAGCCGGGGCACGCCCACCAGCCGCTACACCCTGCCTGCCGGCGGCCAGCGGCTGGAATACGCCACCGGCCCCTACGGCCGCACCACGCTGATGGTCGACCTGGGCAGCGACGGCCGCGTCACCACCAGCGCCCAGGTGCTGACCGAAGCCAATTTCGCCAAGGTGCACGACGGCATGCCGCGCGACGCGGTGCTGCGCCTGCTGGGCCGCCCGGCGGAGAAGGCCGGCGAGTACATGGACCGCCAGACCTGGTCGTGGCGCTATCCCACCTATGACTGCCTGTGGGCCCGCATCACCTTCGAGCCCGATGGCAAGGTGCGCGGCGGCGCGTCCTTGATGCCCGACCCGCGCTGCGACGTCGACTACTGATCCACCGCCACCGCCACCGCCACCACCATGACCATCACCGTCTATGGCATCCCCAACTGCGACACCGTCAAGCGCGCGCGGGCGTTTCTGGCCGGGCAGGGCGCGGCGGTGCAGTTCCATGACTTCAAGAAGGCCGGCGTGCCGCCCGACCGGCTGTCCGTGTGGTTGGCCAGTGCCGGCTGGGAGCGCGTTCTCAACCGCCAGGGCACCACCTGGCGCAAGCTGGACGCCGCCGCCCAGGCCGCTGTGGTCGATGCCGCCAGCGCCAGTGCGCTGATGCTGGCCCAGGCCAGCGTCATCAAGCGGCCGGTGGTCGAGTGGGCCGACGGCAGCATCACCGTCGGCTTCGACGAAGCGGCCTATGGCCGCCACCTGCCACCTGCGGCGGTTTGAGCCCGCCGGCGCCGCAGGCGCTTCGGGGGCAGGGCGGTTACGCCTCCTGCCGCAGCGCCGCCTTGTGGATCTTGCCGGCCGGTGTCATCGGCAGGGCGTCGCGCAACACCACCTGGCGCGGTACCTTGTAGTCGGCCAGGTGCTGGGCACACCAGCTGCGCACATCGGCTTCGCGCAGGTTGCTGCCCGGCTTGGGGATCACATAGACCCGGCCCACCTCGCCCAGCACCGGGTCGGGCACGCCGATGCCGGCGGCCATCACCACGCCCGGGTGGCGGTGGATCAGTGCCTCCACCTCGGCCGGGTAGACGTTGAAACCGCCCTGGATGTACATGTCCTTCTGCCGGCCCTTGAGCGTGATGACGCCGTGCCCGTCCACCAGCCCCAGGTCACCGGTCTGCAGCCAGCCGTCGGCGCTGAAGCCCTGGCCCGCCGCCGCGCCGATGTAGCCCGGCACCACGCCCGCGCCCCGGAACCACAGCTCGCCCACCGTGCCGGCGGGCAGCGCCTGGCCCTGCGGCCCGGCGATCTTGAGCCGGGCGCTGTCGAATGGCAGGCCGATGGTGGCCATCAGGTCGGCATCGCTGCGGTCCCAGGGGGTCATCACGATGGCGCCCGAGGTTTCGGTCAGCCCGTACAGGTTCATCAGCGTGGCCTGTGGCATGCGGTCGGCCAGGCGCTTGAGCAGGGCCGCGTCGACATTCGACCCGCCCGAGAACACCAGCCGCACGCCCGACAGGTCGACCGCATCGATGCGCGCATGCATCAGCAGCAGCGTCAACACCGTGGGCACGCCGGCCAGGATGGTGGGCCGGTGCTGCTGCATCAACGCGATCATGCGGTCGGCCTTGAACTCGGGCACCAGCACCACCGTGCCGCCGCCCACCAGGTGGGTCAGCACGCCGCAGGTGATGCCGCCCACATGGTTCAGCGGGTTGGCCAGGTGCACCACATCCTGCGGGCCCACGCGGGTGTGCTGCGCCTGGGCAGTGGCGGCGGCCAGCAGGCTGCGGTGGGTGAGCCCTGCGCCCTTGGGCCGGCCGGTGGTGCCCGAGGTGTAGATCACCATCGCCACGTCATCTGCCAGCACCCGGCGGCGTGCGGCTGACAGGCGGCCGGCCTCCAGCGGCGTGGCCGCCAGCGCCGCCAGGCTGTTGAGCCCGCTGCCGTCGATGGCGATGACATGGCGCAGCGCCGGCAGGCGCGGGCCCAGGCGCTGCAGCATGGCGATGAAGTCGAAGCCCTCGTGCTGCTGCAGGGTGAACACCGCCTTGGTCTGGCTGTCGCCCAGCATGGCTTCCAGCTCGGTGTCGCGGTAGCGCACGCTCAGGCCGACCACCGCCACGCCGATCTTGGCGGCGGCATAGAACAGCAGAAGCCATTCCACCTGGTTCAAGCCGATGATGCCGATGCGGTCACCGCGCGCCAGCTTCAGGCCCATCAGGCCGCAGGCCAGCTGGTCGCTGGTGGCGTCCAGGTCGCACCAGCGGTGGTGCTGGCCGTTGTCGACCACGGCGCTGACTTGCCCGCGTTGGCGGCCAGCCGCAGTGAGATGGTCGCCGATGGTGGCCGGCTCGGGCAGGGGCGGCGGGCTGAAAGACGGAACATGGCGCATCCTCGGGATTGGATCGGCCCGCTGCCCTGGCCCACATCGTCGCTTTCGACGATTCATGGCGGCAGGGGTGCATGTGAGACTGGCCCTGACGCTGCCGTCAGTCTGCCAACCGACCCTGTCTGTGACCACCCCCACCCCCACCGCCACTGCCACCGCCAGCGACGCAGACTTCCGGGCCGAGGTGCGCCAGTTCCTGGCCACCGCACTGACGCCGGCATTGCGCCTGGCCGGTCGGCGCACCGCCGGCATCTTCACCGACGCGCCGCAGTCCCGCCCCTGGTTCCGCGCCCTGGCTGCGCGTGGCTGGAGCGTGCCGCACTGGCCGGTGGCCTGGGGCGGCACCGGCTGGACAGCCCGCCAGCACGACATCTTTGCCAGCGAGTGCGCCGCCGCCACCGCGCCGGCGCTGGCACCGCAGGGCGTGCGCATGGTGGCGCCGGTGGTGCTGGCCTTCGGCACGCCCGAGCAGCAGCAGCGCTGGCTGCCGGGCATCCGCAATGGCGACGACTACTGGTGCCAGGGCTACAGCGAGCCGGGCTCGGGCTCCGACCTGGCGTCCTTGCAATGCAAGGCGGTGCGGGTGGGTGATGAATTCATCATCAACGGCACCAAGATCTGGACCACCCATGCGCAATGGGCCAACCGCATCTTCTGCCTGGTGCGCACCAGCAGTGCGGCCAAGCCGCAGCAGGGCATCAGCTTCCTGCTGTTCGACATGGACCTGCCCGGCATCACCGTGCGGCCGATCATCAGCATCTCGGGCGACCATGAGCTGAACCAGGTGTTCTTTGACGACGTGCGGGTGCCCGCCTCGGCCCTGCTGGGGCAGGAGAACCAGGGCTGGACCATCGCCAAGTACCTGCTGGTGCATGAGCGGGGCGGCACCTACACACCGGCGCTGCGGGCCCGGCTGGTGCGGCTGCAGGCCATGGCCACCGCCGCCTTTGCCAGCCGCCCGCCCGACGACGCCGAGCGCCAGGCCGTGGCCACCGCCCTGGCCGACGCCCAGTGCCGGGTGGACGCCCTGCATGCCCTGGAGCAGCAGGTGCTGGCCGACCGCATCCGCGGCGTGGACAACCCCATCGCCCCCAACGTCGGCAAGCTGCTGGGCACCGAGCTGCGCCAGCACCTCACCGAGCTGGCCGTCACCATCGCCGGGCCGTATGCGGCGGCGCGGCTGCCGATCGGCGAGGCCGGCGCCCATGTGCTGGCGCTGCCCGAAGATGCGCTGTGGGCCATGGGCACCTACCTGAACGACCGCGCCGCCAGCATCTACGCCGGCACAAACGAGGTGCAGCGCAACCTGATCGCCCAGCATCTGCTGTCTGCACACTGAGCCATGGACCCGATCTTCCCGCTGGACGACACCCAGGCCCTGCTGCAGACCAGCCTGCAGCGCTGGCTGCACGACAACGCACCGTTTGAGCGCCGCGCTGCGCTGCTGGCCACGCCTGCGGCCTTCCAGCCGCTGTGGACCGGCCTGGCCCAGCAGCTGGGCCTGGCGGGCGCTGCCTTGCCTGAGGCCGTGGGCGGGCAGGGCGGCAGCCTGGCCGACCACCTGGTGGTGCTGCAGGCGCTGGGCCAGGCCCTGCTGCCCGAGCCCTACAGCGCCTGCCTGGTCACCGGCGCCGGCCTGCTGCAGCGCATGCCGTCCACTGCCACTGCGGCCCTGCTGGCCGGCGTGGCCGACGGCGCAGTGCGCCCGGTGCTGGCCGCGCTGGAGCCCGGCGCCCGGCACGACCTGGCCCAGGTGGCCAGCACCCTGCAGGCCGACGGCACACTCAGCGGCCGCAAGGCCCTGGTGCGGGCGGCCCCGCAGGCCACGCACTGGCTGGTCAGTGCGCGTGATGCCGCCGGCACCTTGCGCCTGGCCCTGGTGCGCCCCGGCGCGGCCGGTGTCACCCAGCGTGATGTGCAGCTGGCCGACGGCAGCTGGGCCGCCGAGCTGGCCTTCGACCGCAGCCCCACCGAGGCCCTGCCCGACCTGGGCGACATGGCCCCGCTGCTGCAGCAGGTGGCCGATGAAGCCCTGCTGGCCACCGGCGCCGAGGCGGTGGGCGTGATGCAGCGCCTGCTGCACGACACGCTGGACTACGTGCGCCAGCGCAAGCAGTTCGGCGTGGCGATCGCCAGCTTCCAGGTCACCCAGCACCGGCTGGCCGACATGCACATGGCGCTGCTGCAGGCGCGCGCGCTGGTGGCCGCCACAGTGGGGGCGATGGACCAGAGCGCCCACCACCGCGGCCGGGCCGCCGCCGCCTGCCAGGTGGCCGTGGCCCGCGCCGCCCGCACCGTGGGCCAGGGCGCGGTGCAACTGCACGGCGGCATGGGCATGACCGAAGAACTGGCCGCCGGCCATGCCTTCAAGCGCCTGAGCCTGATCGAACACCACCAGGGCGGTGTTGCAGTGCACCTGCAGCGTGTGGCACGCTGGCAGGCGTCACAAGCATTGTCCGCCTGACCCCAACCCTTTCCGGAGACACCCATGCCCCTGAACTTCGACCGCAGCTGGATGGACGACGACCTGAACCAGTGGCGCGACACCTGCGCCCGGTTCGTTGAAGAAGAACTGGTGGCCGACGACGAGGCCGCCCGCAAGCGGGGCAACGTGGGCCGCGGCCTGTGGACCAAGGCTGGTGCGCTGGGCCTGCTGTGCACCGACATCCCCGAGGCCTATGGCGGCGCGGGCGGCGACTTCCGCCACGAGGCGGTGCTGTATGAAGAATGTTCGCGGCGCGGCATCAGCGGCTGGGGCAATTCGGTGCACACCATCGTGGCGCACTACTTCCTGAACCACGGCACGCCGGCCCAGAAAGACCGCTACCTGCCGGCCATGGCCCGCGGCGAACTGGTGGGCGCCATCGCCATGACCGAGCCCGGCGCGGGCAGCGACCTGCAGGGCATCCGCACCAAGGCCGAGAAGCGTGGCGACAGCTACGTCATCAACGGCAGCAAGACCTTCATCACCAACGGCTACTTGGCCGATGTGATCCTGGTGGTGTGCAAGACCGACCCCACCCAGGGCGCGCGTGGCACGTCCATCCTGGTGGTTGAAACGAAGGATTGCCCGGGCTTCCGTGTCGGCCGGGTGCTCGACAAGCTGGGCATGAAGAGCCAGGACACGTCCGAGCTGTTCTTCGACGATGTCACCGTGCCGGCCGCCAACCTGCTGGGTGGCCAGGAAGGCCAGGGCTTCTACCAGCTGATGGGCGACCTGCCGTATGAACGCCTGATCATCGGCGTGACCGCTTTGGCCACGATGGAAGGCGCTTACGAGGCCACGCTGGCCTATGTGCGCGACCGCAAGGCCTTCGGCAAGCCCATCGGCGACCTGCAGAACACCCGCTTCAAGCTGGCCGAGGTGGCCACCACCATCCAGGTGGGCCGCGCCTTCATCGACCGCTGCGTTGAGCAACTGGTGGCCGGCAAGCTCGACACCGCCACCGCCAGCATGGCCAAGCTGTGGGGCGCCGAGCAACAGGGCAAGGTGCTCGACGAGTGCCTGCAACTGTTCGGCGGCTACGGCTTCATGAATGAATACATGATCACCCGCATGTATGCCGACGCCCGTGTGCAGCGCATCTATGGCGGCACCAGCGAGATCATGAAAGAAGTCATCAGCCGGGCCCTGTAGGCCCCCCCGAAGCGCCTGCGGCGCTCCCCCCCCAGGGGGGCGGCCCCGGTGGCCCGGCGAAGCCGGTTCCACGGCGCCCGCTTGCTTCCCTTTCCGACCGAGGCTTGTGCATGACAAACACCAACGCTGGTGAACAACCCCTGCTGATCGACGAGCGCGACGGCGTCGCCTGGCTGACGATGAACCGGCCCGAGCGGCTGAATGCGCTGAACGCCGGCCTGACCGACGCGTTGCGCACCTACTTCCAGGCCCTGGACGACCGGCCCGACATCCGCGTGGTGGTGCTGCAGGGCGCCGGCCGGGCCTATTGCGCCGGGCTGGACCTGAAGGACCGCACCGGCGCCGCACCGCGCAGCGTGCAGGAAGGCCTGGCCGGCCAGAAGGCCATCCGCGACATCATGATCGCGATGCGGGAATGCCCGCAGCCGATCATCAGCATCGTGCAGGGCGCGGCCAGCGGTGGCGGGCTGGGCATCGCCCTGGCCAGCGACATCCGGCTGTGCACGCCCGAGGCGCGCTTCAATGCCGCCTTCATCAAGATCGGCGTGTCGGGCTGCGACATGGGCAGCAGCTACTTCCTGCCGCGCATGGTGGGTACATCGCTGGCGGCCGAGATGCTGCTGACCGGCCGCTTCCTGCATGCCGACCGGGCTTACAACATGGGCTTCGTCAGCAAGGTGGGGTCATTCGCCGAGGTCGAGGCCGAGGCCCGGCAACTGGCCGACGAGATGTTGAACGCCACGCCGCTGGCGCTGCGCCTCACCAAGGACTGCATGAACCAGAACATCGACGCGCCCGGCCTGCGCGCGGCCATCGCGATGGAAGACCGCAACCAGATCCTGTGCACGCGGGGTGGTGATTTCAACGAAGGCATCCGCGCCTTCCTGGAAAAGCGCAAGCCGGTCTACGGCCAGCCGGGCTGAGCGGTTGCTGATGCGCGCCGGTGGCGCGCTGTGCCAGGCCGCCCGGCGTCAGCTGACCAGCGCAGGCCGCACGGCGGCCTGGCCAGCCGGAGCCTGCAGCCGGAACGGGCCGCTGAACAGATGGTCGAACTGCCCGGCATCCAACTTGTCCACGGTGGCATCGCAAAACACCGGCAGGCTGACGAAGCAACCGCGCCACCACAGCGGCACACCCGCCAGGCGCCACACCCGGATGCGGAACTCACGCGGCTGCGGGTAGGCTTGCAGGTCGTTGGGCACGCTGCACACACAGGCCCGGCGACGCAGTTCCACCGTCCACCAGCCGCCACCGGTGGCGTGCAGCAAGGCGTGCCGCGCGGCCAGGCGTTGCAGCATCCAGGTGCGGCTGGCCAGGGCCAGCAGCCATAGGGTGATCAGGATGGCAGTTGTCATGGTGGGCCTCGTGCCAGGGTGTTGGCGGATTGAAGCGATGTTCATGCCAGTCGTCGAGCACCATCCGGGGGAGTTGCAGGGTGATTGCCACGCAAATGGGGTGAGGGCGTGCGGAACTGCACGCCCTGCCCGCCCCGACCGTTGCCGGCCTCAGCGCGCTGCCTGCAGCAGCGTTGCCACCTCCGCCGGCGTCAGCGCGCGGCCATAGGCCCGCACGCCGTCGATCGCCGCATAGGCCGGGTCGCGCAGGCCGCCGCTGAACTTGGCGCGGCCCACCACGAAGGCGCCGTTGGCCGCCCACTTGGTCGGGTTGGCCAAGGTGCCGGCGACGCGGCCGTTGACGTACAGCGTCATCGTGTTTGCCACCGCGTCACGCACCGCCACCAGGTGGTACCAGGTGCCGGTGGTGATGGTGGCGGTGTCGGTGATGCGGTAGTTGGCGCTGGCGTCTACGTCGGCCGACAGCATCGAGAAGGTCGCCCGCGGCAGGCCACCGCCGCAGGGCGGCAGGATGCCGAGGTAGAAGCCCGACACAGTCACGCCGTCCTGGCTGGCCAAGATCTGGTTCCAGCAGGTGGGCAACTGGTCGAAGCGGATCCAGCCCGACACGCTGAAGCTGCCCGCGGTGTTGACCAGCGGTGCGGCGGTGCTGGCACCGGCGGGCGAGCCGGGCCCGATGGTCTGCAGGCCGGCGCCGGCGCGGCCGGCGGCGGTGATGCTGGTGCCCGCGGTCAGCGTCAGTGTGCGGCCATTGCCGCTGGTGTCGGCTGCGCTGGTGCCGCTGGCGCCGTCGAAGGTCCACTCGGCCAATGCACCGGCCGGCAAGGCGCCCGTTGCAGCTGTCACGTTGAGCGTGACCGCAGCACTGGTGGTGCTGGCGCCGGCGTTGTCGATGGCACGCGCCGTCAGGCTGCGTGTGCCCGACACCGCTGCGGTCCAGGGCAAGGCATAGGGCGCCGTGGTGTCGGTGCCCAGCAGCGCGGCGCCGTCGTAGAACTCCACGCGCACCACCGTGCCGTCGGCATCGGCGGCGCTGGCGGTCAGGGTGATCGCCGTGCCTGCGGCCACGCTGCTGCCCGCAGCCGGGGCAGTCAATGTGACGCTGGGCGCCTGGTTGACAGCGGTGCCTGCCACCGGGTACAGCTGGGCAGCCGGGATCTGCACCCAGGCGCTGCCCGGGCGCAACCAGCTCAGCTGCAGCAACGCGCCGCCGCCGAACTCCTGGAACTCGACGACGATGGACACACGCTGGCCGGCGGCCAGGGCAACGGTGCCCGAGGTGTCGATGGTCGGCGCATGCACCGTCCAGTTGTTGATCAGCAGCACGCCGTTGACCCATACCCGCACGCCGTCGTCTGAATTGGTGCGGAACTGGTAGTTGCCGGCCTCGACGGCCTGCACCTCGCCGGTCCAGCGCACCGAGAAGTTGTCGGCCGCGACGTTGGCCGCCGGTGCGCCCACGCCCCAGTCGAACCACGGCACCTCGGTGCGCGTGAGCACCGGCGTGCCTGTCAAGCCGGGGTTGCCGAAATAGCTGCCGCTCAGGCCGGTGCCGGTGCCGACGGGCGGCGGTGGCGGCGCTGTCGTGCTCACTGTCACCGCCACTGCGGCGCTGGAGGTGACCGCACCGGCGTTGTCGAAGGCGCGCGCCGTCAACGCCACGGCGCCGGCGGTGGTCGGCGTCCAACCCAGGCTGTAGGGCGCGGTGATGTCGGAGCCCAGCAGCGTGCTGCCGGCGTAGAACTCCACACGGGCCACGGTGCCGTCGGCGTCGGCGGCGGTGGCTGCCAGGGTCACCGCGGTGCCGGTGGTCACGCTGGTGCCGCCAGCCGGGGCCGTGAGCGACACCGTCGGTGCCTGGTTCGCAGGCGGGTTCGGTGCGGCCGTCGCATACAGCTGCGCGGCTGGTACCTGGGCCCACGCGCCGCCGGGGCGCAACCAGCTCAGCTGCAGCACCGCGCCACCGCCGAACTCCTGGAACTCCACGACGATGGACACCCGCTGCCCGGCCGCCAGCGTGATGCCGCCGGAGGTGTCGATGGTGGGCGCATGCACCGTCCAGTTGTTGATGAGTTGCACGCCGTTGATCCAGACCCGCACACCGTCGTCCGACAGGGTGCGGAATTGGTAGGTGCCTGCTTCCACGGCCTGGATCTCGCCGCTCCAGCGCACCGAGAAGTTGTCTGCGGCAATGCCAGACGCGGGTGCGCCCACGCCCCAGTCGAACCACGGCGCCTCGGTGCGCGTCACCACGGCAGTGCCGGCAAGGGTTGCGTTGTCGAAGTAGCTGCCTCTCAGGCCGGTGCCAGTGCCTGCTGCCGGCACGCCCGGGCCCGGCTCGTCGCCGCCGATCTGCTGCAGGTAGGCCACCAGGTTGGTCAAGTCGGCCCCGGCGACGGCGTTGCCCGCATGCGCCTGCACGGCGGCGGCCAGCGTGGGCGCGCTGCCATCATGCAGGTAGGGCGCGGTGGCCCACACGTCGCGCAGGGTGGGCACGTCGATGCCGCTCAGGGTTGCGCCCAGGCGTGCGCCGCTGCTGGCCTTGACCGTGCCGATGCTGCGCAGCGTGCTGGCGTCAGCGCTGACCGTGAAGCCGGTGCCGGTGTGGCAACTGGCGCAGTTGGCGGTGGTGAACACCGTTCTGCCCGCCAGGGCGGCGGCAGTGAGCGTGCCGTCGGCGTTGCGCTCGGGGCTGCGCTCGAAGGTGGTCAGCGAGCCCAGGTAGGCCGCCAGCGCGTCCAGGTCGGCGCTGACGCCGGCCTTGCGGTCGCCCAGCGGCGTGTTGCGCGTGCCGGTGTTGAACTGTGCATCCGTCATCAGCCCGGTGCCTCCGGCCAAGCTGCGGATCTGGGCTTCAAAGTCCTGGATCTCGTCGAAGTTGGCGCTCCAGTGCGCGAAGCCCTGGGCCATGCCGGCGCGGCCGGCCAGCGCCGGGGTGTTGCGCAGGCCCTCGCCGAATTGGGTGAAGTCCCAGGTGCGGCCGTCGTGGCCGGCGTCGGCGTGGCAGCTGGCGCAGCTCATGTAGCTGTCACGCGACAGACGCCTGTCTCGGGCGTCGTAGAACAACTGCTTGCCCAGCAGCGCCTGCGCGCTCAGGCGCTCGGCGCCGGTCGTGGCCACGGTGGCAATGGCGGCGAACTGCGCCAGACCCTCACGCACCAGCGGCCCGAGGTCGATCACGCTGGCTGTGCGGTCCATGAAGTTCTGCACGTACAGGCGGGTGCCATCGGCCGACACAGCCAGGGCCTGTGGCGCACGGCCGACGTCGAACTTGAACAGCTCGCGGCCGCGGAAGGCATCCACCACCGCCACCTGGCGGCTCGTCTCCAGCGCCACGAACAGATATGCCCCGCTCGGGTGGTAGGCCGCAGCCGTGCCAAGACTGGCGTTGTCGTGGTCGATGCGGCTGGCGCCGTCTTCGGCCAAGGTGGCCATGTCGATGCGCGAGCTGATGGCGCGCACCGTGTTCTGGAAATCCAGCGGCTGGCCCTGGCGCAGCGTGCCGCGTCGGATGTTGTCCTGCTTGGACGGCACCCAGGCACGCGTGCCGTCGGGCGAGATGACGGCCGCAGCCAGGTAGTTCGGGACGCCCGAGCCCTGGTTCTCGTTGTCGACCCGGTCGCTGTGGCGCAGCACGATGCTGCGGTTGGGCGTCATTGGGCCAGCATTGACGGCCACCACCTCGCCACCGGCGGTGCTGGTGTCCACGGTGGCCGTGCCCTCACCGGGCAGCGCGGCGGTGATGAAGCGCGACACCAGAACCAGCGCACCGTTGGCCGCCGCCGACACATGGCGCGGGTTGGCGCCCACGGCCAGCGTGGCCTGCACGGCACCGTTGGCCGGATCCAGCTTCAGCAGCTGGCCCGTGGCC
>JARXAJ010000275.1 GCA_029865965.1 Aquabacterium sp.
GGACCCGACCTGGTACTGGGCCACCGGCTTTGCCGGTGCCGCCCAGTTCAGCGTGCGCGCTCCCTGCCGCGCCGACCTGGAAGCCATGCGCAGCATGGCCGACCAGGCCCAGGCGCTGCAGGCGGCGGCGGTGCAGGCTGGCGTGCTGGGTGCCGACCAGGCCGCGCCCGGGCTGCTGACAGCCACCGGCGTGCGTGCGCCCTCGGGCACCATCCGCTGCCCGGCACCCTGACGGCGCGCCAGCCGCGCCTCCAGGCTCGGCGCCGCATCGAAGTCCAGCCCGCCGGGGTCGTCGATCACCACTCGGGTTGCGGCCAGCGCCCGCGCTGACAGCCCGGCCAGGCGGTTGGCCAGCGCCAGCGGGGTGTCGTGCCATGCCGCGTCGTCCACGCACTGCCAGATCATGCCCATCGCGGCCGCATTGGCGGCGGGCGGTTTGTCGCCGGTCATTGCCAGGCCTAGGGCGCGGGGCCGCACAGGTCAGGCGCCCGGGTAACATCCGCGCCGCCATGACCGCCAACCCCTCGGCCCAGGAATTCGCGCCCGGCCTGTTCATCCGCGGCTTCACGCCGCCGCTGCCGCTGTCGGCCTACAAGCTGGTGGCCTTCGACATGGACTCGACGTTGATCAACATCGAATGCGTGGACGAAATTGCCGCCATGGCCGGCCGCAAGGACGAGGTGGCGGCCATCACCGAAGCCGCCATGCGCGGCGAGATCACCGACTACAAGGACAGCCTGCGCCGGCGCGTGGCCCTGCTGGCCGGTGTGCGAGAAGAAGCGCTGCAGCAGGTGTATGACCAGCGCCTGCAGCTCAACCCCGGGGTGGAGGCCTTTGTGCAGGCCTGCCAGCGCGCGGGGCTGAAGACCCTGCTGGTCTCCGGCGGCTTCACTTTCTTCAGCGAGCGCATCCGCCACCGTCTGGGGCTGGACTTCGCCCGTGCCAACAGCCTGGGCACGTTCAATGGCCGGCTCACCGGCACGCTGTTCGACCACCCCTGGGGCGACATCTGCGATGGCGCCGAGAAACGCCGCGTGGTGCTGGAAGTGTGCGAGCTGATGGGCATCCCCACCAGCCAGGCCATGGCGGTGGGCGATGGCGCCAACGACCTGCCGATGATGCGCTCGGCCGGCCTGTCCATCGCTTACCACGGCAAGCCGGCAGTGCGTGAGCAGGCGATGATCTCGATCGAATCCGGCGGCATGGACCGCGCGCTGGAGCTGCTGGCGGGCTGACGCAGTCCGGCAGCTGAAGGCCCAGGCCTTCAGAACCCGAGGGACGCCAGCATGTCGTCCACGTCCTGCTGGGACGACGCGCGCCCCGCGGTCTGCGGGCCAGCCAGCTGGCCGGCGTCGGCCTTCGGCTTGCTGCCGCCTTCGTCGGGTGGCAGCAGTTGCTGCAGTTGCTGCTCGGTGTGGCTGATGACCGCCATCACCTTCTTGATCACCTGTCCCGACAGGTCCTGGAAGTCCTGGGCCAGCATGATGTCGGTCAGCACGGTGTTCTGCTCGCGCACCATGATCGCCTGCTGGCGCAAGGCTTCAGCCGCTTCGGCCAGCGCCGCACGGGCTTCGCCCACGCCCAGCTCGGGGTGCACGCTCAGGTCCGACAGGCGTTCAGACAACAGCTGGGCGTCGATCGCCGCCGACAGGCAGGTGGGCTGGTTTTCATCGACCATGTTCAGCACCTTCATGGCCGCGTCCTCGGTCATCTGACCCACATGGGCCAGCCGGTCGCGGGCATCGGGCAGATCACGGGTCAGTTGGTGCAAGGCCGTGTCCAGGCCGAGGTTGACCAGCAGCCCGCCCAGCTGGTGGATGCGGTCGTCCGGGCGGACCAGGCCCGCTCGGCCTTCAGACAGATTGCTCACGATTGGCATGCTCCGTTGGGCAATGGGACGGTTGCAGGCGGCTGCTGCGCAGCCAGCCCCGGCAAGCACCCTGCCCTGCCTTTTTCGGCCGCATGGCGCGAGGCTTGAGACAACACTTGCGACTTGTGCCACGGATCGCGCTTCACACCCCCGCTGCGGGCAAGCCCGGCTGGGCGCCAGGCGCTGCTGTGCCTAGCATGGGGTTCCGTATCCGCCACACCCTGAGGACAACCAAGATGGCCGCCAACACCACCCAGTACCTGCTCGACGCCAGCCGCATGCCCAAGCACTGGTACAACATCGCCGCCGACCTGCCCAGCCCGCCGCCGGCGGTGCTGCACCCGGGCACGCTGCAACCCATCGGCCCCGCCGACCTGGCGCCGCTGTTCCCGATGGAGCTGATCATGCAGGAGGTGTCGACCGAGCGCGAGATCGAGATCCCCGAGCCGGTGCGCGAGGTGTTCAAGCTGTGGCGCCCGGCGCCGCTGTTCCGCGCCCACCGGCTGGAAAAGGCCCTGGGCACGCCCGCCAAGATCTACTACAAGTACGAAGGCGTGTCGCCCGCCGGCAGCCACAAGCCCAACACCGCCGTGCCGCAGGCCTGGTTCAACGCCCAGGCGGGCGTGAAGAAGCTCACCACCGAGACCGGCGCCGGCCAGTGGGGCTCGTCGCTCAGCTTTGCCGGCAACCTGTTCGGGCTGGATGTCACCGTGTTCCAGGTGCGCGTCAGCTACGACCAGAAGCCCTACCGCCGCGCGCTGATGGAAACCTACGGCGCACGCTGCATCGCCAGCCCGTCCAACGAGACGGCCTACGGCCGCGCAGTGCTGGCCGGCCGCCCCGACCACCCGGGCAGCCTGGGCATTGCGATTTCAGAGGCGGTGGAGATCGCCGCCCAGAACGACGACACCAAGTACGCGCTGGGCTCGGTGCTGAACCATGTGCTGATGCACCAGACCATCATCGGCCAGGAGGCGATGTTGCAGATGGAGATGGCTGGCGACGACCCCGATGTCATCGTCGGATGCACCGGCGGCGGCAGCAACTTCGCCGGCATCGCCTTCCCGTTCATCGGCCAGCAGCTGCGCGGCGGCAAGAAGCGCCGCATCGTGGCGGTGGAGCCCGCTGCCTGCCCCAGCCTCACCCGCGGCAAGTACGCCTACGACTTCGGCGACACCGCCCACATGACACCGCTGACCAAGATGCACACCCTGGGCAGCACCTTCACGCCGCCGGGCTTCCATGCCGGCGGCCTGCGCTACCACGGCATGGCGCCGATGGTCAGCCACCTGAAAGAGCTGGGCCTGCTGGAGGCCACTGCCTACCACCAGGTGGCCTGCTTCGAGGCCGGCGTGCTGTTCGCCCGGGCCGAAGGCATCGTGCCCGCGCCCGAGGCCAACCACGCGGTCAAGGGCGCCATCGTCGAAGCGCTGCGCTGCAAGGCCGAAGGCACCGCAGAGACCATCCTGTTCAACCTGTGCGGCCACGGCCATTTCGACATGGCGGCCTACAGCAACTACTTCGCCGGCAATCTGACCGACCAGAGCTACAGCGAGGAAGAACTGGCGATGGCGCTGTCGGGCTTGCCCTCCGTGCCGGCCTGATGGCAGGGGCGCCGGCCTGACCCGGCCGGCGGAGCCCCCGGATCGTCAGGCGCAATTGCGCTGTCTGGGGGCGGTACTTCCAACGATCAGGGAGGCTCGCGCAGTCGTCCAATCTGGGTGCTGTTTTGTCCCCGGCCGCGACACATCGCCGGCCGGCAGCAACCGGCATCGGATGCAGGCCCGGGCCGCCGACCCCGTCACCCCCAGAGTCCAGGATGCTCCGCTGGTTGAAACGCTTCGTCCGCCCCGGTGCACAAGCAGCCGCACAAGCAGCCGCACAAGCAGCCACACAACCGGCCGTGCAGCCGGGCGCGCCCGACGTGGCGCTGCTGGCCCTGGTGGCGCGCAGCATCAGCAATGCCGTGGTCATCACCGACCTGCAGGGCCGCATCACCTGGATCAATGCCGCCTGCGAGCAGATCACCGGCCACAGCCTGGCCGAAAGCCTCGGCCACAAGCCCGGCAGCCTGCTGCAATGCGGCGCCACCGACCAGACCACACGGCTGCGCATCCGCCAGGCCCTGGCGGCCGGTCAGGCGTTCAGCGGCGACATCCTCAACTGCAGCAAGACCGGCCGGCTGTACTGGATCCACCTCGACATCCAGCCCCTGCGGGACGCGCAAGGCCGCCATGTCGGCTTCATCGGCATCAACAGCGACGTGACCGAGCGCCACCTGGCCGAACAGGCGTTGCGGCTGAATGAATCCATCCTGCACAACACCGGGCGCATCGCCGGCGTGGGCGGCTGGGACCTGGATGTGGCCACCGGCCAGTTGCAATGGACCGCGCAGGCCTGCCTGATCCTGGATGCCGCGCCGGGCCACCAACCCACCGCCGACCAGTGCCTGGACCTGGTGACCCCCGAGGCGCGCCCGCAGTTGCGGCAACTGCTGGCCGGCGGCATCGGTCGGGCCGCCAGCGGCTGGGACCTGGAACTGCCGGTCATCACCTTCCGCGGCCGGCATGTCTGGCTGCGGCTGACCGCCGAAGGCGAGTATGACGACCACGGGCTGGTGCGCATCGTCGGCGCGGTGCAGGACGTGACCGCCCAGCGCGCCATGCAGGCGGAACTGCAGCGCCAGTCACAGCTGCTGCGCGGCGCCATCGACACCATCGACGAAGCCTTCGTGCTGTACGACCCGCAGGACCGGCTGGTGTTCTGCAACAACAAGTACCGGGCGATGTACAGCGCCTCGCGTGAGGCCATCGTGCCCGGCGCCAGCTTCGAGGGCATCCTGCGCCACGGCCTGCAGCATGGCCAGTACCCGGCGGCAGCCGGGCGCGAGGCCGCCTGGCTGGACGAACGCGTGGCCCAGCACCGCAGCGGCACGGCCACGCTGACCCAGCGGCTGGACGACGGCCGCGTGCTGCGCATCCTGGAGCGCACCATGCCCGACGGCCACCGGGTGGGCTTTCGCATCGACATCACCGACCTGGTGCGCGCCACCGAGGCTGCCGAGCAGGCCAACCAGGCCAAGACCGAGTTCATCGGCACCATCAGCCATGAGCTGCGCACCCCGCTGCAGTCGGTGATCGGCTTCTCCGAATTGGGCCAGCACTTTGCTGCCGAGCAACCCCAGTTCGCGCACATGTTCGCCGACATCCTGTCGGGCGGGCGGCGCATGCTGACGCTGGTGAACGCGCTGCTGGACATGTCCAAGCTCGATGGCGGAACCGGTGGTCTGGCGATGGCGCGTGAAGACCTGGCCGCACTGACCGCCGGCGTGGTGCAGGAGCTGCGCCCGCTGATCACTGCCGGCGGTCTGCAGCTGCGCCTGCCCGACCCGCTGCCGGTGTTGCCGGTGTGGGCCAACGCCTTCCGCCTGCAGCAGGTGGTGCGCAATGTGCTGGCCAATGCCATCCGCTATGCACCCCCGGGCTCAAAGCTGGACATCAGCGCCCGCCAGGGCGCGGCCGGTGGCACCCTGCTGAAGGTGCGTGACCATGGCCCCGGCATCCCCGCCGATGAGCTGGAGACCATCTTCGAGGCTTTCGTGCAGTCCAGCCGCACGCGTGACGGCTCTGGCGGCACCGGGCTGGGCCTGACCATCTGCCGCAAGATCATGCGCGCCCATGGCGGCCGCATCGAGGCAGCCAACGCCGACGGCGGCGGCGCCAGGTTCAGCCTGTGGCTGCCGGCGCTGCACACCGTGCAACACCCTGCCCAGGCCGCCACGGCAGCCGAACACCAGGCCAGCCAGGCTCGGCCAACCCAGCCTGCCTGATGCCAACTGACCCCGGAGAACACCATGACCCACAAGGTCCTGACGATCGAAGACCAGCCCGACATCCGCCGCCTGATCCGCATGACGCTCGAGTTCAGGGGCTTCACCGTGGTCGAGGCCAGTGACGGCGCCCAGGGGCTGGCCATGGCCCGCAATGACAAACCCGACCTGATCCTGCTGGACGTGATGATGCCGCGCATGGACGGCCTGACCGTGGCGCGGACCCTGGCCGCCGACCCGGTGCTGCGGCATATACCGGTGATGATGCTGTCGGCGCTGGGGGCCGCCGCCGATCAGACTGCCGGGCTGACGGCCGGCAGCCGCGCCTACCTGGTCAAGCCCTTCAGCCCCTGGGAATTGCTGGACAAGGCGGCTGCGCTGATCGCAGAAACACGCGCCAACCACTGAGCGCCCCGGCCGGGTGGCTGATGCACCGCACCAGCCTGGCCCGCAGGGGCCGGTGGCAACCCGGGGTGGCACACTGCATTCGTGTTCACCACCACACCGTCCAGCCCCGATGCCGCCCGGCCCCGCCTGCCGCAAGCCGTGCCTGGCGAGGTGATCGCGCTGCAGTTGCCGGGTTTTGGCAGGGTGGCAGGAGTTGTCGCCGGCGCGGGGCCGCCGCTGCTGTTGCTGCACAGCGTGAATGCAGCCGCTTCAGCCGCCGAGGTGCGCACACTGCACCAGCGCTTCAGCGCCAGCCGCACGGTGCTGTCGATCGACCTGCCCGGCTACGGCCTGAGCGACCGGCCCGATGTGGCCTACACCCCGCGTCTGATGACCGACGCCCTGCTGACCTGCACCGCCTGGTTGCGCCAGCGCTGCGGCGGCGCGCCGGTGGATGCGCTGGCCCTGTCCCTGAGCTGTGAATACCTGGCGCGCGCGGCGGCCGAGCGGCCCGCTGACTACCGCAGCCTGGCGCTGGTCAGCCCCACCGGGTTCATGGGCCGCAAGGTGTGGCGCGCCGCGCCGGGCACCACGCGTGAGGTGCCCGGCCTGTTGGCCGCACTGCGCGGGCCGGGCTGGGGCGGCGCGCTGTTCCGCGGCCTCACCCGGCCGGGTGTGATCCGCTATTTCCTGCAGCGCACCTGGGGCGGCAAGGCCATCGACGAGACGCTGTGGCAATACGACTTGCTCACCAGCCGCCAGCCGGGCGCCGAGCATGCGCCGCTGCACTTCCTGTCGGCCGGGTTGTTCTCGGCCGACATCCAGACCTTGTATGCGCAACTGGCCATGCCGGTGTGGATGAGCCATGGCGTGCGCGGCGACTTCACCGACTACCGCGGCAGCCACATCGTGCGGCAGCGGCCGAACTGGCAATTCAGCGTCTACCCCACCGGGGCGCTGCCGCAGTTCGAGGTGCCAGCCCGCTTCCATGCCGACATGCAGGCCTTTCTGGACGGGGGCCGGGTGGCAGCGGTCTGAGCATATGGCGTGTTGTCCTACAAGCGCTTGCGCCACGCGCTGTCGGCCGATCACCCCAAGCCAGCGTTGTTGTGTACAAGCCCGCCCGGCAAGATGCCGGTGCAGGCCTTCCACAACGACCAAGGACGCCCCATGCTGAACCGCCCACTCTGCATCCTGACCCTGGCCGTGGCCGCCGCGCTGCCGCTGGCCCTGCCCACCGCTGCGCTGGCCCAGCAGGGCTATCAGCAGGCAGATCTGGGCGTCACGGGCTTCGGCGTCACGCCGCTGGAACAGTTGCGCCCGGGCGAGGTGTTGGTGTTCAAGCTCGACGGCACGCCCGACGCCCGGGTCAGCGTACAGATCAGCGGCGCCGTGGGCAGCTTGCAACTCAACGAGACCACCCCGGGCCGCTACGAAGGCGACTACACCATCCGCCTGCGCGACAAGCTGACGGCCAGCAGCGTGGCCACGGCCCGCCTGGAAAAAAACGGCAGGTGGGTCACCGCCACGCTCAGCCAGCCGCTGCAGGCTGGCAGCGGGCCGGCTGCGGGCTCGCCGATCAGCAGCTTCCAGGTCAGTGCCCCGCCACAGGTGCAGCCAGGCGATGAGCTGGTGTTCGCCCTGCACGGCATGCCCGGCGGCCAGGCCAGTGCGTCGGTGCAAGGCCTCACCCAGCGCGTGCCGCTGACCGAGGTGCGCCCGGGCATCTACGAGGGCGCCTATGTGGTGCGCCGCACCGACAAGCTGCGCGGGAACCTGGTGGCCGATGGCCGCCTGGTGGCCAACCGGCGTGAATCCACATTGCGCTACGACGCGGCCCACCATGGCGGCCAGGGCAGCAGCCAGCCGGTGGTGAGTTGCGGCCACTGCGGGTCGGTGACGGCGGTGAACCTGGTCACGGTGAAAGACGACCACCCGAATGTGCTGGGCACCATTGCCGGCGGTGTGCTGGGCGGCGTGCTGGGCCACCAGGTGGGCGGCGGCAGCGGCCGCGATCTGGCCGCCATCGCCGGCGCGGTGGGCGGCGCCTATGCCGGCAACCGGGTTGAGAACAACATGAACAAGAAGCGGGTGCACCGCGTCAGCGTGCGGCTGGACAACGGCACCACCCGCAGCTTCGACTATGCCGACAACCCGGGCCTGCAGGCCGGCGAGCGGGTGAAGGTGGAGAACAACGCGCTGGCGCGGCTTTGAGTGCACGGCCGCCAACGCCTGCTTGCTGCGCCCAGCGCTGCAAGCCGCAGCGTGGCGCCGCTGGCCACATCGACCAGGGCGCTGAAGGGCTGCCAGTCGGTGGTGGTGCTGCCGGCTGTCGTGTCGCGCAGCATGCCCGACAGGCTGCACAGGCTGTAGCCCAGGCCGTTGGTGCCGGCCACGTTGCCGGCGCGGGCCGAACACCAGAAGCTCACGCGCACACAGCCGCCGGCCTGGAGCGGCGGCTCAGCTCGACAGCTGCTGCCAGGCCTTGTCCAGCCGCTTGACCGACACCGGCTGCGGCGTGCGCAGCTCTTGCGCGAAGAAGCTCACCCGCAGCTCTTCGAGCAGCCAGCGGTATTCATCCAGCCGGGCGTCGGCCACGCCCTTCTGCTCAGCCAGGCGGCGGATGTAGCGCTGTTCGATGGGCCGCAGCTCGGCCAGGCGCTGGGCGTCACGGGCCGGGTCGGCACGCCATTTGTCCAGCCGCAGGGTCACGGCCTTGAGGTAACGCGCAAAGTGGGCGAGCTGGGCATAGGGCGCGGCCTGCAGGAAGTTCCTGGGCACCAGCCGCTGCAACTGGCCGGCCACGTCGTCGGCCACCTCCTTGGCGGGCCGGCTATCCTTGAGCTTGCGCTGGGCGGTGGCGTACTCGGTCAGCACCACGCCGGCCAGGCGCGCCACCTCCTGCGCGATCAGGTTCAGCCGGCCGCGGCCTTCGGTGATGCGCCGGGCAAAGTTGTCGCCATCGGCCGGCAGCGGCTCGGCCAGGAAGGCGCGGTCCAGCGCCACCGCGATGATCTGGTTGCGCAGCTCGTCGGCACTGCCCAGCGGCATGTAGAGCGTGGCCATCTTCACCAGGTCGGGGATGTTCTTCTCCAGGTACTTCAACGGCTCCTTGATGGCCAGTGCCACCAGGCGGCGCAGGCCGGCGCGGTGCCTGGCGGCGGCCAGGTCGGGCTCGTCGAAGACCTCGATCTCGACATGCGCGCCCTTGTCGATCAGCGCCGGGAAGCCGATCAGCACCTGGCCGGCCGGGCTGTTCGGCTTCTGGATCTCCATCAGCTCGGGCAGCGCGCCGAAGGTCCAGGCGATGTGGGCCACCGGCGCGGCCGGCGCAGGAGCTGGCGGCGGCGGTGCTGCCGCCTTCTCCACCCGCCGCGCCCCACCCGGTGCCGGTGCAGCCAGCGCCGGCGCGGGTGCCGGCGCCACTGCCGCACTGCCCAGCTTCAATGCCGCCAGCGCCTGGAAGGCCGACCGCGCCTGGCCGCCCAGGTCGGCCTTCAGCGTGGCCAGGTGGCGGCCCATGCCCAGCTGGCGGCCATGCTCATCGACCACCCGGAAGTTCATGAACAGGTGGGCTTGCAGCATGTCGAGCTTGAAGTCGTTGCGCTGCACCGCGATCTGGCTGCGCTCGCGCACCGCCTTCAGCAGCACGTCCATCAGCGCGCCCTGGGCAAACGGGTGGCTTTCGACGAACTCGGCCACGTAGTCGGGCAGCGGCACCAGGCGGCTGCGCGGGCGCTGGTGCAGGCTTTTGCACAGCGCCGTCACTTTGGGCGCCAGCATGCCGGGCACCAGCCATTCGCAGCGCTCGTCGCTGACCTGGTTGAGCGCATAGATCGGCACGGTCACGGTCACGCCGTCTTTGGCATCCCCCGGGTCATGCAGGTAGGTGGCCATGCAGTCCACGCCGCCCAGGCGGATGGTCTTGGGAAAGGCCTGGCCAGTGATGCCGGCGGCCTCATGCCGCATCAGCCCGTCGCGGGTGAGCTTGAGCAACTCGGGCTGGCGCTTGGCCTCGTCCTTGTACCAACGCTCCAGCGTCGCGCCGCTGAACACGGTGGCCGGCAGCTGCTGGTCGTAGAAGGCGAAGATCAGGCTGTCGTCGACCAAAACGTCCTGCCGGCGGCTTTTGTGCTCCAGCTCTTCCACCTGGGCCAGCAGCTTCTGGTTGTGGCCGATGAAGGGCAGCTTGCTGTCCCAGTCGCCCTCGACCAGCGCCTCGCGGATGAAGATCTCGCGCGCTGCTCTCGGGTCGACATTGCCGAAATTCACCCGCCGGTTGGCATAGATGACGATGCCATACAGCGTGGCGCGCTGCAGCGCCACCACCTCGGCGGCCTTCTTTTCCCAATGCGGCTCCAGCAACTGGGTCTTGAGCAGGTGACCGGCCAGCGGCGGGATCCATTGCGGCTCGATGCCGGCCAGGCCGCGGCCGTACAACCGGGTGGTGTCGACCAGCTCGGCGGCGATCAACCAGCGGCCGGGCTTCTTGCTGAGGTGGGCGCCCGGGTGGCGCCAGAACTTGATGCCGCGTGCGCCGAGATACCAGTCATCGTCGTCCGACTTGCAGCCGATATTGCCCAGCAAGCCGGCCAGCATGGCCAGGTGGATCTGCTCGTAGGTGGCGGCGCTGCCGTTCAGGCGCCAGCCCTGCTCGGCTACCACGGTGTGCAGCTGGCTGTGGATGTCGCGCCATTCACGCACCCGCCGCGGGTTGACGAAGCTCTCGCGCAGGCGCTGTTCCTGCTGGCGGTTGCTGAGCTTGTGGCTGTCGACCTTCTGCTGCGCGGCGCCCGGGTGGCCGTGGGTGCCCCGCCCTTCCTCGATCCATTGCCACAGCTTCAGGTAGCCCATGAACTCCGACTTCTCGTCGTCGAACTTCTTGTGCTTCTCGTCGGCGGCCTGGGCCACGTCCATCGGCCGGTCGCGCACGTCCTGCACGCTCAGCGCGCTGGCGATGATCAGCACCTCGTGCAAAGCATCGCGGTCGCGCGCGGCCAGGATCATGCGGCCCACCCGTGGGTCGAGCGGCAGGCGGGCCAGCTCGCGGCCGGTGGCTGTCAGCGCGTTGTCGTCATCCACCGCGCCCAGCTCGCCCAGCAGCTCGTAGCCGTCGGCAATTGCCTTGGGGCGCGGGGCTTCCAGGAACGGGAAGTCCTCCACCTGGCCCAGGCGCAGGCTCTTCATGCGCAGGATCACGCCGGCCAGACTGCTGCGCAGGATCTCGGGGTCGGTGAATTTGGGCCGGCCGGTGAAGTCCTTCTCGTCGTACAGCCGGATGCAGATGCCGTTGGCCACCCGCCCGCAGCGGCCGGCGCGCTGGTTGGCCGCCGCCTGGCTGATGGCCTCGACCTGCAACTGCTCGACCTTGGTGCGGTAGCTGTAACGCTTGACGCGCGCAAAACCGCTGTCGACCACATACCGGATGCCGGGCACGGTGAGCGAGGTCTCGGCCACGTTGGTGGCCAGCACGATGCGCCGGCCGTTGCCGGGGTTGAAGACCGCCTCTTGCTCGGCCTGCGACAGGCGGGCGAACAAGGGCAGGATCTCCGCTGGCGGCCCGCCCTTGAGCTGCTTGGCCAGGTGCTTGCGCAGGTGGTCGGCGGCGTCGCGGATCTCGCGCTCGCCGGGCAGGAACACCAGGATGTCGCCGGCGCCACCGCCTTGCCACAGCTCGTCTACCGCATCGGCGATGGCTTCGTCCAGGCCGTATTCACGCGAATCCTCGAAGGGCCGCCAGCGTTGTTCAACGGGGAACAGCCGCCCGCTGACCTGGATCACCGGCGCGGGGCCCAGGCGGCTTTCGAAGTGCCTGGCAAACCGGTCGGCATCGATGGTGGCCGAGGTCACCACGATCTTCAGATCCGGCCGCCGTGGCAGCAACTGGCGCAGGTAGCCCAGCAGGAAGTCGATGTTGAGGCTGCGCTCATGCGCCTCGTCGATGATCAGCGTGTCGTACTGGCGCAGGTCGGGGTCGCCCTGGGTCTCGGCCAGCAGGATGCCGTCGGTCATCAGCTTGACGCTGGCGCCGGGTTGCAGCCGGTCCTGGAACCGCACCTTGTAGCCCACCACCTCGCCCAGCGGGCTGTTCAGCTCGTCGGCGATGCGCTTGGCCACGCTGGTGGCGGCCAGCCGGCGCGGCTGGGTGTGGCCGATCAGGCCGCTGCCCCCCGCGCCCAGGCCCCGGCCCAGTTCGAGTGCGATCTTCGGCAGCTGGGTGGTCTTGCCCGACCCGGTCTCGCCGCAGACGATCACCACCTGGTGGGTGGCCAGCGCACGCGCGATCTCATCGCGCCGGGCTGAGACGGGCAGCGATTCAGGGTAGGTGATCGGGGGGATCGCGGTGGCAGGCCGGGGTGGCCGGTCAGCGCGCGGGCCCTGCGCGTTGCGGGGCACACGGGCAGGCTGCTGACCGGACCCCGGTGGCCCCTGGGGCGGAGAAGACAGGTTCACGTTCGCCCGATTATCCCGTGGCCAGGCGCACAGGCCTGCCAGCCCACGGTTGCCAGGCCCGCGGGACCTGCCCGCGCGCCAGTTTCAGCCTGTCGGGCGCGGCCCGCCAACGCAGCCAGGCTGCGCTATGGACCCTGATGCACTGCCGGGCCGGCGCCGGGCAGCAAGTCGGCCACGGTCAGCGTGTCCAGCCCGCTGCGCTGGCGGAAGGCGGCGGTGCTGTCCTTGTCCTGCAGCAGCAGCCGGTCGACCAGCGGCCGGGCCGGCGTGCCCTGCAGGTCGATCAGCAGCACATGGCGCTGGGCACCATCTTCGTCCAGTCGGCCACACCAGCCCAGGGCCAGCAGGTCGTCGAGCACCGGCTCCACTTGCAGCGGGTCGGTGCGCAGCTGGCCGGCCAGCCCTTCCGCGCTGAGCCCGCGGTGGCTGGCTACCCGCGCAAGCGCCAGGGCCTGCAGCACGGCCACGGCCAGCGCAAAACGCCCGCCCGGGCGGTCAGGCCGGCGCACCACCCGCATCGCCAGGCTGGGCGCATAGGCGGCCACCACTGCCCCCAGCAGCACGATCAGCCAGCTCAGGTAGATCCACAGCAGAAAGATCGGCAGCGTGGCGAAGGCGCCATAGACCACCGAGTAGGTCGGCACCGATTGCACATACCAGCCCAGCGCCCGCTTGGCCAGCTCGATGCCCAGCGCCACGAACACCGCGCCAGCCCAGGCGTGGCGCCAGCGCACCTGGGTGTGGGGCATGAAGCGGAACAGCGCGGCCATGCCGCTGGCCAGCAGCGTGAATTCCAGCAAGTCGATCAGCAGCGCCAACCCGCCAGGCAGCGCGCTGACCAACCCGCGCGATGCCGACAGCGCATACGAGGTCATCGACAGGCTGGCCCCCAGCAGCAGCGGCCCCAGGGTGAGCGCGGCCCAGTACACCAGCAGCCGCTGCGCCAGAGGGCGCGGGCGCGGCACCCGCCAGATGTTGTTGAGCGTGCGGTCAATGGTCAGCAACAGCGCCAGCGCGGTGACACCCAGCAGCAGCAGGCCCAGGCTGCCCAGCTTGCTGGCCTTGCCGGCAAACTGGGTCAGCGCCTGCAGCACCGGCCGGGCGATGTTGTCGGGCACCAGGGCCTGCACGAAATACTGCTGCAGCGACAACTGAAAGCGCGAAAACATCGGGAACGCGGTGAAGACCGCCAGCACCACCGTGACCAGCGGCACCAGGCTGATCAGCGTGGTGAAGGTCAGGCTGCCGGCGGTCAGCGCCAGGTGGTCGTCGCGCAAGCGCAGGCGCAGGGTGCGAATGGTGTCGTACCAGGGCCAGTCGCCCAGCACCTTTGCCAGCTCGGCCAGCCACTGCCGCCAACGCCGCGGGGCCAAAGGGGTGGAAGTCATCCGACTATGATGCCAGCCGCCACCCCGCCCGCTCTGTCTGTCTGCCGTGTCCACCTCGCCCGCCCCGGCCACACCCGTTGCCCCCTCAACCGACAGCGGCATGGCCAACCAGCCCGCCCCTTCCTTTGTGCAGGCCACCCGGGCGGTGGCCGTGGGGTCGCTGCTGGGCCTGATCCTGCTGGGCCTGGCCTGGGAACTGTGGCTGGCACCTACCGGCTCACGCTTCCTGGCCTTCAAGGTGTTGCCGCTGGTGATCCCGCTGGCCGGGCTGCTGAAGCACCGGCTCTACACCTACCGCTGGGTCAGCCTGCTGGTGTGGCTGTACTTCACCGAGGGCATCGTGCGCGCCACCGGCCTGCCCGGCGGCGTGGCGCTGGGCGTTGGCGAGTGGCTGGCCTGGGGCCAGGTGCTGCTGTGCAGCGCCTTGTTCACCGCCTGCGCCCTGCATGTGCGCTGGCGCCTGAAGCACAAGGCCACGGAAGCATCGGCATGAGCCCGCAAGGCGAGACCAGCAGTGCGCAGCATGAAGCGCCCCCGGTGCGCCTGTTGCTCGACGCGCTGCGTGCTTTGCTGGGCCCGGGCCAGGTGCTGACCCGGGCCGACCATGGCGACCTGTCCGCCTGGGAGCGCGACTGGCGCAAGCGCTGGCATGGCCAGGCGCTGGCAGTGGTGCGCCCGGGCAGCACGGCCGAGGTGGCCCAGGTGGTGCAGGCCTGCGCGCGCCACGGCGTGGCCATCGTGCCCCAGGGCGGCAACACCGGCCTGGTGGGCGGCGGCGTGCCCGACATGAGCGGCAGCCAGGTGTTGCTGAGCCTGCAGCGCATGAACCAGGTGCGTGCCATCGACCCGGCCAACCTGACGCTGACGGTGGAAGCCGGCATGGTGCTGCAGGCGGTGCAGCAGACAGCGGCCGACGCTGGCCTGCTGTTCCCGCTGAGCCTGGCGGCAGAAGGCAGTTGCACCATCGGCGGCAACCTGGCCACCAATGCCGGCGGCACCCAGGTGCTGCGCTACGGCAATGCGCGCGAGCTGTGCCTGGGGCTGGAAGTGGTGACGGCCAGCGGCGAGGTGTGGAGCGGCCTGAGCGGCCTGCGCAAGGACAACACCGGCTACGACCTGCGTGACCTGTTCATCGGCAGCGAGGGCACGCTGGGCATCATCACCGCGGCCACGCTGAAGCTGTTTCCGCAACCCGCCGCCAGCCTGACGGCCCTGGCCAGCACCGAATCCCTCAGCCAGTGCGTGGCCCTGCTGGGCCTGGCGCAGGCACGGTTGGGCGCCGGGCTGACCGGCTTCGAGGTGATGAATGCCTTCTCGCTGCAGTTGGTGCGGCGGCACTTTCCCCAGCTCGCCCAACCGCTGCCTGCCGCGCCCTGGACGGTGTTGCTGGAATACGCCGACGCCGACGGCGAGGCCGGTGCGCGCAGCCGCTTCGAGGCCTTGCTGGAAGCCGCGCTGGGCCAGGGCCTGATCGGCGATGCAGCCATGGCCGAGAGCCTGGCGCAGTCGGCCACGCTGTGGCACCTGCGTGAATCCATCCCGCTGGCGCAAAGCGAAGAAGGCCTGAACGTCAAGCACGACATCGCGCTGCCGGTGTCGGCCATCCCCGACTTCTGCCAACACACCGACGCCGCCTTGCGCGCTGCCATCCCCGGGGTGCGGCTGGTCAACTTCGGCCACCTGGGCGACGGCAACCTGCACTACAACGTGCAGTGCCCCGAGGACGCTGAATCACTGGCCTTCCTGGCCACGCATGAGGCCGCCATCAACCGCATCGTCTACGACGCGGTGCAGGCCGCGGGCGGCTCGTTCTCGGCCGAGCATGGCGTGGGGTCGCTGAAGCTGCAGGAGATGGCCACCCGCAAGAGCCCGGTGGCGCTGGGGCTGATGCGCGCCATCAAGCAGGCGCTGGACCCGCAGGGCCGGCTGAACCCGGGGCGGGTGGTCTGAGCCCGCGCTGCGGACGCCGGAAGGCGTTCGCAGGCTGGCGAAGGCCGGTTGGCGCGACCAGCCGCTAGGCCTTGACCCGCAGCGGCGCGGCAAGTGCAGCGCCAGGCTTCACAGTGCCAGCGACCCCGCCAGCGCCGACACGCCCTGGTCGGTGACGGCCAGCACCCGGGCACACCCGGCATGGGTGCGCTGCAGGCGC
>JARXAJ010000297.1 GCA_029865965.1 Aquabacterium sp.
CGCACAAGGGCGATTGAACGGCCCGGGCGACGCTGGTTGGCGCCCTGACAACACCTCCCCCGCAGCGGCGCCAGCTGGGAGGGCTTTGCGCTGGAGCAGGTGCTGCGCGTGGCCCGGCCCGACGAAGCCTACTTCTGGGCCACGCACAACGGTGCCGCGCTGGACCTGCCGCTGTTCAAGGACGGGCGGCGCATCGGTGTGGAGTTCAAGCGCCGACGCACCGCAGGTCACACCGTCGATGCGCATCGCCATGCATGACTTGCAACTCGACCGCCTCGATGTCGTTTACCCCGGTGAACGGCGCTACAGCCTGGGCGACCGCCTGGAGGTGGTGCCGCTGGCTGCGCTGCTGCCCTGACCGGGCGGCGCCCCACGACCCGGAGGCGCCGACCGGCTCAGCCAGGCGGCGCTGCCGCGGTCGACAGGTCCGGGCGCAGCAGGTGGTGCCGGGTCTGCTCCTGCAAGGCCTTGCCGATCGCGAGCACCATGGGCTCGGCGAACGGTTTGCCGACGATCTGCACCCCGACCGGCAAACCCCCATGCAACCCGGCGGGCATCGCCAGCGCACACAGGCCGAGGTAGTTGACCGGCCGCGTCAGGTGGCCGGGTACCGGCGATGTTTCCTCGATCGAACCGACGGGCGGTGCCGGGATTGCCACAGTCGGCAGCAGGATCGCGTCGTGGCGGTCGAACCATGCGGCGAAGAATCGCCGACGCTCGGCCATCACGCGCAGCGTCTCAGCGTAGGCGCCTGGCTCGAAGTCTCGCGCGGCGAGCACGCGCGCGCGCACCGCGTCGCCGATCGCCTGCGTCGTGTCGTTGATGTAGGCACGGTGCAACGCGTAGGCCTCCGATGCGATGACCATGCCAGCGGGCTTGGACAGATCGAAGAACCAGTCGGGCAACCGCACCGGCACGATCGTGGCGCCAAGCCCTTCGAGCTGGCGTGCGGTGTCCTGCCAGGCCGCAGTCACCGCCGGGTGCATGAACGGCGGCAGTTGTGCGGCATCGGGCAGCGCGATGCGCAGGCCGGCGAGCCGCTCGGCCCGCAACGGCGCCGACAGGTCGAGCGCCGGTTGAACGGCCGTCGTCGCATCGCGTGCGTCGGGTCCGGCCAGCACACGCAGCATCTCGGCGCAGTCATCGACCGAGCGGCCCATCGGGCCGATCGAGTCGAGCGTCCACGACAGCAGGCCGGTGCCGTGCAGGCTGATCCTGCCGAACGTCACCTTGAGCCCGACGAGGCCAGTGAACGCGCAGGGGATCCGGACCGAGCCGCCGGTGTCGCTGCCGATGCCCACCGGGGCCATCCCGGCGGCGACAGCCACGGCGGTGCCGCTCGACGACCCGCCAGGCACACGGTGGCACGCCAGGTCCCAGGGGTTCCACGGCGTTCCCATCAGCGGGTTGGTGCCCCAGCCACCGAATGCGAACTCGACCATCTGCGTCTTGCCCAGCGGGATCATGCCGGCGCCGAGCAGCCGATCGACGGTTGCCGAAGTCGTCGTGCCGATGCGCGAGGCCCACATCTTCGAGCCGACCGTGCCGACGCGGCCGGTGATGTCGCACAGATCCTTGACCGCGACCGGCAGCCCATGCAGCGGCCCCAGCGGCATCCCGGCGGGGCGCGCGATGTCGGCAGCATCGGCGAGCGCCCGCGCCTCGGCGGCATAGACGTCGACATAGGCGTGCAACTGGCCGTCGAATCGGTCGATGCGGGCAAGGTGCGCGTCGATGAGGTCGCGACTGGAGCAATGCGCGCGGCGCAATGCCTCTGCCTGTTCGGTCAGCGTGAGGTCGGCGAGGTTCAACGTGCTGCTCCTGGATGGTTGCGGCGCGTCCGCGCTGCTGCGCACGCCGCGTGATTGCAAGGGTCGGACCGGCATCGCGCACTGTCAGTTGTGCGGGCGGTGCCGTCCCGAAATTTACGCGACGGCGAGAAGATCGGGAGCGTCATTCACCATGGTCGGCTTCCCAGGGGTTCAGACCCTCGCCATGTCCTCCGTCGGGTTGGCTCAGTGGTGCGGATGGCAAAGGCGCAGTGCGCTGTCAGAACAACCGGTGCAGCTGCGCATAACGCAGCAATTCCACCGCATTGCCCACCCCCAGCTTCTGGCGGATCAGCGTCTGGTGGTTCGACACCGTCTTGGCGCTCAGGTGCAGGCGCTCGGCGATCAGGTCCAGCGCGTCGCCCGCCAGCAGCCCTTGCAGCACCTGGAACTCTCTCGACGACAACGCCAGGTGTGGCGCCTGCGCCCCCGGCTGGGCGGGCGCATCGGCGATGTCGGGTGACAACACCCGCTGCTCACCTGCGGCCACGCGGCGCAGCGCGGCCACCAGCAGCTCGGGCGGGCTGCTCTTGGTGACGAAGCCGTCGGCACCGGCGGCCAGGGCCTGCGCCACCATGGCCGGGCTGTCGTGCATGCTGAACACCAGCCGGCGCACCAGCGGCCACCGCAGCCCGATGCGGCGCAGCAGGTCGAAGCCGCTACGCCCGGGCATCGACAGGTCCAGCACGATCACGTCCACCGGCGGCGGCTGGCGCTGCTGCAGCAGGGCATAGGCGGCGTCGGCGTCGGCGCATTCGGCGCTGACCACGCAGTCGCGCTCCAGCTCCAGCAGGCGGCGGTAGCCGGCACGCACCACCGCGTGGTCGTCGACCAGCATCACATGCACTGTCACTGCCGGATTTCCCCAGCACAGATCGGGAAGATTTCCCGGGTGCCCGGGCCCATGCTCTGCAGACGCATCACCAGCTTTCCAGCACCACATTGAAGAGACTGCCCACCATGTTCCCACGCCTGTGCCGCACCGCCCTGGCCGCCGCCAGTGCCCTGGCCCCCGCCGCCGTGCTGGCCCAATCCGCCGCCGCCGCCCCCACCAGCCAGCAGGTGGAAGTGATCGGCACATCGCCACTGGCCGGCCTGGGCGTCGACCGCAACCTGCTGCCCTACGCCAGCCAGACAGTGCGCCGCAACGCGCTGGACCAGGCCCAGGCCGACAACATGACCGACCACCTGGCCCGGCGCCTGCCCGGCATGCAGGTCAATGACATCCAGGGCAGCCCGTTCCAGGCCGACCTGACCTTCCGCGGCTACCGCGCATCGGGCCTGCTGGGTGCGTCGCAGGGCTTGTCGGTCTACCTGGACGGCGTGCGCATCAATGAGCCGTTCGGCGATGTCATCCACTGGGACATGGTGCCTGAGTTCGCCCTGCAGTCGCTGACCGTGCTGCCCGGGGCCAACCCCAGCTTCGGCCTGAACACGCTGGGCGGCGCCATCGTGCTGGAGACGGTGGACGGCCGCAGTGCCGAAGGCCTGCGCGCCGAGCTGGGCTTGGGCAGCCATGGCCGCAAGCGCGCCGAGGTGGGCCTGGGCCAGCGCCATGCCGATGGCTGGCACAGCTATGTGGGCGGCACGGTGTTCGACGAGAACGGCTGGCGCGACCACTCGCCCGGCCGGCAGGCCCTGGTGCTGGCCCGCATCGGCCGCAGCGATGGCGGCTCCGACTGGAGCGTGGGCGTGCTGGGCGGCAGCGCCACGCTGGTGGGCAACGGCTTGCTGCCCAGTGTGATGCTGGACGACGGCAAGGCCACGCCCGACCTGTACGCCACATCGCGCCATGCCGTCTTCACCCACCCCGACCGCACCAGGAACCGCCTGGCCCAGGCCACGTTCAACTTCAGCCAGCAGTTGGGTGCCGGCAGCCGGCTGCAAGCCCTGGCCTATGCCCGCAACAGCCGGCGCGACACCGTCAACGGCGACGGTGCCGACAACTTCGACCCGCTGCAGCCCGACGAGAACGCGTCGCTGAACACCACCGCCACCCGCCAGTCGGCCTGGGGCGCGGCTTTGAGCCTGGCACAGCGCAACGGCGCGCACCAGTGGCAGGTGGGTGCCAGTGTGGACGCAAGCCGCGTGCGTTACCGCCAGCTGGAACAGGAGGGCAGCTTCGATGCCAGCCGCGGCGTGCTGGCCGGCGATGAGGAGGCCGAGCTCAGCGCATCAGTCATCGGCAACAGCCTGCACCTGGGCCTGTATGCCACCGACACCTGGCAGCTGGCGCCAGGCACGCACATCACCGCCACGCTGCGTGGCAACCGCAGCCGGGTCAGCAACACCCTGACCACGGTGGACGACGACACCGGCGTGCTGGAGGCCAAGCCCAAGGAGAGCTTCACCTACACCAGCCTGAACCCGGCCTTCGGTGTCACCCGGCAGGTGGGCAGCAACCTGGCGGTGTTTGCCAACCTGGCGCGCAATACCCGCGTGCCCACCGTCATCGAGCTGGGCTGCGCCGACCCCGCCGAGCCCTGCCGCCTGCCGGTGGGCCTGCAGAGCGACCCCTACCTGAAGCAGGTGCGCGCCACCAGCCTGGAGGCCGGCCTGCGCTGGCGGCCGGCCCCGGGCCAGCGGCTGGAAGTGGCGCTGTACCGCACCGACAACCAGGACGACATCGTCTTTGGCAGCGTCAGCGCCACCAGCCAGCTGGGCTACTTCCGCAACTTTGCGCGCACCCGCCACCAGGGGCTGGACGCCACCTGGCAGGCGCAATACGGCCCGGTGGCCTTCACCGCCGCCTACAGCCACCTGCAGGCCACCTACCAGGCCCACGGCCTGCTGCGCATGGGGGAGCGCAACGTCAGCATCACTCCCGGCACCCGCATGGCCGGCCTGCCGCGCCACAGCGCCAAGCTGGGCGCCGACTGGGCGCTGGGCCATGGCCTGGGCCTGGGGGCCGACATGCAGATCGTGTCGTCACGCGGGGTGCAGGGCAATGAAGACGGCTTGCTGGAAGATGCCGCCACCGACATCCGGCGCCTGCACATCCCCGGCTACACGCTGCTGCACCTGCGGCTGCAATGGCAGGCCACGCCAGCGCTGACCGTGGTGGCCCGGGTGCAGAACGCACTGAACAAGCGGTACGAGACCTATGGCGCGCTGGCCGAGACGGTGTTCGATGCCCGGGGCAACTTCACCGGCCAGGAAGAAGACGCGCTGTTTGTGGCGCCGGGCGCGCCGCGCAGCCTGTGGCTGGGGTTGCGGCTGAAGTTCTGACGCTGTGTGTCAGGCGGCGGCGGCCGGCGCCGGCAGCAGCCGGGTGTGGAAGCTGGCCGCCAGGCGCATGCCGGGCCGGGCGGCGCCGGGCTGCACCGGGCCGCACTGCAGCAGGCCGCCCTGGGCCCACACCCGCTCCTGCAGGCCGGCCAGTCCGTTGCCACGCGGCAGCACCGCCAGCTGCAGGCCATCGACGCTGTCCATGCCATGCGGCGCCATGGGCAGGCCGATGCCGTCGTCCCAGGCCTGCCAGTCGATCTGCAGTGCATCGCCCGGCTGCCGGCCGCCACGCAGGTGCAGCCGCAGGCCGGCGCTGCGGGCATCGGCATGGCGGGCCGTGTTGGTCAGCGCTTCCTGGCTGATGCGGTAGAGCGCCAGCCACAGCGGGCGGGGCAGCCACAGCGCCTGGGCGGCGTCGCCCACGGGCCAGGGCTGGGGCTGGCCATCAGCGCCATGCCAGTCCAGGCTGAGGTGGCAGGCCAGGCCGGGCTCGGCCCCGCTGCCCTGCCAGCTGTCGACCAGGGCCTGCAGCAGCGCCAGGCCACGGGCCAGGCATTCGGCCTGTGCAGCGTCAGCCGCCACCGGGCCGAAGGGCTGCAGGCGCGTCAGCAACGACCGGATGTCGGCCTGCACCAGCGCGCACTGCTGGGCCATGCCGTCCACCACCGGCAGCAGCCGGGCATCACCCGCCACCTGGCGCGCCAGCCAGGCGGCATCGACCCGCAGCGCGGTGAGCCGCTGGCCGAATTCATCGTGCAGGTCACGCGCCAGACGGGCGCGTTCGTCTTCCTGCAGGGTGAGCACCTGCTGGCTGAGCTGGCGGCGCTGGGCCTCGGCCTGGTCGAGCGCCGCACCCAGGTGGCGCAGCGCGGCGGCCAGCGATTCAAGCTCTCGCGTGGGCATGGCGGGCAGGGCCTGCACCTGGCGCGGGTCGTGGCTCTCGATGCCGGTGATCGCGTGCAACAGCCGGCCCATTGGCGCAAACGCACGCCGCACGTTCCAGTGCATCACGGCCAGCAGGCCGGCCACGCACAGCAGCAACAGCGCCAACATGTCGAGCAGGCCGGCCATGGCCTCGCGCCGCTCGCTGTCGTGCGAGGCCGCCAGCGACACCGTCCAGCGGCTGCCGTCGGCACGCGGCACCTGCCAGGCCACGCGGCGGACATCGGGGGCCGACAGCCAGGCGCGGTGCAGATCGAGCAGCCAGCGCAGCGGAAGTGCCGCAGGCGGAGCGGGCGGCGGGCCCAGCAGCAGGCTGCCGTCTTGCGCATGCACCTGCAGTGCCAGGTGGCGCAGCGGGTGCCGGGCCTGCATGGCATGCAGGGATGCGAGCGCGTTGCGGTCGTCGGTCTGGTCCAGTTGGCCCAGGCGAGCCATCACGCTGGCCAGCGCCATTGCGGCGTCCACCTCGTCGTCGATGTCGCCGCCCATGCGCGCCAGGCCCAGCACCACCGCCAGCAGCAGCACCAGCGCGCCCACCACGCCGGCCCGGCGCATCACCAGGCGGGGCAGGTCCAGCGGGACAGTATGGCGAGGGGGGACGGACGAGGCCATGCGCCCATTGTGGGCACCCTCCAGGCTGCCGCCGCGCGTCAGGCCGCCCGAGGGGGGCTGGCTGGGCGCAGCACAGCCCTGGGGGCGCTCAGGAGCCCTTGGCGCGCTGGAGCGCATCAAGAGCGTCTTGGTGTGCCACGCTGCGGGTTGACTCCCCGGGCCAGGCAGCCAGAGGGCTGCAGTGGTGCTTGGCAAGCACCTCAATAGCGGTGCTGCCAACGCAGCGACAACAGCAGGCTGCGCGGCGCACCGGGTTCATAGAAGCGGCTGTTGCCGTCGTTGACGATGACGCTGGCGACATGGTCACGGTTGAACAGGTTATCCACCCGGGCCAGCAGTTCCAGCGCGTCGCTGGGGCCCAGCGCCAGCTTGCCCGACCAGCGCAGGTTGGCCAGGGCATAGCCGGGCGCGGCCGCGGTGTTCAGGTCATTGGCCATGGTGCGGGCATTGGCGCGCCATTCCAGCGCCCATTCACCGCCCAGCGGACCGGTGCGCCAGGCCGCCTGGGCCCAGGCGCTGGCGCGCTGGGTGCCGGCGATGCGGTTGCCGGCAGGCACGGTCTTGAGCGCCGCGTTGTTGGTGCCCGGGCACGGGATGCCGTCACAGGTGACGAAGCTGTCGGCGTACTCGGCATGTAGCCAGGACAGCGCGGCCTGCAGCCGCAGGCCGGTGGCGGGGCGCCAGGTGGTGGCCAGCTCGGCGCCGTGCCGCTTGGTGCGGCCCACGTTCCGGAACGACGCCCGCCCCCCGGTGTTGCGAAGCACGCCGATCTCGTCATCGGTGCGCACCGCGAATAAGGTGGCGTCGACGTCCAGCGCCGGGCTGCGCCACTTGCTGCCTAGTTCTGCCTGGCGGCTGGTCTGCCCTTGCAGTCCTTTGTTGAAGCCGAGCTCAGCACCACTGACGTCGCTGCTGTAAGCCAATTCGCCGAGAGTTGGCGATTCGAACCCACGCGCGACACTGGCATGCAGCGCCCAGCCAGGCGCTGCTCTCCAGCGCAAACCAAGAACCGGATTCGTATAGTTGAAGCGAAGGCTGCCGCTGTCGTCGATATTTGGGCCGTTAACTGGGTAGTTATCGTCCACGTTGATTGATACCCGACCCGACCGAACCCCTGCTGTAGCGCTGATGGACGGGGCCAATGCCCACTCAGCCTGCAAAAAGGCATCGCGACTTTCAGCGCTGTTGGTCTCGTTGCGCCTAAGCGCGCCCTGCACGCCCAGTATGGCGGGCGTGTCGATCTTGAAGTTCTCATAGCCGCGGCGGTCGTCAGTCTGGCGCTTTATCGCGACGCCAGCCACCGCATCGATGCCTGACCAGCCAAACTGCACGCGAGCTTCCATGCCTTCATAGCGGCGATCGAAATCGATCACGCCGCCACCATGACGCGGGTTACCCTGGGTACCCGCCGGAATGGCCAGATACTGCGTCACGCTGCGCTTCCCGCTGTGCAGACTCAGGCTGCTTTCACGCAGCACGCCGCCGTCGGGGAACTGGTGGCGCCAGTTCACGCCGGCCTGGGTCTGGGCGATGGTCTTGCGGGTGTTGAACAGGGTGGCCTCTGGCGTCGTCCCCTGCGGATCGGCCTGCAGGTCCAACAATTTCAAACCCAGCGGGTCCTGCGCGTCCTGCGCATGGTCGGACACCAGCAGCACCACGCGGTCATTGGCGCCCTGCCAGCCCAGGCGCACATTCGCCAGGCGGCGGTCGGCCGCGCTCTGCGGGCGGAAGCCATCGGTCTCCAGTTTCGACAGGCTGGCGCGCAGGTCGAAGCCGCCACCCAGCGGAGCCGACACGCCGGCACGCGCCTGGCGCAGGCCGAAGCTGCCGGCATCGACGCCGGCCTCGGCCTGGGCAGCGGTGACCGGCGCGCCAAACAGCGCGATCACGCCGCCCGAGCTGTTGCCGTAGAGCACCGAGAACGGCCCGCGCAGCACTTCCACCCGCTGCGCGCCGGCCAGGTCGAAGTGGGCCACCTGGCCCTGGCCGTCGGGCATGGTGGCGGGGATGCCGTCGGTGTAGAGCCGCAGGCCCCGCACGCCGAAGCCGGCCCGTGCGCCAAAGCCGCGCGCACTGATCTGCAGATCCTGCGCATAGTTGTTGCGGTTGTTGACCACCAGGCCCGGCACCGACCCCAGCGCCTCCGACAGGTTGACCATCGGCCCGGCATCGCGCAGCGTGGCGGCGTCCACGGTGGAGATGGCAAACGGCGCGTCGAGCACGCGTTGGGCCCGCGGTGAACCGGTGACCACCACCGACTCGGTTTGGGCCAGCGCGGGCTGGGCAGCGCAGGCCAGGCAGCAGGCGGCGGCAAGGGCGGTGTGTGAAGGCATCGACGGTCGCATGGGCATGACTCGGCAAAAGTGCGCGCGGGTGGCGGGACAGGTGGACGAACAGGAGCAAACCAACCCCTGGGTGAACGAGCCGACATCAGACCTTGGCGCAGGCCCGTCACCAAGCCCGCGTTTTCCCGCCCATTGCTGCAATTCGGATCATCTGCGCCGGCATTTGGTATGGTGACGTTTTGCGGCGGCGGATCCGCATTTCTTGCAGGGAACACCATGACGCGAAACGCGCACCGGCCAATGCAGTTGCCCCACCCGCAGGGGCGCCCGGCATGACCCGGATCTACCTGGTCGACGACCAGCTGATCCTGCGCGATGGCTTGCATGCGCTGCTGGAAACCGCTGGCCACCAGGTGGTCGGCGAAAGCAGCGACCCCACCCAGGCCATCGTCGAAGCCCAGCAGCAGCAGGCGCAGGTGATGCTGCTCGACCTGGGGCTGGGTGAGCGCTCGGGTTTCGAGGTGCTGCAGGACATGAAGCGGCGCGAATCACCGGTCAAGGCCATCGTGCTGACGATGTCGGCCCAGCCGCGCCATGTGGCCGAGGCGGTGCGCCTGGGCGCTGCCGGCTATGTGCTGAAGGACGCGGGCGCGGCCGAGCTGTTGCTGGCCATCGACACCGTGGCCGCGGGCCGGCGCTTCTTCGGCCCGCAGGTGGCCGACCTGGCCTTGCAGGCACTGACCAACGACGCCCCGGCCGACCCCTTCGCCATCCTGTCCCCGCGTGAGCGGCAAATCGTCACCATGGTCGTCAACGGCCTCAGCAGCGCGGCCATCGGCGCGCAGCTGCACCTGTCACCCAAGACGGTCGACACCTACCGCAGCCGGGTGATGGCCAAGCTGGGCGTGACCGGCGTCACCTCGCTGGTGCGCCTGGCCGTGCGCGAAGGCCTGGTCGAGAAGTAGCGCGCAGCACCGCGCCGCCCGGCGCAGCGCGTGGCAGCCACGCTAGACAGCGCAGCTGCGGAAGCCGACGAAGCCCTCGTCCCGCCCGGCCGGCACCGCCTGGCGTGCGCGCGGGTAGCGCAGGCGCGCACTGCCCCAGGCACTGGCACCCCGCTGCACACGGTTGGCGGCGACATCGCCCGGCCAGGCCGGCCCGCCGGGGTAGGCGCGTGCACTGCCGGCCACCCATTCGGCCACCTCGCCCCAGGCAAAGCCGCGGGCACCGGCCAGCGTGGCGGCCAGTTCCCATTCCGCCTCGGACGGCAGGCGCCGCCCTGCCCAGCGGCACCAGGCCTCGGCTTCGTGCGCATGCACATGCAGCACCGCCTGGGCACCAGGCAGGCGCTGCAACCGGCCACTGCGCCGTGCCAGCACACCGCTAGACACCTGCTCCACATAAAGCGGAGCGCGGCGGCCGCTGGCCTGCAGCTGGTCCCAGCCAGCCGCCGACCACCAGCGCCGGTCGTCATAGCCGCCATCGTCGACGAACTCGGCGAACTGCGACCAGCACACCGGCTGCACGTCGATCTCGAACTCGGGCACCTGCACTTCATGGGCCCAGCGCTCGCCGTCGGGGACGAAGCCGCCGGGCACAGCGCCGAGCATCAGCCGCTGGCCACCCAGCACCAGCGGGTCGCGCCGGGGGCGGGTTGGCATGGCCGGCCACAGGCCGCGGTCCAACAGGGGCTGGTGCCGCTCGGGCGCCAGGTCCAGCGCCTGCACCAGGGCCGCGAGTTGCTCGCCCAGCCGGTCTTCGTGGTGCAGCGCCTGGCGGAAGACATGCAGCGCGGCATCGTCGCTGGCGCCGGATTTCTCCAGCAGGTCGAGCGTGGTGTCGAGCGTGTCGGCCAGGTATTGGCGCAGCACCTCGGCACCGGGCCCGGGCTGCCGCCAGCGTGCTGCCCGGTTGCCGGCAGCGGGGTCGAACCAGGCATCGGCCTGGCGGTGCAGCGACGCCAGCCGCAACCCGCCCGGGTCGGCCGACTCGCCACGGCCGCGCTGCACATGGCGCGCCACCCAGAACTCCTGGTACCAGCCGGCCTGGCCGGCCAGCCACCAGGGCGGGTCGAAGCCATCGAAGCTGGTGCTGAACTGCAAGCCATCAAACGCCGACAGCCAGCCCAGCGTGCGGTTGCGGGCGTCCATCAGCGCCAGTTGCAGCAGGCTGGCCGGCGCATGGCGCATGGCCTGCGCGTCATGCACCTGGGCGTCGATCAGGCCGGTGGCCAAGCTCATCACAGGTCTGGTGTCGATTCAGTCATTGACAGCGGGCTTGACCAGCGACAGCGCAGCGCCGAAGCGCTTGCGCACCGCAGCCTCGATGCCGGCTGCATCCAGCCCCACCAGCGCGATCAGCTTGGCCGGGTCGCCATGCTCGATGAATTCATCGGGCAGACCCAGGTGCAGCAGGGGCACCGCCACGCCGGCGGCGGCCAGGCATTCACCCACGGCGCTGCCGGCGCCGCCGGGCAGGCAGCCTTCTTCCACGGTGACGATGGCATCGTGCGTGCGCGCCAGTTCAAGCACCAGGGCCTCGTCGATGGGCTTGGCAAAGCGCATGTTGGCCACGCTGGCGTCGAGCTTCTCGGCGGCGGCCAGTGCAGCATGCAGCACCGTGCCGAAGGCCAGGATGGCCACACGCCGGCCCAGCGCGCCCGTGCCCGCAAGCTGGGGCCCGGCCTGGCGGCGCATCTCCCCCTTGCCCCAGGGCAGGGTGTCGAGGTTGGACTCGGGGCGCTTGCCAACACCGGCGCCGCGCGGGTAGCGCACGGCCACCGGGTGGTCACGGCCAAACGCGGTCGACAGGGCCTTGCGGCATTCATCCTCGTCCGACGGCGTCAGCATCGCCATGTTGGGGATGCAGCGCACGAAGGCGATGTCATAAGCGCCGCAGTGGGTGGCGCCGTCAGCGCCGACGATGCCGGCGCGGTCGAGCGCAAACACCACCGGCAGGTTCTGCAGCGCCACGTCGTGGATCAGCTGGTCGTAGCCGCGTTGCAGGAAGGTGCTGTAGATCGCCAGCACCGGCTTGAGCCCCTCGCACGCCAGGCCGGCGGCAAAGGTGACGGCATGCTGCTCGGCAATGCCCACGTCGTGGTAACGCCTGGGGTAGCGCTGTTCGAACTCGACCATGCCCGAGCCCTCGCGCATGGCCGGGGTGATGGCCACCAGGCGCTCGTCGGCGGCAGCCATGTCGCACAGCCACTGGCCGAAGACCTGGGTGAAGGTGAGCTTGGGCGCGGTGGCGGGCTTGGTGATGCCGATGCTGGGGTCGAACTTGCCCGGGCCGTGGTAGTTGATCGGGTCGTTTTCGGCCAGCTTGTAGCCGTAGCCCTTCTTGGTGACCACATGCAGGAACTGCGCGCCCTTCTTGTCGCGCAGGTTCTCCAGCGTGGGGATCAGCGCGTCCAGGTCGTGGCCGTCGATCGGGCCCACGTAGTGGAAGCCCAGCTCCTCGAAGATGGTGCCGGGCACGACCATGCCCTTGGTGTGCTCTTCAAAGCGGCGGGCAAACTCATACAGCGGCGTGTTCTTCAGCACGCTCTTGGCGCCTTCACGCGCGGCGCTGTAGAAGTTGCCGCTCATCAGCCGGGCCAGGTGCTTGTTGAGCGCGCCCACCGGCGGGCTGATCGACATGTCGTTGTCGTTGAGGATCACCAGCAGGTCGGCCGGGCCCACGCCGTGCGGCGCGCCGGCATGGTTGAGCGCCTCGAAGGCCATGCCGCCGGTGAGCGCGCCGTCGCCGATCACCGCCACCGCGCGGCGGTGCTCACCCTTGACCTTGGCGGCATGCGCCATGCCCAGCGCGGCCGAGATGCTGGTGGATGAATGGCCGGTGCCGAAGGTGTCGTACTCGCTCTCGGCGCGGCGCGGGAAGCCGCTGATGCCGTGCAGCTGCTTGAGCGTGTCCATCTGGTCGCGCCGGCCGGTCAGGATCTTGTGCGGGTAGGTCTGGTGGCCCACGTCCCAGACGATGCGGTCCCAGGGCGTGTTGAACACATAGTGCAGCGCGATGGTGAGCTCCACCGTGCCCAGGTTCGACGACAGGTGGCCGCCGGTCTTGCTGACGCTGTTGATGACGAAGTCACGCAGCTCGGTGGCCAGGCGGCCGAGCTCACCGCGCGACAGCCTGCGCAGTGCAGCCGGTTCGTTCAGGGTGTTCAACAGGGAATTGGGCATGCGGGTTGACCTTGTTCAGCTGTTGCGGTCGACAACCATGTCGGCCAGCAGACGCAGGAGTTCGGCATCGGCCAGGCCGCCCTGCGCCAGGGCTGCCAGCGCCTGCTGGTGCAGCGCCTGGGCCTGGCGGCGGGCCTCGTCGAGGCCGAGCACGGTGACGTAGGTGGGCTTGTTGGCGTTGAGGTCCTTGCCGGCGCTCTTGCCCAGCGTGGCCGATGACTGGGTGACATCCAGGATATCGTCGACCACCTGGAACGCCAGGCCCAGCGCGGCGCCGTAGTCTGACAGCGCCTGGTGCGCTGCCGGGCTGCAGGGGCCGGTGGCGGCGCCCATCAGCACGCTGGCCTGCAGCAAGGCGCCGGTCTTGCGGCGGTGCATGTCGCGCAGCGCATCTTCGGCCAGCGGCTTGCCGGTGGACGCCAGGTCGATGGCCTGGCCGCCGGCCAGGCCGGCATGGCCGGCGGCCCTGGCCAGCAGGCTGCACAACCGGGCCTGCAGCGGCGCGGGCATCGGCTCGGCATCGGTGGCGTCGGGGGTCAGCACCTCGAAGGCCAGCGCCTGCATCGCATCGCCTGCCAGCATGGCCGCAGCCTCGCCGTACTGCACATGCACCGTGGGCTTGCCCCGGCGCAGCACGTCGTTGTCCATGCAGGGCATGTCATCGTGCACCAGGGAATAGGCATGGATCAGCTCCACTGCCACGGCCGCGCGCAGGGCGGCCTGCGGATCACCGGCCACGGCCTGGCAGGCGGCGCGCACCAGCAGCGGCCGCAGGCGCTTGCCGCCGTCGAGCACGCCGTAGCGCATGGCCAGGCCCAGGCCGGCGGGCGCGTCGACCGGCACCCAGCGCGACAACGCCGCTTCCACCAGCAGCAGCTCCTGCTGCACCCAGGCATCGAAGCCAGACTGGCTCATGTGGGCACCCTCACGCTGCGCAGGGCCTTGCCGGGCGAGACGCGCGCATCCCTTTTTGCTGGCCGGGTGGGGGCGCTATTTCGGGCACCTTGGTGCTGCGCACTGCGGAATTCGCCCTTCGGGCGGCCGGGCGGGCTCACTGGGGTACCTTCGTGCTGCGCACTGCGGAATTCGCCCTTCGGGCGGCCGGGCGGGCTCATGGCGCCGCCCAATCCTTCAGCTGCCCGTCTTCCAGCACCTTGACCTGCTGTTCCACCGCCTGCAGCCGGGCCCGGCACAGATCGAGCAGCTGGGCACCACGGCGGTACTTGTCAAGCAAGGCGTCCAACGGCAGCTGGCTGCCTTCCATGGCGCTGACGAGTCGCTCCAGCTCGGCCAGGGCATCCTCGTAACGGGGCGTATCTTGAGGCGCAACGGGATCGTCGGCGGGCGGCGCTGGGAGGCTCATGGACGGGAGGCCCGGACGGTGGGCCCATTTCTGGAGTGAGCACTGATTCTAGACACGGGCTGTCGCAGCGCGGCCACAGGTGACGGCTACAATTGCGAGAGCGGCTGCCCCTGTGGGGTGGCCTTTTTTATCAGCATTGACCATGCCCACCCGCGGGGCCTCCGGGTGGGGGGCCTTGACATCCACGCTGGAGATTCCGGGGATCATGTCGGACCTGAGCACCAGACTCGAAGCTCTTGCGACCACGGCGGGCCGCTCCCGCGTTGACGCATCCCCATCGGGGAGCAGCGGCGTCGCCATGACGCCGCTTGGGGGCCCGCTTGCACGCACGCACCGTCTCGATGAGCGGTCGGAGCAGTCGCAACTGTCTGTCACCACCTACTTCTCGGACGAGCTGTTCCGCCGCGAACTGGAGCTGATCTTCCAGCACGGGCCCCGCTACCTGGGGCATGAGCTGGCCGTGCCCGAGGTGGGCGATTACCACGCCCTGCCGCAGGAAGGTGAAGGCCGCGCCCTGGTGCGCACCGCCAACGGGGTGGAACTGCTGAGCAATGTGTGCCGCCACCGCCAGGCGCTGATGCTGCGCGGGCGCGGCAACACCCGCCACAACGCACCGGGCCACAGCGGCGGCAACATCGTCTGCCCGCTGCACCGCTGGACCTACAACCTGCAAGGTGAACTGCTGGGCGCACCGCTGTTCCAGCAGGACCCTTGCCTGAACCTGCAGCGCTACAAGACCCGCAGCTGGAACGGCATGGTCTTCGAGGACAACGGCCGCGACATCGCCGCCGAACTGGGCCAGGTGGGCCCCAAGGCCGACCTCGACTTCACCGGCTACGTGCTCGACAAGGTGCATGTGCATGAGTGCGACTACAACTGGAAGACCTTCATCGAGGTCTACCTGGAGGACTACCACGTCGGCCCGTTCCACCCCGGCCTGGGTCGTTTTGTCACCTGCGACGATCTGAAGTGGGAGTTCAGCCCCCACCATTCGGTGCAGACCGTGGGCATCAATGATTCGCTGCGGCAGGCCGGCTCACCGGCCTACAAGCGCTGGCATGAAGCCGTGCTGGCGCTGGGCAACGGCCAGCCGCCCAAGCAGGGCGCGATCTGGCTGACCTACTACCCGAACATCATGGTCGAGTGGTACCCGCATGTGCTGGTGGTGAGCACGCTCTACCCCAAGGGCCCGCAGAAGACGGTCAACATGGTGGAGTTCTACTACCCCGAGGAGATCGCCGCCTTCGAGCGCGAATTCATCGAGGCGGAGCAGGCCGCCTACATGGAAACCTGCGTCGAGGACGACGAGATCGCCCTGCGCATGGACGCCGGCCGGCGCGCGTTGATGGAACGCGGCGACGACGAGGCGGGGCCCTACCAGAGCCCGATGGAAGACGGCATGCAGCACTTCCACGCCTGGTACCGCCGCATGATGGGCATCGGCCGCGCGCCCTGGTAGAGCTGCATCAGGCCCTGCTCGAAGGCGGGCGGGGGGTGACCTGCGGCACGCCGCAGGCCGGGGGCCGACATCACCGCCCCGCCACCTTGCGCAGCAGCTCGATCAGCATCAGCCGCTCGACGCGGCTGAGCCGGTCGTCGAGTTCACGCTCCATCGGCGCAGCGGCCTGGCCGGCCGTGCGGGTGAGTTGCCCGCCGGCGTCGGTCAGCACGATGTTCTGGCTGCGGCCGTCGGTGGAATTGCGTTCGCGGCGCAGCAGGCCGCGCTCTTCCAGCCGGTCGAGCAGCAAGGTGAGCTTGGGCCCCGACAGCGCCAGCGCCTGACCCAGGCGCTTGGGCGTGAGCGGGCCGTTGGCCAGCAGCAGCAGCAACAGCGAGTACTCCACCTTGCGCAGGTCAAAGGGCTGGCCGATGTGGCGCTCGAACATGTCGACCGTGGTGACCGCCGCCTGGGCGATGTGGTAGCCCAGCACATCGCCCAGCAGGCCCAGCGACAGCGCCTGCGATGCCGCCCGCAGCGGGGGCACCACAGGCACGGCAGCCGTGTCCTGGGCGGCCTGGTTCAGCGGGGCGCGGTCGGGCATCGCTGGTCAGGCCGCCAGAAAGGGCAGCACCAGCCCGGACTGGGTGGCACGCTGCCAATGCACCTGGGCCTGCGGCAGCAGCCACTGCAGGCCGAAGGTGGCCGATTGCAGCCACTGCGCCGCTGGCCGGGCGCCGGGCACAGCCGGCTGCTCATCCAACGATGCCACCCGGGCGATGCGGGCCCAGGCCCAGGCCAGCAGCGCATGGCCCACGCCGGCCAGCACGTCGTCGGCCACCCGCAGCGGGTGTTCGGCGTCGGTTGCCCGGCCAGCCTGCAGCACCACCAGGGCCTGGTCCCACTGCGCCAGTTGCTGCGCCAGCGCATCGGCAAACGGCTGCAAAGCCGGCACGGCGCGACAGGCGGCCACCTCAGCAGCCAGCATGGCCATCAAGGCGCGGGCGCGGGCACCGCCGTCGTCCAGCAGCTTGCGCTGCACCAGGTCGACCGCCTGGATCTCGTTGGTGCCCTCATAGATCATCGCGATGCGGCTGTCGCGCACTGTCTGCTCGATGCCGTAGTCGCGCACAAAACCATAGCCGCCCCAGACCTGCAGCGCCTCGTCGGCACTGCGGTGGCCCAGCTCGGTGAACAGGCTCTTGGCCACCGGCGTCAGCAAGGCCACATGGCCGGCGGCGGCGGCGCGGCGGGTGGCATCGGGGTGGTGCTCGGCTTCATCGAGCAGCAGCGCACACCAGTAGGCGATGGCACGGCAGCCGTCGGTGCGGGCCTGCAGGGTCAGCAGGATGCGGCGCATGGCCGGGTGCCAGGCGATCGGGTCCGGCCCCTGGGGCCCGGCCGCACCGGATGGCCGAGCCACTGCGCGCATCTGCAGCCGCTGCTGGGCGTAGCGCCAGGCGTTCTGGGTGGCCGCCTCCAGGTGGCCCACGCCCTGCATCGCCACATGCAGGCGGGCGGCGTTCATCATCAGGAACATCGCCGCCAGGCCGCGGTGGGGCTCGCCGATCAGCCAGCCGTCGGCGCCGTCGAAGCGCATCTGGCAGGTGGCGCTGCCGTGGATGCCCATCTTGTGCTCGATGCCGTCACAGAACACGGCGTTGCGCTGCCCGTCCGGCCTGATCTTGGGCACCAGGGCCAGGCTCAGGCCCTTGGTGCCTGGGGGCGCGCCGGCCAGCCGGCACAGCACCAGGTGCACGATGTTGTCGGTCAGGTCGTGGTCACCGCCGCTGATGAAGATCTTGCTGCCGCTGATGCGCAGCGGCGCGCCGTTGGCGGCGTCACCTGCCAGCGGCGTGGCCTGGGTGCGCACCAGGCCCAGGTCGCTGCCGGCCTGGGGTTCGGTCAGGCACATCGTGCCCAGCCACTGCCCGCTGACCAGCTTGTCCAGATAGAGCGCCTGCAGCGCGGGCGAGCCGTGGTGCAGCAGCACCTCACAGGCGCCGTGCAGCAGGCCGGGGTACATGGTCCAGCCGTGGTTGGCGGCGGCCAGCATCTCGAACAAGGCCATGTTCAGCACCTGCGGCAGGCCCTGGCCGCCAGCTACGGGGCTGCAGGCCAGCGCCGGCCACCCGCCATCGACAAAGGCCTGGTAGGCGGCGCGAAAGCCCGGCGGCGTGGCCACGCCAGCGGGCGTCCAGGTGCAGCCGTGCTGGTCGCCCGGTGCATTGGTGGGCGCCAGCACCTCGCCGGCAAAGCGGCCGGCCTGGGCCAGCACCTCGGCGGCGGTGTCGCTGTCCAGGTCGGCAAACGCGGGTTGGGCGGCCCAGCTGGCCGGGGCGTCGAGCACCCGGGTCAGCAGGTGCAGCATGTCGGCCACCGGGGCCTGGTAGGTCCACATGGTGGCTCAGACCGACGGGGCGGCAGGCCGGGCCGCACCCAGATAGGTTTCGATCACCCGGGGGTCAACCGCCAGCGCATCGGCCGGGCCTTGCACCGAGAAGGCGCCGGTCTCCAGCACATAACCATGGTCGGCCACCTCCAGCGCGGCGCGGGCGTTCTGCTCGACCAGCAGGATGGACACACCCTGGCTGCGCAGGGCGTCGATGGTGCGGAAGATCTCGCGCACCACCAGCGGCGCCAGCCCCAGGCTGGGCTCGTCGAGCATCAACAG